>JAUQOS010000013.1 GCA_030550775.1 Armatimonadota bacterium
GCGCCGCCTTCCCCAACAAAATCCTACAGGCACGCACGGCAAACGGCTATCTGGGGCAACACCCGTGGATGGGCTACCATGACGACATGTTTCCCGAAGACACCGACGGGGGCGAAGAGTGGCATTTTCTACCTACCCTGCGCCGCGCAGGGCGCGACCAGAACTGGAAAGTCGCCTGCATCGGCGGTGAGATGGTGCCCAACGAAGCTCTGCGCCTACTCACGACCGACTGGAACCTCACCCGCACGATGTTGGAACGCGGACACTTCACCTACCTCGGTCCTTACTGTCCCGCGCTGGAAAACCATAACAGCAACAGCGCGTACCTCAACCACAGCCGTTGGATGGTGCGTCGCATGGGCTACGAGTATCGGCTTGACAGGTTGCAGTGGACCCCCAAAGTGCGCCGGGGGCAACGAGTGGAGCTGACACTTTCTGGCGAAAATCAAGGCGTTGCACCATTCTACTACCCTTGGGAAGTGAAAGTGGCGCTGCTCAATGGTTCAAACCAGCCCGTACTTCAGTGGAGGGTGCCCGTCGATATTCGGCGATGGCTGCCCGGGGCGTTTAGCTTTACCACTGTATCGCCCGCTATCACCCTGCCGCGAGGGCAGTATCGCTTAGCGATTGGTATCATTGACCCGTGGCGCAACCGCCCGCGTGTCAAATTCGCCAACGATCTCCCTGTCGTAAGTGGCTGGACCGTGTTGGAACAAGTGCATATCACCTAATGTCGCTTTTCGGTGGAACGCCTTCGCACGAAGGGGCTGGCTTTGAGCCTGCCCCTTTAGTTTTGGCAACGCTTGCGGTTAAAGGAAGGGCGCGGGATGTCCGCGCCCTGCAAGTGGGTAGGCGATTTCGCTCGCCTTGGGTCAGCCCAGTGTAAGCCTACGAGCCGCAGCCGAAGTTGAACAGCACGATCAGCAGGTCAGCGTCGTTGACCGTGCCATCGTTGTTCACATCGCCCTGCAGCCCGAAGCCCGACTGCCCAAACTGGAACAGCACGATTAGCAGGTCGGCGTCGTTCACCACGCCATCGCGGTTAGCATCGCCATCGCAACTAGGTGTCTGCTGGCACCCGCCTTGGCTCACGAAGTAGGCTCCGCGCAGGGTGATGGTATACGGACCCCCTGCTGAGGTGGTGCCAGTCCAGCCCGCAACAGGGTTTGCTGCGCCGGGACCATCGGGACAACGCACGCCCGTGAACGGCGTGTTGTTCCACAGCAGCTGCCCGTTTGCATCCACGGCGTCGCGGTTGTAGCGACTGATGCCGAGAATGTAGATGCCCGGCTCAGTAATACAACCGGGCGTATTGTCAATACGTGATTGCGAGCCATCCGTGTCATCGTTGTGTACAACGCCCGTACCATCGCAGCGGAACAGCCACAACTGCGTGTCCCAAGTAGCCCCACCAATGGTGGACGCTACGAAATTCGCAGGGTCGGTAATACAAATGACGAACAAGTCCACATCATCAGCATCGTTATAGCCCGTGATGGGGTTCACACGCGTCTCGCAGGCGGTGGCCGTAGGCGAGTAAACGATTTGAGCAGTGCTTACGAGGTCGCCCGCGTCACCGCCGCCGTTGGCGTTCTCATCCCACGGTTGGGTGGGGGGTCCCGAAGGACAATCGTCAGGGTCGCCGCGCGTGGCTCCACGCGCTCCTGTCAGGAAGATGCGATACTGACCCGCAGCGGGTGTGCTACCAGTCCACCCATTCACGCGCGAGGTCGACTCCGGGCCGTCAGGACAGCGGATGGTACTGAACGGTGAGTTATTCCAAATCAGACCGCTATCACAGCCCACGGCGTCGCGGTTATACCGCGAGATTGCCAGATAGTACACGCCCGGCTGGGTGATACAACCCGTGGAGTTATCAATGCGCGATTGGAGACCACCAGAGTCGTCGTTGAATACAACCCCTTTGCCGTTGGAATCAAATAGCCACAGCTGCGTGTCAAAATCTGCACCGCCGACTGTGGTCGCGGAAAAGGCTGCCGGGTCATCAATCTGGATGGCAAACATGTCCACATCATCTACATCCAGCTGCCCTATTATCACCTGCAGCACCTGGTTCCCCGTGCTCTGGGCGGTTTCGGGTAAATCCCCTGCGTCTCCCCCGCCATCCGCGAACTCGTCCCAGCCTTGCAATGGCGGACAATCGTCAGGGTCGCCTGGTGTGGCACCTACGGCACCTGTGAGCTCAATAATATAGGTACCTGTCGCCGCTGTGCTACCCGTCCAGCCGCTCACGCGCGAGGCTGCTTCGTCACCATCAGGGCAACGAATCGCGTTAAACGGCGTGTCCGCCCATATTTGTGCTCCTATGCAGCCTACGGCGTCGCGGTTGTACACCGAAATGGCTAAGTAGTACAGCCCAGGGCCAGGGATACAGCCCGCCGCATTGTCAATCAGCGACTGGGGCGCTCCACCATTGTCATCGTTGAACACGATACCTCGGCCGTTGGCGTCAAACAGCCACAGTTGTGTGTCCAACGCGGTGTTGCAGGTGCCAACGGTGCGCGCGGAGAACTGCTGAGGATCGGTAATGAAAATAGCATACATGTCTACATCGTTGGGCCCAATGCGCCCGCGAATGGCACGCAGCGGACCTGCAGGGGTTGCCTGGGCAGTTTCAGGCAGGTCGCCTGCATCCCCTACTTCCGTATGTCCGTCAAAAGGCGCCGCATTGGTAAACGCAAAAGTGAGCGTCCCACTGTCCCAGTTACCATCTTGACCACAGCCGGTCGCGTCATCGAATGTCTCGAAGAACTCCAGATAGAGATTGCCGTCAGGCAGGTCAATCGGGGGCACACGATAGAAAGAGCAAAGTTCGCGGATCCCGCCGCTGGAGTACGCACCACTGCCAGCGCGCCCATCGCCTGCGCCAGGACGAATCACATATCCCTCGCCGTTCACATTCGTAACAGCCACAGCAATCTCAGACAGGTAGCTGGGCGAGAACGCACTGAGGCGCACCCGCCACCCCACGCCCGACCACTGATTTTTTCCGCCAGGCACAGGCACTACCACGCGCACATTGCAGGCAGCGCCGAAACCGTCATAGCTGGGCGTGTTCGAAACATCAATCGTGGCGGTGCTATCCGAAGCGGGGAAAAACCCAGAATACGGGGTGTACTGGCTCGGATCGCGAGGACCCAAGTACACGGGGCTGACATATAGCTCAGGCTCAGCGCCCTTCAACGAAATAGGGGGCTTTGCCGAGGGGTCAGGTTTGTCGGTTGCCTGCCCTTTCTGCGCGAAACCAACAGAACCAAGTGCCAGTACGCTTGCAAGCACTACAACTGTGATACACCTCATCGTATGCCTCCTTCCTGTCGCCCCAAAAACTCTCGGGGTCAATCTGTGCTATTATAGCCCATTTTTGTCATCGACGCCAACATTCCTTTCGGATATAATCAGGGAGCGTAGGAGCGAGCCGCCCATGCACGGACCCATTAGCAGTAGCGGGACAAATGGTTCGTGGGACGGGCGCGAACCCGTCTTTCGCGATGTACCCTTCGAGCAGAGCGAGTGGGCAACGCTCTACGAAGCGCTGCGCCGCGTGAGCCTCCCTAAGGCAGAACTGGTACGCGTGCAATACGAGACGGTGCGCACCGCATATCAGAACTACGTCAGTGCCCGCGAGCAAGAACTGAGCCGCTATGCCCAGCAACGGGCTCAAGACGAGGAATACAACGAGACAGTCCTTAAGCGGCGCGACCATCTGCTGGAAGCCATCGAGGCAATCCGCCAACAGTGGCAGCCCGAGCTCGAGCGGCTCCGCCAAGCAATGACTGAAGCGCAAGTTGAGGCGCACGAACAGGCAGCGCGCGCGGGGCTGCGGTTGCGCTCTAACGCTGAAGGCTACTTGGAGTTTGAACCAACCAATTCCACCCCCGCGCCCAGCGCTGGGAGTCTCACCCCCGAGCCGTCGCCTCAAAGCACACCCCCACCCCGACGCCACGCGCTATCACTACTATTCACTGCGCCCGAAACGCCTGAGCAGCCAACCAAACCGCTCGAGCCACTTACTCGTGCCGAAGCTGCCCAAGCCTTACGCCTGCCCCGCGACCAAACTCCTGTGCTGCCGTGGTGGCTCTATCGGGGCGCGCCCGTGATGTTGGGGCTGGCGCTTGGACAGATCCTGCTAACTGCGCTGGGCGAACCGCTGGGAGCATGGTACACCTTGCCGTTCTGGATTGCCAGTCTCGCAGGGATTATGCTCGGGCTAATATGGTTTCGCGCGGTGTGGAGCCTCAGCCGTGCCGTCAGCGAACTATATTATTTGTTCGACTGGGATGCGACAAAAGCAAAACGCGCCGCGTGGCTGGGCGGTAGCGTACTGATGGCAACCATCCTTGTACCTATCGCCTTGATATTAGTTGCGATTTGGCTACTGCCCGCTGCGTGGGCAAAAGATGCCCAGCTCTTGGCACTGGCAACAATCCTTGTGAGCGTTCCACTTATCGCCGCAGCACTGGTTGGGGGCTACTTGCGCGGACGGCAGGTCGTTATCCAAGACGCCATTGAAAGCGGCGTGCTCAAAGCCCAGCGCGAGCAACACGCCGTACGCGAGAACATACCTTCCGCCCCGCAGGCGGCTCCCTGCCCCGAGCCAACGGACACCTATCCCAACGGCGAGAGCAACGGCACTACTGCCTTGCATCCCGATAGCACCGGTGGGCGTTCTGCCGCTGCGCCCACTGGGGTAAGTCGCGCTCCTATGGAGCCGCCCGACACAACAGAGTCGCTTCGTTCAGCAGTGCAAGCGGCGATTGCTCGCGCAAATGCACTCGTGCAAGCCTACCACTTGGCACGCGCCACAATGCAAGAAGCTCTGCTCTCCCGCGAACATGAGCTCCACGAACTACAACTGCGCCCTATCTATCCCTACCTACCTCCCGAAGCAGAGCGCCGATTAGCCACGCTCTACCGCCAGTGGGCACACGCTTACGCCGCGTTCCTTGACTACGTGAGCGAGGTACTACGCGAAGTCAAAGGAGGACCACAATTGCAGCAGCACATTCAGGCGTTCAAGGAAACACTGCTACGCTAACTATCGCATCACTGCTTGCAGCGCTGCCCGCACCCCTTGCATAATCACCTCGCCTGCATCGGGACCATTGAACGAAATCGTCGCCTCGTAGTTGCCCTTGAAGTACTCGTGTCGTGTCAGAATGTAGCCGATCCAGTCATTCACAAGGGCGACAGGTGTGGCATATCGTGTGCCAAACTCACGCCCGATTTCGCGCGTGCGCAGCCCCAGCGAGCTAATCGGTTCTCCCGGAAAGCCCACCAGCACCAGCTCACCAATGCGCACCGCACTCACAGGAGCAGTTTCGGGCATAAGTCGCTTAACTAACTGTTGCAGAAGCGATTTGGGCACTTTGTACTCCCGTCCTGTGGTTTCCAAAAACGCAGGATGCGGGCGCGCTTCGGGCAGTGGCACCTGCACTTGGTATGCGCGCAACACTGGAAGCATCGGCGTCCCGTTGCGCAACAGATGCAAAGCGTGGTCGGCTAACTTTGTGCCATAGCGTTGCACGCGCTCGTGAGCGTCGCGCCCTTCGTCAGCCACAGGCGACACATCGCCTAAGGCACCGTTGAGAAACAGCGCCACTGCTCCATGCCCTAATGCGCGCTCTATGCGCGTTTGCACCACGCCCGGAAACTCCGCCGACACCTCCATCATCGTATGCGGGTAAATCGTCGGGTGTGCAGCATAAACAATCAACGCGGCAAAAGGCGTACCATCGGCACGCGCAACACGCAACGCAGTCATTGTGGGGTCAACCAGCGGTCGCCCGCGCCGATTGCGATTGAGATTCGGCAATCGAGCCGCGTTCAACGAAACTTGCGCGGGCTTGAGCCTTTCCAGAGCCTGCTGCACCGCACGCGCCACACGCTCCACTGTGAACTCCAAAAACTCTGGCGTAAAAGTGCCCACCCCTGGCAACGGAAAACGCATCCGCTCGTTCAGCCCCATCGAGTCGGGCGCACAGTGGGTGTGCGTGGCGCCCATAAATAGCTGCTCAGGAGCAAGTTCAGTCGCCTGCAGCACACTGCGCGTGAGGCTCCATGGCACCAACAAATGGTCCAGCGAGACAATCACCACACGACTGCCGCCCCACTCCAACGCGAGCACACGCGCAAAAATCGGATCATGCACGCCCCGTGGGGGCATGTTCAACCGCGCGTTATAACCACCTAACTGAATCCTAATCCGGTGAATGTCGGGCGTAATATCGATTTTCGCAATGCCTGCCCGCAGCCGATGCCTCCCCATCACTCCGATTTTACCATTTCTGGTACTTTTTATGGCAGGAACAATCATAGCAAACGATGAATCTAATTCGCACTATGCGAAGGAGCGGGTTTACGCTGATTGAGCTGTTGGTCGTGATTGCGATTATCGCCATTTTGGCGGCGATTCTGTTCCCAGTGTTTGCGCAGGCGCGCGAAAAAGCGCGTCAGACCCAATGCCTCAACAACCTCAAGCAAATCGGCTTGGCAGTGATGCAATACATCAACGACTACGATGAGCGGTTCCCCATGAGCATTTACTTAGCTGCCGAGCCAAACGGGTCGCCTTGTCTGTACACGCTCTATCACGCGCTGTTCCCCTATATCAAAAACATTGACCTCGTCTTTTGCCCTTCAGATCGTCCGGGTTTAGACCTTCAAACGGGCTTTGCGCCACTGGGGCGACCGCTGTGCTCCCTGCAGGGCTTCCGCTACACGGGCTACATCTTCAACTGGTGCGTGTTGGAGAACGGCTCGATCCCAAGCGTGTTGGCACCAAACCCTGTGGTGTCGCAGGCACAGCTGGAGTTCCCTGCAAACACTTCAATGGTATACGACGGCACATTGGGACCATTGCCTTCGCTGAACTCGTACTTACAGGCACGCCATAACGACTTAGCGAATGCCAACTTCGCCGATGGGCATGCCCGCGCCGTAAAAGGACGCCCCGTGCCCCCGCCCAACAACACCGTCACCACACTGGACAACAAGACCGTACGCACTTTCGAAGTGGGCGAGGTGGGCCCCTATCAAGGGCAGCGCAGCCTGTGGGGCGTGGCACGCCAACGCGCCAACGGCACTTGGTGTTACGAATGCATCAATCGGCGCGATTCACAAGGACGCGCGCCCGGCAACTGCAGCCAGTAAAGCCCAAACTCACGCTTAGTGTAGCGATTCCTCGCCTCTGACTCGGAATAAATATCACGCTCAAACGCTATCCGTCATTCCGAGCGGGGCGGGGAATCTTTCCCAGCGACGCCCGCGTGGGTCAATTCGCGCTGCACTACATCGCCTGCGCATGCGAGCGAAACAACGCATAAGTTCGGGCGATCTCAAAGTACAGAAGTGGGATCAGGTAAACAGTACCCGCTCTCACATGGCCACATACTCTTTCACCGTGCCGAACCTCAGATACGGGTACAGCACATCCCAGGTTTTGCGTACCCAGCTTGGTATTCCGAGCGGAGCGAGGAATCTCTGACGCGGTACAGTCGAGCCCCCTCACTGCACTCGGGATGACCAAACAGAGCAGCACCGACAAACCCTAGTCATTCCGACCGCAGGCGAGGAATCTCGTAGAGAGAACAACTGGTGTAAAGTGGTAAAACCTTGGGCAATCGCCTGCGTTTTAGCTAGGTCGCCCAGCTGCAAGCTGCTCGCAAACACGCGCTGCTGCTTGCAAGTGCTATAATCTTACAGCGTTGCAAACTAACCCTCGCGGTTATAGGTTCGGTGTGCGTATGAAAACAGCGTTGACATCTACGCGTGTGGAGCTACTTCGGGAAGACCGAGTAGCGCAGACCGTATGGCGCCTCGCTCTGCCGACGATGGCTGCCTCGGTAGTGCAAACCCTCAACAGCTTCTTGGATCGGATTTTCGTGGGGCGGCTGGGACCTGAGGCGTTGGCGGCGGTAGGCGTGGGCAGCCAGATGTTGTTTCTCACGATGGCGCTAGCGATGGCGGTCTCGACGGGGGCAACCGCGATTGTGGCGCGCATGGCAGGTGCAAACGATCAAGCGAGCTTGCGCGCGGCTGCTCGCCAAGCGTTGGGGTTGGCGTTTGCGTTGGGGATAGGTTTCACGCTACTGGGCTATCTCCTGCTGCCACAGATTATCCGCTGGTATGGGTTGGAACCGGGCGCGGATGCACAGGCACGCCAGTTTCTGTGGCTGGCGCTGCTGGGCGCGCCTGGGAGTTTCCTGATGATGGGGCTGAGCGGCACCTTCCGCGGGCTGGGTGACACACGCTCTCCGATGTATGCCAGTATCGTGGCAACTGCGGTGCATATTGTGGGCGACTACCTGTTGATTTTCGGCAACTTTGGCTTTCCCCGCTTGGGCATTCAAGGTGCGGGCATCGCGATGGCGCTCTCGCTATGGGCAGGTGCGTTCATGCTGTGGGCTCAGCAGTGGCTCGGCACCCGCCGCGAGTTAGCCCTCCCCGCCCTGCCGGATTGGCACTGGTGGCGCCGAATCTTACGCATCGGGCTACCTGCTTCCGCGCGCACTTTCATCTACACCACCAGCTCAGTGATGTTCACAGGCATTTTGGCAGCCACTGCAGCAGGCACAGCTGCCGTCGCCGCGCTACCGATCGGGCTGACCGCTGAGTCGATCGCGTTTATGCCGGGCTTTGCGTTTGCAATCGCTGCCTCGGCGCTGGTTGGTCAAGCATTAGGCGCAAAAAACGAACGGCTTGCCGAACGCTTCGGCTGGGCAGCTGCTTGGCAATCGTGCGCAGTAATGACCACGATGGCAATCGTGTTCTACCTCTTTGCCGAGCAGTTTGCAGGGCTATTTACCAGCGACCCACAGGTCAAGGCGCTGGCGGTTGCCTATCTGCGCATCAACGCGCTTACCGAACCGCTGCTGGCGTTTGGCATGACTTTGGCTGGCGCACTGCAAGGCGCGGGCGACTCGCTCAAGGCGATGATGGCAACCTTCATCACGCAGTGGGTGGTGCGCATCCCGCTGGCGTACCTGCTGGCGTTGGGCTTCGGGTGGGATGCTGTCGGCGCGTGGTGGGCGATGGCACTCAGCTCAGGCTTCAGCGGACTGCTGATGATTGCTCTGTTCAAACACGGCGGCTGGAAAAAGGTCAAAGTATAGCCAGCGCTATGCTTAGCCCTGCCATCAACGCTTGCAATTCGCACACGCAATCGGTTATAATATACCAGCGATGCTCACGCACGGACTGAACGGCTTCGACGGGTCGCGATGGAGCACAGGCTCCTGGTTCGGCACGCGCGGGCGCTACCGGTACCGCGTGCTTTTCTTGCGTCACGAATCGGGGAGCCTGCGCCAGTCGGTGCGTGTGGCTCCCCTGTTTATTTTGGGGCTGAGGAGGCTGCGCCACTATGGCTGAGGTATTGGTCTTGAACCAGAACTACGAGCCGTTGAACATCTGCACGATGCGCCGCGCTGTGAACATGGTTCTCACAGGCAAGGCGGAAGTGGTGCTGACCAACGGGCACTACATTCGCACGGTCTCGGGCGGGTTCGAAGCACCGTCGGTGGTGCGCTTGCGCTACATGGTCAAGCGCCCCATGCCGAAGGTGCGCGTGAGCCGCCGTGCTATCCTGGCACGCGACAACTACACCTGCCAATACTGCGGGCATACTTCGCGCGACCTGACGATTGACCACGTAATCCCGCGCAGTATGGGCGGCGGCGACACCTGGGAAAACTTGGTCGCATGCTGCCGCCGTTGCAACCTGATGAAGGGCGACCGCACGCCGCAGCAAGCTGGGATGAAACTGCTGCGCAAGCCCCGTCGTCCACACTTCGTGCCATACCTCAGCCTCACGCAATACGCGAAGGCGATGTCCCGCGAAGCGTGGCGACAATTCCTACCCGTTTACGACGGGTACACCCCCGACAGCCACGAATAGCCGAACCTTAAGCGGCTCCTGAAAGCGTATGGAGGAAGTGTCGCTTGAGGTTTGTGCAACTCGTGAGTCTGTTGTGTGAACCCTCTGACGGCTGAAGCCGTTCGTATGCAAGCCTTGCCCGCCAGTGCGGGCTACAGCATCGCGTCGGCATCCCTTCCAACAACCACGATTGGTGCAACGGCATTCGTGCCGTTGCACCAACGCACGACGCCACGAATGGCGTCGCACCAAACCTGTAGCGTCGGCGTCCCCACCAGCAACCACTGGTGCAACGGCTTTCCTGCCGTTGCACCAACGCACGACGCCACGAATGGCGTCGCACCAAAAAGGATAGAACGTTCTGCTAAACGCTACTGTGTCACAAACTGCGTGAAGTAAACTTCCAGTACGCTCTCTTTTTCGTGGGTTTTGCGTTCCAGCACCTCGTTGACACGCTCTCGAATCTCCTCTTTGACTTTGTACTTCCCTTCCAGTGAGTTGAGTTGAGAGGCGGTCTTGCCAGCGAACGCCATCAGCGCCGCATCGCGCAAGGCAGGAGTCTCCTCCTCCAGTTTTTTGGGGTCGATTCCCTCTTTGAGGCCAAGCGCGACGCCTGCCTTTAGGTACGCCTCATCGCCTATGTTCACAACAAACTCGCCAAGATCCAGCGTTTTGCCCACGGTGGGTGGTTTGGGGGGTGGCGGCGCTTTGGGCGCCATAAAGTTCTTGCCTGCAAACACACCGCCCGCTAACCCTGCCACCAACACAATAATCATCATCAGCATCGGGCTTTTGCCCTGCTTGCCATCTTCGCCACCTGCTTCTTGCTTTTTCGCTTTGCCAGCCATCGCTATCCCCAAGAGGGTTGTTCCATATTTCTCCTCTTACTGGAGGTAGCGCCAGCATCCTATTGCTAGCAACGCCAATACAACAACTAACCCGCCCTGTGCCAGCGGGCGACGCGCCTCTGGAAAAAGTCGCTCCCAGCCAAGCGCCAAAAACACGCTAATCGGCATCAGCGCAGGATAGAAGTATCTTCCCTGCGCTTGGAAGAACACTCGAATAAACAGCGCAAAGCCCACCAGCACCAACGCGAATACCAACGCACTCAGTCCAAGCCAGGCGCGTACCCCTACGGGCATCCGTTCGCGCAAGCGCAGCACCAAGCCCACCAGCGACGCCAACATCCACGCGCCCAAGCCCCAATAAACGCTGTCGGGCAGGAAGTTGGGCAAACCTGTTCTTGCAGTGGCAGGTGTGCCGTAAGCAAACCAAAAGCTGCGAAAAGTCCAGTCGGCGACCAACTGCAGATATTGTCCCCAAGTAGCGCCCTGCTGCAGAAAATCTTCCGCCTTCGCCGTGCCCTTGAACACCTCAAGAAAAGTGCGCTGCAGCAACGGGTCGCCATACAGCACGGCGTTTCGCACAAACCACCAGCCGCTCAGCAGCGCCGCCACCGCCAGCGCAATGCCAGCATCGCGCAGTGCCCCGCCCCACGACTGCCCTTGCAAACGCGCGCCCCACACCAGCCCCAGCAGAACCACGGGCACTAACATCACGGCGGTGGCTTTGGTCAACAACGCCAGCCCCAGCAGCCCACCCAAAAAAAGCGCGTGGAGCGGCGTTTTGGGCGCACCCTGCGTGAACTGCACCAACAAAGCGTACAGCACGCCCGCAAACAACAGATTTGTTAGCGCATCGTTGCCCACCGCACTACCAATGGCGATGTGCATCGGCAGAAACGCAGCAAAGCCCATGCCACTGAGCGCCAGCAATGGCCGTTCGGGAGCAATCCGACGCAAACTCAACCACACCAGCCATACCACGCCTGCACTGCACAGCGTAGAAAGCAACCGCACGCCCTTGCCCGCGCCCCCAAACAGGTGATAAAACACCGCCGCCAAAAAGTAGTACAGCGGTGGCTGGTGTGCTTCATAGCCCACGCCTTCGTAGCCCTCAAAGCGCGGCAACTGCCACGCGCGCGCAACGAACGCTACATATTGAAAATGCGCACCCTCGTCGGGCGTGTTGGCGTAGCCGTTGTTGCCAAACGGCGTGGCAAGGTTGTATGCCAGCGCCAGCAGTAGGTGCGCCGTGAGGATACCCCACGGCGCATACCGCAGCCACGCGGAGCCTAATACCCCTTGCTGGCGATGTACTTCGCGAGGTCGGCGACGCGACACGAGTAGCCCCACTCGTTATCGTACCACGCCATCACCTTTGCCAAACGGTCGCCCATCACAATGGTGGAGGGCAAGTCCACAATCGCGCTGCGATTATCGCCGCGAAAGTCCATCGACACCAGCGGCTCGTCTGTCACGCCCAAAATACCCCTGAGCGAACCCTCAGCGGCTTGGCGAAAAGCGTTATTAATCTCGTCCACTGTCGCCGGGCGTGCCAGCGTCACCGTAAGGTCAACAACTGACACGGTCAGCGTGGGCACGCGCAGCGCAATCCCGTGCATGCGCCCCTTCAACTCAGGCAACACCAAGTGGATAGCCTTCGCTGCGCCTGTAGAAGTCGGGATGATGTTCGCGGCAGCTGCGCGGGCACGACGCAGGTCTTTGTGCACCTGGTCTTGAATACGCTGGTCGTTGGTGTAGGCGTGCACGGTGGTCATAATGCCATGCTCAATCCCAAAGCTTTCGTGGAGCACCTTGCTCACGGGCGCAAGGCAATTGGTAGTGCACGAAGCGTTCGAGATAATGTGATGGCGGCTGGGGTCATACGCCTCGTGATTGACGCCCATCACGATAGTGATGTCCTCGTCCTTTGCAGGAGCAGTGATGATGACCTTCTTGGCACCGCCACGCAGGTGCGCAGCCGCCTTCTCCGCCTCAGTGAACACACCGGTGGCTTCCACCACGATATCCGCGCCCACATCGCCCCACGGAATGTTAGCGGGGTCTTTCTCGGCAAACACGCGGATGCGGTCGCCATCAATAACAATCGCGTTCTCCTCCGCTTTCACCTCGCCCTTGTAGATGCCGTAAGTCGTGTCATACTTGAACAAGTGGGCGTTGCTGTGGGCGTCGGTGAGGTCGTTGATAGCCACCACATCGAAATCGTTGGGGTACAGCTCGCGAATCGCGCGCAGCGTGAGGCGTCCGATGCGACCAAAGCCATTAATGCCGATTCGGATAGGCATAGTCAACCTCCCTACGCTTTGGATTGTACCTAACGCGTGGTCAGGGTTCTATGCCATGCGTGCGCAACTTCGCCTTGAGGCATTCCAACCCCGCCTCGAGCTGTTCACGCCGCTGGCGTTCCTGCGTTGCCACCTGCATGGCTTGCTCGGCAATCTGCTGGGTCTGTTCCGCGCGTTCGGAATAGGTAAGCACTAAGTTGCCCGCGTGGTCGCACAAGCGCAGCCACTGGCGCTCACGCTGGCGCCGTATCCATGTCCACACGCCCGAAAAGGCTTGAAGTACTTTGCTCTACAGCCAGCCGTGCTCGTTCGGTTCTATCGGCTGGTAGCTGCTTCCGACCAACCGATAGCCACGCACCTTGCCCGTGTCGGGGTCGTACCAGAAATACTCAGGGGTACGAAACACAACGGCTCACCATCCTCCTCAGGCAAGTCTAAGCGGCACAAGTTTTCAAGAGAACCTTCCACTTCCTGCAAGTCGGGTGGAGAGGGGCGCGGGGCGGTCTGGGGCTTCGCCGTACGCGAGCGCGATTGCACCGGTGCACGGCGTATTGCCATAGCAACTGGGATTATACCTATGGGATGGTTGCCCACACGACACGCAGGTGCCCGCTGTAGTCCTGCTCCAAGTGAGGGTTCGGATAGCCCCAGCGTTGCAATGCCTCAGCGAGCGTCGGTGCCAAGCGCGGGCTGGTCTCAACCGCCAGCAAGCCGGGCGGGCAAAGCACTTGCAACGCTGCCAGCGCGATGGTTCGGTACGGCTGTAGTGGGTCTTCGGCGGGCACCAGCAACGCCCCACGCGGCTCATAGTGCCGAATTTCGGGCGCAAGGCTGTCCCATTCGTCAGGCAGCACATAGGGTGGGTTCGCCAATATTGCGTGCGCTGAATGCGGGCGAATGCCACGGAGCCAGTCGCCCTGCATTAGCAGCAGGCGCGGCTCCAGACCGAGCTGGCGTCGGTTGTGCGCAGCGATGCGCAGCGCAGCGTGGCTCCGATCAATGCCTACGCCCAGCCACTGTGGCGCGCGCGTGAGGCACGCTATCGCGATTGCTCCCGTGCCCGTGCCCGCGTCAATCAAAATAGGGGTTTCCTTGAAGGTCTGCTGGCGTGCCCAACTGAGAAAACGCTCCACCAGTAGCTCTGTTTCGGGACGTGGGATGAGCGCCCCGCGCCCCACACACAATTCTAAGCCGTAGAACCACACGCGGTGCGTGATGTACGGCAGCGGCTCGCGCGCTGCACGCCGACGCGCCCAACCGCGCACACGCTGCAGTTGCTCGGTAGCCAGCGTTTGCTCGGCGTGGGCAATCAAATAGGCGCGTTCCACGCGCAACGCGGCTGCCACCAGCACCTCCGCCTCGCGCCGCGCCTCCGCAATGCCCGCCTCAGCAAGGGCTTCCGCCACCACTTGCACCGCTTGCGCGATGGTCATCAGCACGGTATAATACCGCCACCTTTGGCTAACGAGTTCGCGGCGGCTGGATGCACGGGAAGTCGGTGCAAATCCGACGCTGACGCGCAGCGGTAACTGGGGACGAACGCGGCACAAATGCCACTGGCGAACGCTGGGAAGGCGCCGCAAGTAGGACGATCCAGAAGCCCGAAGACCGATCCAGCCGTGTCTCGCTCGTTCGCCTCGCGGGTTGGGCGAAAGAGCGCGCGCAGGGCGTAGCAGTTCGCGGTAGGGGGCTTTCTCATTCCCCCCGCTTGCTCGCGACTGCCCCTGGGTGCAATTTCGTCCCGCCCACATAGTGCAACACCTATGTGGAGGGAATAACGATGCTACAGCGAACCGATATTCGGCGCCGCACACGCGGCTTCACACTGATTGAGCTGTTGGTGGTCATCGCGATTATCGCCATCTTGGCGGCGATTTTGTTCCCCGTGTTTGCCCAAGCGCGCGAAAAAGCGCGCCAAACCTCGTGCCTTAGCAACCTGCGCCAAATCGGCTTAGCTGGGCTGATGTATGTCCAAGACTACGACGGCTACCTGTTCCCCTTCGCCTATGACGATTGGACGCACTACTGGTGGGGCTATGTCGACTACGCAAACCAGCGTGTGGATACCACGCGCAGTTTCCTTTATCCTTACATGCGCAACGCGGAAATCAAGGCGTGCCCCTCATTCCGCGAGAACCGTTCGTTTCAATATTGGCTGCTCGGCTACGGCTATAACTATGCCTACCTCAGCCCGATGCAAGGACCGCCACGCTACACACCGATTGGCATCTCTACCGCGCGTATCAACGCCCCTGCCGAGACCGCGTGGATAGCTGATGTGGCGCAGTGGCGCACTTGGGGCGCAGGTGCCCCCGTGTTTGAAGGCACAGGCTACCTCGAACCGCCCTCCTATAACAATCCCACCTTCCACGGCAGGCACAACGGGATGGGCAATGTGCTCTGGTGCGATGGGCACGCCAAAGCGTTCAAACCCGTGTTGCGCACTGAAGAACAGTTCGCTCCTCACCGCCAGCGCAACTTGGGCAACATCGACCGCGACGGCAACCCACAAACCGACGAGCTGATGGACTTAGACTGACCTAACCCAAGTGGCTACTTACGAGGTTCCTCGCCTTCGGCTCGGAATGACAAGTTCACTTGTACCAAGCCGACTTTATCATTCCAAGCGCGGCGAGGAATCTCCCCCCCTTCCAAACCCCGCGCCTGTTCTCCTGCGGCTCATCCACGCCGTCTAAGCTTACAGCTCAAACAACTCGCCCACGCGCAGTTGCAGGTTCGGAACCAGCGGCGTCGTGAGAATGTCCTCCTCGTGCAACACAACCGTATCAAACGGCGAGTTGTACACAATCACCCGCCGATCTTCTGGAAACACCAACCACACCTGCTGCGCCCCCGACTCAAAGTACTCCCCGATTTTGCGCATCAGGTCGGGCATATCCTCGTGGGGCGAGACGATTTCAATCGCGATATCAGGGGCACGGTCGCCAAAGCCCTCAGGCAGTTTGCCTTCGGGCAGGCTCTGCTTGAAAATCACCGACACATCGGGCGAGCGAATGTTGCCCGACACCATCCGAAAACCCGCCTTAGAACCCGCCACAGACGCGATATCCGCCACTAACGGTTTGAGCCGAGTGGCAATTTCCACCCCGATTACATCGTGTTTTACGCTGGCTGGCACTTCCTTTGCCTCCCCGTCTACCAGCTCGTATTTACGCCCGTCGTCAGGTAGGCGCATAAACTCCTCCTCCGTGAGCTTGCGCTTCCCTCGCTTGGGATGTGGCAACACTTTCGCCATTACGAACACCTCACGCATTTAGGATGAACGAGTTTGTTTCCCGTCTGAAACTCTGCAACCTGAGAGAAGGATACCTTACCCAAGTTGCTGCCTATCCGTTTTGCGTGGGCGAGACTCCCTGCTGCGCTCAGAATGATGGGCGTCTCGTGCTTGCCATTCCGAGCCGAAGGCGAGGAGTCTCACCCACGGAGCAACTGGAGTTATCTTGTCCTCTACTCTGCCCGCTCCAAGAGGAAGGGGCAGGTTCGGAACCTGCCCCAGCGATTGTGTCCACAGTCGAGAGTGCCGTCTCATTGAGTGGGCGGATGTGTCTCAGCGCGGATGGTGCGCCCCAGCACCTCCAACGCTTTTTCCAGCTGTGGATCGCGTCCGCTGAGCCAGTCTTCAGGCGAGAGCCACACGGCGATGTCGGGTTTCTCGCCGTTGTTTTCCATGTTGGAACCGTCGATGCGATACGCGCCTTGCTGAGGCATCCGTGCCCCCGTGCCATCCACCAAGCTGAGGCTCCAAGTCCAAATCACATAGCCGGGCGTTTCCCAGCCAATCAGCGTAGCCAGTTTGCGTGCGCGCATCGCATACGGAAACATCTCGCCGTTAGAGAGACTGCGTTCGTTCATCAGCACCACCATCGGCATATCGATTGCCAGGGGCGGTCCAACATTCGGCAGCCCATCACGCGGCACATAGTAGGCGTAGGGCTTGCGTTCCAGCCAGTCCACCAGCGAGTCGGCAATATTGCCTCCGCCGTTGAAGCGCACATCTATAATCATCGCCTTTTTGCCTTGCGCGTACTCGTAGAACTCGCGTTCGAAGCGTTCGCGGTCGCTGGCGCCCATCGCGCGGATATGCACATAGCCCACCTGCCCGTTCGTGCGCTCCTCGACCAGTTTACGGAGGCGGTTCACGCGGTTGCGATAATGCAGCTCACTCCACTCCGCTGAACTGAGGGGCTTGTAGCGCACCACGCGCGCTCCTTCCTCGCTGGGAATGCGGTTTACCAGAAACTCAAAAGTGCGGTCGCCCTTGTCGTTGATGAGTTGCCACAGCCGCTGGTTGGCTTGCACAGGTTCGCCGTTGATTTTGAGCACATACTCGCCTGGGTAGATGCGCGTGTCAGGGAACGACGCGGGCGAGCCTTCAGGCACATCGGCAACCTTCAAGCCGCGCCCCCGGTGGCTGTAGTCAATCGTAAAGCCCAGATGCGGCGTGTTGGGACTACGCACGGTCGCGCTGGAGCGCGGCGAAACCTCCGTGTGCGAGCCTTCCAACTCGCCCACCATCATCGAAAGCACCATCCCAAACTCCTCAGGCACGCCCACGCCCGAAAGCAGCGGACGATACCGCTCGCGTATCGCCACCCAGTCGCGCCCATGCATGCTGGGGTCGTAGAAACCGCGCTCGTAGGCACGCCAAAACTGCACAAACGCTGCCTCCCGCAATGCCATCGCATCAAACTCAAAGTCCGCCTTGAACTCCACCTTTTCGATGCGGTTATTCGCCGCAAGATTCATCACAAACAGCTCACCGTTGCGGATGAAATAGAGCTTTTTAGCATCTTCGGAGACGCGCAGCGCGCTGTGTCCGCCTCCCGAAGTGAGCCGCTTGCTTTCACTGCCGTCAAACGACACCTGCCAAATGTCGCCCTCCGAGATAAAGTAAATCTTGCCGTCACTGGCAACCGTTAGGTCAGCCTGCGGCGCTTGGTTGTTCCACCGTCGAATGCGCTGGTCAATATCTTCAAAGTCGATCTTCACCTCCAGCGGCTCACCCTCTTTCGGCTTCTCAAACTGGATATCTTTGTCGTCACGACGGGCGGTTTCGCGCGTGAGCGGCAGCGCGTACAATGCGCTCCCCGCGCGGTTGCTGAAAAAGAACAGGTACTTCCCGTCGGGCGACCACGCTGGTTGCCCGTGAAAGGCGTTCAAGCGCGTGATGTTCACAGGCGTCCCCGAACCGTCCGCGGGCAAAATCCACAGGTTCCACGCACCGTACGGCGCACGCCGCTGCACACACAACCAGCGCATATCGGGCGACCACGCAAAATCGCCCCCACCCAAGCCGTACCAGTGCGTGCCAGGCTCATGCAGCACCTTCTTCACTTCGCCAGTTTCAAGGCTAAGCGTAAACAGCCCACCGTCTGAACCAGAGACCCAAAAGCCCAACTGCTTGCCATCAGGTGAGAGCTTAAGGCGGGTAACATCCGCGGGGCGATCAAACAGGCGTTTGACCTCTAATGTGTCTAAGTTTAGTGCGTAAACCTGCTGATAGTAGTTGCGGTCGGAGGTGAAGTACAGTGTTTTGCCGTCTTTTGACCACACGAAGTCGGAGTCGTTACCTGCCCAGTCTGTGAGGCGTTTGGCAAACTCTGCATTGCGCTTGTCAGGCGTGGCTTTGGGCTTTTCCACATCAATCAACCAGATATCGCCGCGCAAGCGAAAGGCGTACTGCTTACCGTTTGGCGACGGCTCGGCTTCTTCCACTCCAGAAGTGAGCAGTTCGCGTTGGCGCATGGATTGTGCATCGTCTTGGCTGGCAAAAAAGCTCAACTTTTGGGGCTGTCGCTGTCCCGCTTTCAGCAGATACAGATGCCCCTCATATTCAAATGCGATATCGCCCGTGGTATACGCCACGCTTGGAAAACGCACTGCCCCGCCCACAAACTGCGTGAGCTGTCGCTTGCGCCCTGTGGCCACATCAATTAGCCACAGGTTCGGCGTGCGTCGTGCATTGTCTTGAAACACAGGCAACCGCTCGCCAAGACGCGGCGAGTCGGGTGTCTTCTCGGCGACAGTAACCGTCAATAATGTTTTTCCGTCTGGCAGCCACTGTGTCCACAAATGTTGGAATTGATCGTTTGTGAGGCGTCGCCGTTCATTAGTTTGCAAGTTTATCGCCCAAACTTGCATTGCTGCAGAGCCAGTGTAGCGTGGACGCCACCACGGAAAACCATACCTGCCATAGATAAGCGTCTTGCCGTCAGGCGAAATCTGTGGGCTGTTTATGGCATTGTAATCCTCTGCCACCCGCCGAAATTTGCCGGTAGCAACTTCCAGTTCCACAACGGCGGGGTTGTTCGAATCGTAGGACGCGCTGTAGTAGATGAATCTCCCATCTCGGCTCCAACTACTGGGGATCTCGTTTTGGGCATGGAAAGTCAGTTGAATCGGGGCACCCCCTTGTACAGGTATCGCAAAAATATCCCAGTTGCCGTTGCGCACGCTTGCGAAGGCAATCCATTTGCCATCTGGCGACCATAACGGATAGGCATCATAGGCTACATGGCGTGTAAGAGGCACCGCGTGTCCACCTGTGCTAGGCGCAATCCAAATGTCGCCACGATATACAAAGGCGATCCGGCTACCGTCGGGGCTGAGGGCGGGCATACGCGCCCCCACAATCGGTTCTAAACGGGGTTCGGGCAACTGTGCACTCAGAGGAACGCCACTCAGAAACACGCAGAAAACCGAAGTGAGAAATACCTTCCCTCGCATGGCGAGCTGGTTCGACGCACCCTCACAAATTCCTACCTCAGCGCGGAGTTAGTACCAACCTGAGTCGCAACCTATTAGGTTACTCAGCGCACGACCACGTAGGCGCGCAGTTGTTCCAACCGCTTCGGTCCGATGCCGCGCACCTCCAACAGCTCGTCCACCGAGTTGAACCGTCCATTGGCTTGACGATATTCAATAATCCGCTGCGCCAGCACGGGGCCAACCCCAGGAATTGCTTCCAGCTGTTCGGCAGTTGCTCGATTGAGATCAATGGGGAACTGTACCGACGCGCGGGCGGTTGCGCGCGGCGATGTCTGCATTGTGCGTGGTGTGGGCGGTGCCATAGTTGCCGCAGCGGCAAGAGGGGGTGTTTCACCCTTGCGAGGGACATGCACCTTCTGCCCATCAGTAAGCGGTTCCGCCAAATTGAGGGACTCTAAGTCGGCGTTTGCCGTTGCTCCCCCTGCTTGCTCGATGGCGTCCGCTACGCGACTGCCTGCTGCCAAGCGATACACTCCTGCCTGTTTCACCGCGCCCGACACATGCACCACTACCTCTTCTGCAGGGGGAGGGGTTGTGGGTTCGGTCGGTGTTGTCTGCACGGCTTCTGGCGCAGGCGAAGGCTGCGTCAAATCTACAACTTCCGTGGTTGAAGCTGCTGTTTGGTTGTCCTGCGGCACTGACACCGCGTGGCGTCCCCAGCCAAAGCCCAAGAGCCACGCCAGCGTAATTGAGGCGAGATAGAGTATCGCCAGTCGCAGTCGTTCACGAGGAGTGAGCTTTTCCCATGCCGTATACATCGGAACGCCTCCCACGAGGTGATAGTTCGCCAGCGCAGGAGGCGTTCCTGCTTCTTGAAGGCACAGGTGCCTATGCGTTCGGGTCTTCTGCTTCTGGGTCTTGGTTGAGGCGCATACGGAAGCCAGCCCAGCCGCTTCCTGCTGCGCGCGGGTGCTGGTCAATGAACTGGCGGAAGTTCAGTGTCTTGGCATGCCCGTCCATAAACACCACATTCACGGTGTAAGGGCGGTCTAAGTCATCGCGTCCGTGCCAGCCACCGTAGGACTCGAAGAACGCGATAATCTCAGCAGGACGGGCAATTGCGCCCATCGTGCGCGGTTTCAGTGTCCACTGCATATAGTTGCCGCCACGCAACACATCAGTGTAGTTGTAGATAAGCCAAGTGTTGTACAGATACGAGGGTCCCAAGAATAGGTAGTGCGACGCAGAGGTCAACTCGCAGATGCTCCCAGCCGAATTGGCGTAGACGACGGTTTGGTCGGCAGGGCAACGCCAAACCCCGCGATAATCCAGAGTGCGCCGCTGGGTTATTTCGGGTGGGAACTTGCTCTTGATGTAGGGATCGAAAGCGTCCACCGTCAGTGGCAAGGGAAAGCGCGCCTGCCCGATTTGAATCCAAGAGTTGCTATTCTGCCCGCCTACCGCGTGCTGCCCAATCGGTACAAACAGCAGGCTTTGAACAGTTCCACTGGTGGCGCAAGCAATGGGTCGAGTGCAGTTAGGAATAGCCCGCGTCAGGAAGCACGCAGTCGTGCGCAGCCACGGATTTTGCTCGAAACCGCCTCCCAGCGCGTAGTTGGGATAGCTGAGACTACCTTGCACAGGGTTGATGGCGGCGGGCATCGTCTCGCTGTAGTCTTGGATGTACATTTGCACCGCATGCCCCAGCTGCTTCATGTTGCTGAGGCACGAGGTACGCACCGCCGACTCGCGTGCCCGCGCAAACACCGGGAACAGGATCGCCGCCAAGATTGCGATAATAGCGATAACGACCAACAACTCAATCAGTGTGAATGCCTGCTTGTGTCGCATCTGGCTCACCCTCCTAAAGAATGGTTGTGGCTTCGCGGTCTTGGGATGGTGGTTCTACGGGCTGCGTGGGCTGGGGCGAGCTGACAGGAGCATCCTCAAACGGCGAGGCTGCGCGCCGCCCAAAGGTGAAGTACAAGCTTGCGCCCAGCACCAGCAGTGCCAACACGAGCAACGCCCAAGCAACCGCTGGTTTCTCTCGAAAGACCTGCACGCCTTGCACCCTCCTCAGAAGCAGTCGTTGAACAGAACCCAGCGCAAACCAGCTGCGTTGGCATCGCGAATCAGGTTCGCGTCACCTGCGCACTGTTGGGGCAGCTGAGCAGGAGTTCGGTTCGGCACTACTGCCTTCACAGGGAACCATTTCGCGTGCCCATCCACGAAGGCAATCGTCACCCCCTCAAACTTGGGGTGGCGCGGTCCCAGCGAAACGTAAGTAGCCCCCACAAGCCCCGCTTGCACCGCTGCAGGCGCACACGGTGGGTTCGGTCCCTGCCCCAAGCGCGGGTCTGTACCAGAGCACCCATGCACGCACAGGTTGTCCACCACATAGCCACGGCAGTTGTATGGAGCACCTGTGGGACCCGAATACGAGTCGGCAAGCAGCACCATCCGCGCTGGTTCTTTAATCATTGCGGTGTTGGGCACCATCCGAGCAATGGTCTCGCCGCCACGACGCCAGAACCAGTTGCCCGCAACACCCATGTTCATCCCATAGGGTAGCCAGCCACGCCCATAAATGCCCTGCGCAGGGTTGTCCGCCCACGCTTCCACATAACGCGCATCCGACTCGGTTACATTCGGGCAGAGGAAAACCTCCTTATTTTTCACATACGGCTGCACCACAACCGTCCAGATGCGCGTGTTGTCGTTGGTGAGCGGCGTCGTAAACGGATCCCACACGCTGGTCACAAATGAAGGCACAATGTAGTTGTCATAGTCGGTCATGTAGGCAAGGATGCCTTTAGAAAGCTGGTTCAGGTTCGAAAGGCACGAGGTTTGGCGAGCTTTCTCACGCGCCTGCGCAAACACCGGGAACAAAATCGCCGCTAAGATGGCGATTATTGCGATCACTACCAGCAACTCAATCAGCGTAAACCCTCTGCCGACGCGCATATGGCTGACCTCCTCTGATCTCTGTGAGTAGCACAATAGGCACACCCACGCGAAAATAAGGTAGTACCCGCAATTATAGCACAACTTTCTCGATTCCTGCAAGCAATCCCCCACAAGAAGCCAAGATTTTTCGGTGATTCTCTGTTCCAGCGTTTTCAGTTCTGGGATGTGCGCGCTTCGAATCTCTTACCAGCGTGAAGTCCTCTAACCGTAATGAGGAGGCATGACGATGCGATACACGCGCTGGTTAGCTCTCGCGTTGTTGGCTGTTGTCGTCGGTGCACTGTGGTTAGGTGCGCAAACGCAGAAGCGTCCTGGCACCTTTTATGTGTATATCATCAGCGATGACCCGTGGCGCGTGGAAACAGGTGTGAATATGGCTGCTCGCGCACGTGAGCGCGGGTATGAAGTGGTTATTCACCTGACTGCGCGTGGCGTCAAATTGGCGAGCAAGAAAACCCCTCAGGATGAGCTGGCAAACGCGCGAAAAACACTTCAGCAGCTCATCAAGGAGGGCGTGACTGTGTACGTATGCCCGCGTAACAGCGCGCGTGCAGGCATGAAGGTGCCTGACGACTGGATTGAAGGCGTGGTGCGCGGCGAGCCGCGCGTCATAGACATTCAAATGGCGCCAAACACAGAGGCGGTCTCTTTCTAATCAGATACTCGCCAGTAGAGGTATGCCGCCTCCAGCAACGCTGCCAGTTGAAAGGCACTGACTGCCACCGCCAGCGAGCCGCTGGGTGCCTGCACGCTCGCCATCTGCGCCAGTTGCACGCCCAGCGCCAGCCCCAGTGCGTTCACGACGAGGTTGATTGCCATTCCGTAGTACACAGCAGGCGTGCGCTGCATCGCGATGAGCCGCCCGCGCAAGTAGGAGGCATAGGCGGTGAGCGCAGGCAGCAGCAGGCATAGCTGCAATCCCTGTTGCACAGGCACCGCCAACTCTGCGCGCAGCGCCAGCACTTGCCTCGTGAACACCGTCGCAAGGGGGGTGAAAGCTAGTGCGCTCAGCGCCAGCGTCGTGCCCAGCGCTACCTTGTGTGCAAAGTTGACCAGCGCGCGGTGCTCCACTGACTGCTGGAGCGCCGCCACGCTGGCTTCCTGCAACGCCAAGCCCCAGCTGCGCAACGCCAGCAACGAACCAAACACCACCTGCCACGCCGCGATTGACAACTCAGGCTGTGGCAAACGGGCTAATGCGGCTGCCGTAAGCGGCTGCACCAACAGCGTCATCAAAGTCGTGCCCGCCAGCGGCAGATGGAACTTCCAAATCGCACGCTGCGTGAGAGGCGCCCCTTTCTCGTGATGAAGCAACACGCGCTCGCGCAGCACCGGCAGCGCAAACAGCGTGGCGGCGACTGCCTCCACGACCACTCCTGCCATCACCATACATGCACCAACTACGGCACCCGGCAACCTATGCCACCACAACAGCCCGATGCCTACTCCCAAAATGCTTGTCAAGCGGATTGCCGTGCCCCAACTGACAAACTTCGCGCCCCCGTAGCGCACCAATACCCCTTGTAAAAATCGTCGCCAGCCAATTGCCGCCGTCCACAGCAACATCACCTGCATCGCGGCGCGCCCCGCTGCTGCCACCCGCTCGGGCAGCCCCAGCAGGCGAAACGCGATCCAGTCATATACAGGCGTGAACGCCACCAGAGCGGTCAACAGCGTGAGGCTAACCATCAGCGTCAACACAAAGCGCAACACCGCAAAGAACGACTCGCGCCCGCTCACCAGCGCAATCGCCGTCGCTAACAACATAATCACAGGACTTTCAATCAGCAGCGACAATCCCAACGCCACCCCAAACCCTGCAATCTGCACCGACGGCTCCTCAAACCGTGCCAAAATCGCGTTGGTAGTGGGCGCCTCCAGCATCATCAAGGTGAAACTCAACGCCAGCGGAAACCAGATCCAAAACAGTGTACGCTGGGCAACGCTCGTAGTCATACGCGACAGTAGGATACCTTGCCCAAGGGCATGCCGTCCGTTCACCCCAAGCCGCAGGTGCGGAATCTCATCCAGCGACAACTCCGGTCATACAATCAACTGCGAATCACCAGCTGGAGACTGCTCCACCCACCAATGCGCTCGTAGCCGGGCAAATCCAGCGGCGTTGACTCCGCCACGCCTTGCCCCTCCAATGGAACCTGTGCCACACAACACGCCAACCCACACAAAGCGCCCCATTCCCCCTGTGCTGCCACAGCGAGGCGGCTCGCTTTCGTCTTGAGATGCAGCAACAACCCCACAAGGGCGCGGGCGCGTGCTGTATCAGGCGTCAGATTGTAGGTAGTTGCGTAGGCGTAGGTTGTGCGTGCCTCTGGGCGTGGCAGCTCCGGTAAGCGCAACACGCGATAGCCCTTGCGTTCGTAGCGCGAAGTGCTGGCGCTCCCAAACGCCACAACGCAGCGCGTTGCCTTCGGCATCTCTAGCGCACCGCGCCATACCTCTGGAATCGCATCGTTGAGGGCATCCTGCACCTGCTCCAACCCTAACATACTGAGAACTGCTTCACGCAACTCGGATTCATAGCGGCGGGAGCGCCTCCAGCGGGCAACCGCCTCGCGCGCGTGTTTCTGATAGAGACTAAACACCGCATCGTTAGTAGGAGCGTCAGCCGGCTGAGGTATTTCATCGCCCCAGACACGCAACGCAGGCGAAAGCACCTCCAGCGATACAGACGGGTCTTTCGGCACACGCGGCAATCGCCATAGATGGGCAATCCACGCATAGTATGCTTGCCGTGCTGCCGTGCCCCACTCGTGCCCCTCGCTGTAATGAGCAAACTGAAACTGCGCCTCCGCCCCCAACAGGCGATAAACGCGCTGCAGATACGGAGCCACCACTTCAGGGTTATCGCGCGTCCAATCTTCCGAATCGGAAATGAGCAGCAACGGGCGCGGCGCAGTGAGTGCAACAATCTCTGGGTTGCCAGCAAACAAGCGTAGCAACGGCGCGTTCTCACAGATACACCCCCCTTGCATTGTGCTGGAGACCATTTTTACGGGCACTGCGCAGCTCAGGCGTGGCTCCACCGCGCTTAGCAGAAAGGTCTGCGTCCCCCCGCCTGATATGCCGCTGCAACCAATACGCTCAGCGTCTATCTCGGGCTGGCAGCGCAACCACTGAAAGGCACAGAGACTGTTCCAAGTCTGTAGCCCTGCGCGGCTGAAGCTCCAGCGTCGCCATGCCAGTGGCTCTTCGCCCTGATGAGGAAGCTGAAATTGGTCGTTGTAGCCCACCATGTCGTAGCTGAGCACATAGACGCCCGCTTGGGCTAATGCGATTGCCCGCAAGAGGTCGGGCTTGTTGAGCCGACCACCCGACATGTGCCCGTGAGGCTGCAACATTGCCGGAGCACGCTTGCCCGCAGGGGTTTCTGGCACAAAGAGATTACCAGTGAGGTAGAAGCCGGGTAGAGTTTCCAGTGCGAATCGCTCAACCCGAAAACCCGCCCCCCGGTATGATTCGGCGCGAAGCGCGCGTAAGGGCGCAGGCGTGAGTTCAGGCATCAGCCCTAACGCAAAACGCAAGTGCGCCCGCAATCGCTGCGCAAACGCCTCCCAACGCGCCCGCGTAACAACACGCCCTTCCTGTGGCAGATACGGCGTATCATGCGTGCGTTCCTGTACCAACATCAATTAGGATTTTTTCTCTTCGCTTGCTCCATCCTGCCGAGCCTACTCTAATCACTTCTGAGCGCACAAGTTGACCCGTCTCTACGTGCACCGAGCCCAATCGCACACGCGGTAGCCAGTGCAGACTTGCTTTATGTGCCAAAAACTGGCGCGA
Organism: Armatimonadota bacterium; assembly: GCA_030550775.1. Taxonomy (GTDB): domain Bacteria; phylum Armatimonadota; class Fimbriimonadia; order Fimbriimonadales; family GBS-DC; genus GBS-DC. Next base: position 26,541 of record JAUQOS010000013.1, read on the forward strand.
CGACATTCTCCGCCATCGTGCGGGTTTCGTGAGGTGTACGAGTTCCACAAGGGGTATAATCTGTGCCACACTCGCGTCATCATAGGAGGTAGTAATGAGCGATTTAGCCATCAAAACCGTGAATCTGACGAAACGCTACTCGGGGCTGTGGAGCAAACACCCCGTAGAGGCGGTCAAAAACCTCAACTTGGAGGTCTATCGGGGCGAGATTTTCGGCTTTTTGGGTCCCAACGGAGCAGGCAAGACTACAACCATCAAAATCTTGCTGGGCATTATCTACCCCACAGAAGGCGAAGCGTATGTGCTGGGGCAGCCTGCAGGCGACCCCAAAAACCACTACAAAATCAGCTACTTGCCCGAAAACCCCTACTTCTACGACTATATGACGGGGCGTGAAATCCTCACCTTCTACGCCAAGCTCTTCGGCATCACCGAGCCAGAACGCAGCAAACGCGTTGACGAGTTGCTGGATCGCGTGGGGCTGTCGCGCGCGGCCGACCAACCACTGCGCACCTACTCCAAAGGTATGCTGCAGCGCATTGGGCTGGCGCAGTGCCTTATCAACGACCCTGAGCTGCTCATCTTGGACGAGCCAACAGCTGGCTTAGACCCCATCGCCCACATCGATATCCGTGACTTGATTCTGGAGCTGCGCAATCAGGGCAAAACATTGTTCATTAGCTCGCACCAGCTCTCGGATGTGGAGCGCGTGTGCGACCGCGTGGCAATCCTGAACAAGGGCATGTTAGTGCGCTTGGGCAAAATTGAGGAGTTGCTCGCCGGCGGCTATGTGGAAATTATCGCCGACAAAGTTACCAACAATGTGTTGGAGCCAATTCGTCAATTAGGCGGCAAAGCCAGCCTGCACGACGGACGCCTGATTGTGGAACAGCCCGACGATGGCTCCGTGGATCGCGTAATTGATATTGTGCGCGCCGCGGGTGGGCACATTGTGAGCGTCAAACCCTATCGCCGCACGCTGGAAGACCTGTTTGTGGAGACCATCCAAGGAGGCAAAAGCGTATGAATGCAACATTGGCAATCGCGGGGGCAACTTTTGGCGAGGCAGTGCGCAAACGCATCCTCATCGTGATTTTGCTAATTGCGCTGCTGATTATCCTCATCAGCCCTGCATTCGGACCGTTCGCAGGTGGGCGTGGCGCCCGCACGCTGATTATTAGCTTCGGCTTTGGGGTGATTCAGCTGGCAGGTACTTTTATCGCCATCATTATGTGCACGGGGCTCATCCCCACCGAAATTGAGCGACGCACAATTTACACCATCCTCTCCAAGCCTGTGCAACGCTATCAGTTCGTGCTGGGCAAGTTTTTTGGGGCGGTTGGCACGCTCGGCTTTATGTACCTGATGATGGGCATCGTGTTTCTAATCGCCACGCGCCTTGCTTTAGGCGAGTTTGATGGGCGCATCATTCCGGGGCTGTTGATGTTCTTTTTCCAAAGCTCGCTGCTGGCAGCAGTAGTAATCTTCTTCTCAACCTTCGTCTCGCCCCTGGTGAACTACTTCCTTTCGGGCGGGGTATTCCTGCTGGGCAACCTGCTCAGCAGCTTTTTGGAGACCATCCAACGCAATCCTGAAGTCACTCCAATAACGCGCATTCCCGTGCAACTTCTCACGATTATCCTGCCTAACTTCGCGAATTTCAATGTGCAAAACCCCATCATCAATCCTGAACAAGTCATCACTGACCCTGTGGCATACACAGTGCAAACTATTGCGTATGCGATTGTCTACATCGTGATGCTGCTGGTGCTTAGTATGTTGATCTTTAACCAGCGCGAGATGTAGGCATACAGCGAGGTGAGGAAGAATGAAGCGCAATTATACGGCTCTCAAAGTCGCTGTACTGGCGCTGTTTATCGTTCAAGCACTTTTGCAGTTGCGGATTTATCCGCTATGGGCGCGCAACTACGCGCCTAAGCAAGCCGCGCCGATTGGGCTCTCGCCCGACCAACTGCTAGTGGCGGTGGCGGGTTTTCGTGAATTTTTGGCAGCCATCCTGTGGGTGCGTGCCGACGGCTTTTTCCACTCGGGCAACTACGACGCGATTTTGCCCATGCTGCGCTTGGTGACTTGGTTAGATCCCCACAACTTGGATGTTTACTCCACGGGCGCGTGGCACATGGGCTACAACTTCACCGACGAGTCGCAACGCTCCGACCGCCGCTACATCCCGCTTGCGCTCAAGTTCCTCGAAGAAGGCATCCAGAACAACCCCACCGTATGGGATCTTTACTTTGAGATGGGCTGGATGTACTACCACAAAATCCAAGATCCCACCAACGCCGTGCCGTGGATGCGCCTTGCAAATGAGTATCCCGATATGATCCCTGCTCGTCGCCACTTGCTGGCACACGCCTACTTCAAGTCTGGGCGCTTTGACGACGCTGTGGATTGGTGGGGGAAACTCTTCTTGGATGCCGAAAAGAATCGCCACAAAGACTGGGAGTCGTCGCAACTCTACGATGTGCGCCAAAACAACCTTGAGGACACTATCTTAGACATTCTGCGTCGCTACGGCCCCAACCCCGAGACACAACCCCCAGTTGATTTGGACTTCGACGCGACAGTGAAAGTCATCCGCCCACGCGTGTTGTTGGTGGAAGGCAGGCTGGGCATTCCCACGATTGGCGCACGCGTAACGGTCATCCTGCGCGACAAAGGGCGCACCATCGACTATACCCCTAAAGCCCTCAAGACCTTCACCTTTGAGGTAGACCCGAAATTCACCTACATGCAAGACTCCTTGGCGGTGCGCGATGAGAAGTTCCGTCGCGAAATCGACATGAGCAAAGACCCCAAAATGTATCCGTTCAAGGCGCCAGAGTATGAGGTGGAGTTTATCTTCGAGCCGCGCTATGCCTCGCCCAATGTGCAGGCACGCATCGGCTCAGACGGCGTGGGGATGTATGACGCTCGCTACCTAGAGGAAGTACGTGAGAAGCCTTCGCCGATTGAGGTGCCCAAGTACGCTAAAGTGTCGGATGAAGTGCGGCGTGAGGTGGAGAACCCAACGCGCGAGGTCTCTTATTGGCGCGTACGCAAGGTGATTACCCTCACGCGCGAAGAAATCTTGATGTTGGGGAAACGCGGCGAATGAACTTTCCACTGGTGGGCGAGGAGCGGTTAGAAGACCCTGGTGCACGGTTGCGCTTGTTGTGGGAGCAGCGCAATATCGTGGTAATGCCGGGCGTGTTCAACGCCGCCCTCGCCCGTCTGGTGCAATTTCACGGCTTCGATGCGCTTTACATCTCAGGGGCAGGCGTGACGAACAGCCTGTTGGGGCTGCCAGACCATGCCTTCATTAGCCTGCCTGAAATGGCGCAGGTGTGTAACTACATCACTTCCGTTATCAGCATCCCTGCCGTCGCTGATGCCGATACAGGCTACGGCGAGCCACTCCAAGTGGCACGCGCGATTCAACAGCTGGAGCGTGCTGGATTGGCAGGCGTGCATATTGAAGACCAAGTCAGTCCCAAGCGGTGCGGGCACTTGGAAGGCAAGGAGGTCATCCCCACCGAGGCAATGGTCGCTAAAATCAAAGCAGCGGTGCGCGCCCGCAGCAATCCTAACTTCGTGATTATCGCCCGCACAGATGCCCGCGCCCTTGAGGGGCTGGAAGGCGCGATTGAACGCGCCAAACGGTATGTGGAGGCGGGCGCTGACGCTATCTTCCCTGAGGCGTTACAATCGCCGGATGAGTTCGACCGCTTCGCACGCGCGATCCCCGTGCCTCTGATGGCGAACATGACGGAGTTCGGCAAGACACCCTACCTCACCGTACAAGAGTTCGCCCAACTGGGCTATAAAATGGTGATTTTTCCAATGAGTTGCTTCCGCGCGATGATGAAAGCCGCCGAGCAGGTGTTGACCGCACTCAAACAGCTAGGCACCCAAACCCCCCTGCTGGAGGCGATGCAAACCCGCGCGGAGCTGTATGAGTTGCTGGAATACGATCGGTATTTGCAGTATGACCGCGAGTTGGCACAAGCATGAACCAGAAAATCTTTGTGGCAGATAAGCTGCAGCGCGTACCCCCTGCCTACCCCGACGACAGCCTGCTGCGAGCGGCAGAGCTGATGACGCAGGGAGGTGCAAGCGCGGTGCCAATCATCGAGTTTGGCATGCCCGTGGGTGTGCTGACTGAAACACGCTTGCGTGAGGCACTCCAGCGTGGCGCCAACTGGCTTGAACCCGTTGCCCCCTGGATGGAGACCGACTTTCTACGCATTCCGATTGACACGCCTGTTGAAGAAGCTGCCGAAACACTCGCCTACACCGACCAACCCGCTATTGGTGTAGACCCGTGGGGGCGTTATGTGGGTGTGATCACTTTGGCAGGGCTAGTGGCGCGCCCTATCAGCCTGCCCCAGGTGGGCATGATCGGTGGTATGGCGACCCCGCTGGGCGTCTATCTGACTAACGGTGTGGTGAGCGCGGGCGCAGGCACACTGGGACTGATGCTCACAGGTGCCCTACTGTTTGCGCTGTTCCTTGCGGCGCATTGGCTGGTAATCGGCGGCATGTGGTGGGCGCAGCAGCAGTTTGGCATACCGTTGTATAGCTACTACAACTCGCCTTTCGCAGGTCAGTGGTTTCTTTTTTCGGATGTGATGGGGCTGGTGCTGCGCAGTTCGATTTTTGTGATTTTCCTGCTGCTGATGCGCATGCTGCCGATTTCAGGCACGCATGCGGCCGAGCACATGGTGGTGCACGCCATTGAGCGAGGTGAGCCGTTGACCCTAGAAGTCGTGCGGCGAATGCCCCGCGTGCATCCGCGCTGTGGCACGAACCTTGTGGCGGGCATCGCGCTGTTTTTGGGCTTGGCGAAGGTGTTTCAGTTTGGTGCACCCGAAGGCGACGCCCGCGACTTCGGGCTACTAATGGCGTTGCTGCTCACTCTGCTATTTTGGCGTTCGTTTGGCGGCTTTTTGCAATGGATTGCCACCACCAAGCCCCCCACCGACAAGCAGCTGCTGAACGCCATTCGCGTGGGCGAGGAGTTGTTGCGGAAGGCGCGCCCCTACAGCGGAGCCACGCCTTCCTTCGGCTTGCGCTTACTCAACAGTGGCATTCTGCAGATCCTGATCGGGGCGTGGGGGCTGATGGCGTTGCTGTACCTGCTAGAGGCGTTGCTGGGCGTGACTTTGATTATAGAGTAGACGTCTGGTCTGCCCTACCGAAGCGGCTGTAAAGCCACGCCACACCAATCAGCGTTAGCCCCAGTCCTGCAAAGCTGAACACTCGATACGGCATCTGCAGAAAGCTCAGATCATACAAGAACAACTTGAACACAGTAAAGCCAAGGATGGACAGCCCCATCAGGCGCAAGGCGCGGATGGCTTGGCGCACACCGCCCAACAATAGCCCCGCGCCGATAACCGTCCACTCCAGCGAGACCAGCATGTGCGCCTGTGGCGCGCCCCGCTGCCCCGCCAGCTCAAAAGCGTACAAGGTCTGCTCTGCACTGAGCCACAGCAGCCCCACCAAGATACCGAGCGCGGTCGTCGCGCCCAGCACCTCGCGTGGAAACACGCCATCCAGCGGCATCGTCGGCTCGACGCGGATGGAACGATGCAACGCCCATAGCGACACGCCCATCCCCACCAGCCACGCCAGCAGCGCAACGCCGTGCTCGTTCAGCAGCACAAGCGCGGTTCTAATCGGCTCCAGCAGCGTGACAAACACCACCACCGCTGTGATAAGCGCCAGCACCACGCCGTAGCCGTACACCAGTCGCAGCTGATAGCGCAGGCTAACAACCAACAATCCCGCTGTAAGCAGGCTGTAGACCACAGCCTGCACCGCGCGCTGGAGCTCCACTGCGATCGCCCCGAGCAAGCACACCACCCCCAGCGTAAGCAGCGTGGCAGCCGCATAGGCATCCTGCAGGCGGTATTTGAGCACGCTCAAGACCAAGTAAATCACGCCCGCCACCGCAAGCAACGCGCCTGGCGACGCCTGCCACAACTCGCGAGCAAGCAGATACGCATAGGGCAAATAGATCAGCGATGCGATGGTAAACTGCGCGAGGTCTATTTCCCCTGTGGGCTCGCGACGAATGGAGGCGGGTAGCAAGTACGCAATGCTAAACAACACATAGTACACAGTGAGAAAGCTCAAGGTCATCCGGTTGAACTCAGGTTTGTAGCTCTCCAGCGCCCAGCCGACCAACAACACAACCGTTGCTACCAGACAGGTGGCTTGCTGCACGCGCCATTCACGGGCAGTGGCGACTGCCAGCATACCTGCGTTTAGCACTGTCAGGTAGCCGAAGAAGTTCAGGGGGCTGTTGCTACTGCCGTCGCCGCGCAGCCAGACGGGGGCACTGAAGCCGCCCAGCGTTGCTACAATTGCCAGCGTCTCTGAGTTGCGCCACAGTGCCAGCCCCACCCCGACTCCAGTGGTTAGCGCGGCAACCCCAAACGCCTCCGCAAAGCCCAGCAAGGCGTAGCGCCCCCAGCCCGCCCATGTGCTGAGATAGAGCGTGGCTAAGCCCGCACCCATCAACCCGTCTATGAACCACTCATCCGAGCGATGGCGTGCGGCGACGCCCAAGCCAATCAGCGCAAACCCGCCCAAGTAGCCCATCGCCAAGCGTCCTTCGGGCGTCAGGCGTGTCCACGCCCAGCCTAAAAAGAACGCCGTCGCGATAAACAACAATACGATGCCTGTGTACAGCGCGACCTTACTGCCTAGCACGTGCTCCAGCGCCCCCACCGCATTGGATGTCGCTGATTCGGTTATCTCAACAGAAGGTGTGGGCAGCACAGGGCGTGCCTCGCGGCGGGGCGTAGGAATGGGCTGAGCAGGCGTCGCAGGCGGTGGCGCGACACTTGGTGTTTTCAGGGATGCTGGTTGTGCAGATGCTGCTTGCGTCTTCGCCTCTATTCGCCGCTCTAAGCGCTGCAGGCGCTGTGTCAACTGCTCTAGCTGCTGCTTAATTTGCTGCAGCTCTTGGCGCATCTCGTCATTCATTTGCAGCACCTCCACCTATCTTTACGCAGCGCACATCCCCTCGCATATAGGACATATGTCCCAAACTGCAGCCCGACCCCATAGCGTCGGCGCCCCCACCAACAGCTTGTTCGCAAGACACCGACCAACGAAAGTGGGTTGCTGCCGCCCCTTGCTTCAACCGTCGTTCCTAAGCAGCTGGACTGGCTCGCCATAATGGCGCACGCTGGCGTGCTTCGCTTGCACCACCCACGGCAGGAAGGCTGCATCACCCAAACTGGATAACTGCAGCAGCTCAGAATCCCGAAAGCGCGCGGCATTGGCAGTCACCAACGGTACCAGACGATAGTCCAGGGTGGCTATGAGGTGCTCGAAGCCGACTTGTTGGAACACAGGCGGCTCGACAAGCAGTCGTGTAGCGCGCTCGTGGGGCACGGCAGCGAGCAGACTCCAGTAGTCGGTTTCTCCGCGTGCTATTCGTTGGATAACAGCTAGCAACTGTTCCACTGCGGGCGAATCGGGCGGTTGAAGCATAATCTGCGCATCCGCGTGACGCAACAATTGGCGGAGCTGCTCGCGCGTTTGCACGCCTTCCAGTTGCTGTTCAAGGGGAGCGGCATCTGCTTTGACGAAGATTCCGTGCAGATGCGGATGAGCACGCAACTTCTGAAACAGCGGCAGGGCGCGTGGAGCCAGTGGCAGCGCCCCGCGCAACGCTGCCTCCACTTGCCTGCCCGTGTGGTCTAACAGCAATTCGCACGCGCGTAGGCGCGTCATGGGGCTTTTGCTATTGGCGAGCCGAATCAGCAACGGCACAGCATCGGCGCCCATCGCCCGCAGGCGCTCAATAGCTAGGTAAGCGGTGCCGCTGTGCGCCAGCGTCAGTTGCAACAGCAAGAGCGGCTCGCTGGGCTGCCACGCCGCCACGCGCGCGTGGAGAGTGGGGAGCACCTCTATCAGCGACCACTCACCCCGAAACAGCTTACTGAACAACTGCTCATCACTTAGGCGGGGCGCAGCCACCTGACGCTTTGGCTCGGTAGCCAAGTCGGATGCGCGGTGGGGCAACGCGCGTGCGTGCAGATGTGCTAAGCACTGCTCAGCCGCCAAGTAGAGGCTTGCCAACTCATTGAGTCGGGCGCGCGTGTCGGTATGGCTCAGCAGGCGTTGCAGGCTCTCAGCAAGCGGGGCAAGGGCATCATATGCCTGAATTGCGCTTAGAGCTTCGCGCAGCGGTTCCAAGCCGCCCGAACGCGCCAGCCCTAACGCCAGCGCGTGCTGGATTGCTTGCCGCAGCTGTTCCAAAGCCTGTTGCATTATGGGCTCCGTGCGAAAGCGATTATACCGCGTTCATCACGCGGATACGTTTTGGCACAAAAGTTGCTGCACTTGCCCATGCAATACGGAAGGGGTTCACAAATGACGCCGACCTATCTTGAGTCCGCTGGCTATCCAGAAACGGAGTTGTGCGGAGGCGACCTTGGAGAGTTGGAAGCCGAGTGGGAGCAAGGCGCCAGCACGGCGCTGATTGACGCAATGTTCGGCGACATCCTGCGCCGTCCCCTGCTCAGCCCCGAAGAAGAGCTAGAACTGCTCAAGCGCGCGCAACAGGGCGACGAGAATGCCCAGACGCGCCTAATTGAGTCGAACCTGCGTTTGGTGATTAGCGTGGCGCGTCGCTATGTGCGCCCTGGCATGCCGTTAGAAGACTTGGTGCAGGAGGGGGCGATTGGGCTGATACGCGCCATCCGCAACTTCGATGTGACTCGTGGGTTGCGGTTCAGCACTTATGCCATTCACTGGATTCGCCAAAGTGTAGGGCGGGCAGCCGATGCACAAACCAACATGATTCGGCTACCCAACCACGCTATTGACTCTCTGCGCAAGATAGAGCGTGCCCGCAACGAGCTGCGCGCGCTTATGGGCAAAGAGCCGACCGAAGAGCAGATTGCCGAGCACTTGGGCATGCCAGTAAGCAAAGTAACACGCCTATTGCGTTATACCCGCTCGAACTACTCGCTGGAGTACAAAGTGGGCGATGACCAGGGCTCGCCGTTGGGCGCACTGTTAGCCAGCCCCGAAGAGCAAGATCCCGAAACCGTTGCTATTGAGCGCGTGTGGCTGTCGGAGATTTTCGCGATTATTGACACCCGCCTCACCCCCAACGAACGCTGGGCAATCTACCGCCATCTGGGCTTGGATGTGAGCGACATTCCACCGGGGCACACGAAACGGCTCTCGCGGGAGCGCGTGCGCCAACTGGAAAAGCAAGCGCTAACAAAACTGCGCGCCTTAGCACGCGAGTATTTTGCAGAGAAATAACGCTACGGTTGCACCTCCACAATCACGGCGGGGAACCCTTTACTTTGCAGAGCTGACCTCTGGCTTTCGGCTTTGGCGCGGTCGCGAGTCACCAAAGTCTGCACGCGATAGAGCGTCGTGCCGTTGCGTTGGAACGGCACGATGCTTGCCTCGAAGCCGTTGGCGAGCAGCTCCTGAGCCACGCGGTTAGCGTTCTCGCGGCTGCCATAAACACCCACCTGCACGCGATAGAGTGCACCAGAGTTTGTTGCGTGCGTTGGCTCTGCGGGGGTCGGCTCGCTGGGCGCGGGAGGCGTTGGCCCAGCAGGTGCGGGTATGGCAGGCTCCGAGGGCAGCTCAGGCGTCTGTGCCGACTCTGGTGAGGCCGGCTCGCTTGTTATAGGCTCGTCAGGCACGAAGTAATCGTCCTCCAGCGCAGGCGGCGCCTCAGACGACTCCTGAGGTGTCGGCTCAGCTTGTTTTTCTTTACGCGCCTTGCGTTTCTGCTGATAGCGTTCATAGTCAAATGGGGCAACCTCGCGCGCACCAATAAACAGCCCTGTACCTGCTGTGATGTCAGGGGGCAGCTTCTCGTAAATCTCCACTTTGGGCATTGGCGCTTGCCGAGGCGGTGAAACCGCTACCTCCTGAGAGGCTGCGGGCGTGCCCAGCCGAAGGCGCGGTCTGCCCGACTCGTCCACCACCAGGCGCGGACCAATCACATACGCGCCAATCGCCATAAACACGAGGAAAACTGCGATCCCGGCTACGAAAGTCTTCAAGAACTGCCGCAGCGAGAACCGCTCCTCATCACGCGTGCCAAAATCCAACCCCATGCCGACCTCCGTTTGAATTATACTCCGCGCCCCCTCGCCTTCGGCACGACAGAACACAGTCATTTTCGGAACGAGTCTGTCATTCCAAGCGGAGCAAGGAATCCCGAAGGCTGCTATCCGAGCTACTATAACCCAAGTTGCTACCTAAACTCCCCGACTGCGGCGCGGGCTGACGAAACTTTTGCTTGCAAAAATATCGTGTTGCCCCGAGCGCAGCGAGAGGGCTCGGCTGTAGCTTGCCTGAAATTCCTCGCCTACGGTTCGGAATGACAAGCTCGCTCTTGCAAAAATAAACAGCCCTGTCATTCCGAACAGCGCAAGGAATCTCGCCCGTTCGAAACGGATGGGTGGCAACTTGGGTTATCGTAGCATGCGCTAAGCAGGTATAATCCCCGCAGCGAGGTGGTACTTATGGTGACGACGCCCACGAAACGATTGAGCTTGAGCGACATGACACACCTGAACACGGGCAAGCGCACCCGCCTTTATCGGATGATGTACATGTACGGGCTGCGCAACGGCACGCTGATGGTGCTACCCTATGACCAAGGCTTAGAGCACGGACCCCGCGATTTCTTCCCCTACCCGCCTTCAGGTGACCCCGACTACATCTGCCGACTGGCGATTGACTTGGGCTTTTCGGCAGTGGCGTTCCAATATGGCATCGCGGAGAAGTACATCGCGAAGTTCGCAGGCAGAATCCCGCTGATTTTGAAGCTGAACGGCAAGACCGAGATTCCCTCGGATGCGCAGGCGTTGTCGCCGCTGAACTCGCGCGTGGAGGACGCCGTGCGCCTGGGCGCAGATGCGGTGGGCTACACACTGTATGTCGGCTCGCCGCGCCAAGACGAAGACTTTCGGCAGTTTATGGAGGTGCGCGAAGCGGCGGAAGCCTACGGCATGCCGCTGATTGTATGGGCGTATCCGCGGGGTGAAGCGGTACAAGCCAAAGGTGGTCGCGACAGCCTATGGGCGGTAGATTACGCCGCGCGCGTGGCTGCCGAACTAGGCGCAGACATCGTGAAAATCAACTTCCCCAAACTCGCCCCGCCCGAAGAACGCGCCAAGCACCCTAAACCCTACAACGAACTGGAAGAAGACGACGAGCAGCGCATTCGGCGCGTGATCAACTCGGCGGTGAACACCTTCGTGCTCCTGTCAGGCGGCGAGAAGGGCAACGACGCTGATGTGCTCCATAAAGTGCGCCTCTCTATGGAAGCAGGCGCGATCGGCTTGATTTTCGGGCGCAACATCTGGCAACGCCCCTATGAGGAAGCCGCCCGTCTGGTGGAGCAAATCCAAAACATCATGCGCGAATATAGCCGCCCCGAGCCT
>JAUQOS010000097.1 GCA_030550775.1 Armatimonadota bacterium
CAGGGGCTTGCGCTCCGCACTGCGCAGAAGCAGGTATTGAGTTGTCGGTGGAACAAGTGAGCCGAAGTGCACTGCCAAGGCTGTTGCCTGATTTTTTGAACCCCCTGCGTTTTTGAACCCCCTCCGTTAGGTTCCCCCTATCCGTAGGGGGAACCGAGCTGAGTGCGGTTCCCCTCGCGTGCGGGGGGAACCTACAGGAGGGGGGCAGCAGTTTTTCCGAACCCCCTCCGTTAGGTTCCCCCTATCCGTAGGGGGAACCGAGCTGAGTGCGGTTCCCCCCGCTTCGCGAGGGGAACCTACAGGAGGGGGGCAGAATCGGAAAATCAACCGCCCGACCTATCGCCCCCTTGACTTGTAGACAAATGGTAGTGTACAATATTCTACAGCGCATGAGCCGCCGTTTCATCGGCAGTACCGAGCGGAGCCAGTGGGGGGAAGGCAGACCCTTCCCTCTGCAGGAGGTAGCGATGGCGAAAACACTGACTAAGGCGCAACGGGCGATTTTGCAGTTTATCGTGAAGTACACGCAGGAACACGGCTATCCGCCCACGATTCGTGAAATACAGCAGGGCATCGGGGTCATCAAGAGCCTGCGCGGCATCACTTTGCACTTGGATGCGCTGCAACGCAAGGGCTATATTGAACGCGGCAGCCAAGCCCGCTCGATTCGCGTGATTCATCCTGACTATCAGCCCGACCGCGAACGCGTGCGCTTCCTGCCGCTGGTGGGCACCATCGCCGCGGGTTCGCCCGTGCTTGCCTACGAGAACATCGAAGACCTCATCCCCGTGCCAGCCGATATGGTACGGAATGTGGAAGGGGCGTTTTTGCTGCGCGTCAAGGGCGACAGTATGGTGGGCGAGCACATCTTGCCACGCGATTTGGTGATTATCAAACCGCAGCAAACCGCGTACAACGGCGAGCTGGTGGCAGTGCTGATTGGCGAGGAGGCAACCATCAAACGGATTTATTTTGAGCGGGGGCGTGCGCGCTTAGAGTCGGCAAATCCTGCCTATGAGCCAATCTACGCGCCCGTGGAGGAAGCGCGCGTAATCGGCAAGGTGATTGGGCTGCTGCGCGATTACGGGCAGATGGGCGTGTGATTAGCGGCGCTGCTGGAGCCACAAGTCGGGCTGGGCGCGCAGCGTGGCGTCGCGCCAGCGACGCAGGCGCAACAAGAGCCATTCGCGGCACTCAGCAACGCCGAGCAACGCGGCCTGCTGCTTCGCTATAGGTAATGCGTCCATCGGCACAAAAAGGGCGTATGGCTCCACGCCCAGTGCAATCGCCAGCGTTTCGGGGTGGGCATCGGGCAACAACAATGCGCGACGGATGCCATACCGCTGTGTTTTCCGATAGCCTTGCCACAGGCGCGCCGCTACACGCTGCGTACGCTTGGGCACGCTCCAACAGATAAGCGGCGCAGTTTCTGGCTCTACGGTGGGCAAGGAAGCCTCAGGAGCCACATATAGTCCCAAGCCGGGCGTACCAAGAGGCATATGTTCTGCACGCAGGGCTTCACGGGCGACCTCTAACGAGTCGCGGGCTTCGGCGAGGGTTTCAGTGCTGTCCACAAACAGCGTAAGGTTCATCTCTGCGCTTGCTCGCAGCAGGCGTTGCCAGTGGGCATCATCGCGGTAGCGCGCCAGCGGGTCGAACCACCAGAGGGGCTTGCCCCCCAAAGCGTGAGCAACGGATGCAAACGCCTCAGGGAATGTCTCTGCCGTTAGCCATACAAGGTCGGCTCCCCGTTGAGCGATCTGCGCCACTGCCTCCCATTCAGGCGCTACGCCTCCAATCAGAACCTGCTTATCATCCCAAGTGTGCACCGGCAAATGCTCGCCTTCCAAGTGGTAGCGGATGTGCGTGGCGGTGCGCAGCAGCAAACTTTGGTAGCGCGCCAGCAAGGTGGCGTTGGGGTCAATATAGGCGACGCCTGCGTGGGCATCCACAATCACAGGGGCTTCTGGGGGCAGCATGGGGGGCAATCTTGGCACCTGCAAAATCGGGGCGTGTGGCAGGGGCGGTTCGGGCGGGCGTTCCACAATCCAGCCCACGATGCGCACATAGGGCGCCAGCACAGGCGGTACATCGTGCAAGTCGCGTACCAGCGCGATGACCTCTACAGGCTCGGTGGGCATGCGGTACTCAATCGCGAGCCATTCGTCCTCGTCTTGGGCAAACAGGCGTGGGTCAAACCAGATGGGCATACCGTAGGTGGGCAGATATAGGGGTGCACCGATACCCAGCGCCAGCCCGCGCTGGATTGGCAAGCCATAGAGCGTCCACCGTGCGGGTGGCTCCTCGCGCTTACGCATAAACCTCGACCGTGTAGCCCTGCGCCTGGTAGACCATCGCCTGCCGATGGAAGGTTGGATACTCCTGAGGGGGTACAAAGAGCGCGATGCGCCACTGCTCGCCGTACTGTTGTACCAAGCGCGATAAGTCATCCAGAATCGAATGGTCGGCGTTCGGTTCCAGCAGCGCCAGTCGGCGCAGCAGCGCGTACGGATCGGTAGAGGTTTCGGGCGTGAGGCGCAGCTCGGGCAAGTTGGAACCGACCAAAATAAGCGCAACGCCCTGGCGGGGGGCTTGTAGCGCCAGCCACGCGATGTAGCGAATCGCTTGGTCAAAGTCGGGGTAGGTGTCGCCCTCCTTGCGCCAAGTGGGTGCTTGCTCTAAAGCGACCACAATCGGCGCCAGTTGGCTGGTTTCGAACTCTTTCACATGCCAGTCGCCGTGTCGGGCGGTAGCGCGCCAGTGGATGCGTCGTAGGGAATCGCCGGGCACATAGGGGCGCACGCCGTGCCAGTCGGTGCCTTCGCCACGCTTGCCCCGCAGCGCGGATGCCAACAGACGCCCGCGCCCACCGCCCTCCCAGCTCCACTGAGCAAGCGCCACGGGGCGCGGCAGCACCAACACTTCGCTTACCTCAGGCAATTGCACATGGTTTACAAACAAGCCCAACGGGTCGGATATCGTCAGCTGTACGGGTCCGAGTTGCTGGCGTCCGCGGCGCAGCGCCGTGAGGCGATAGCGCGTGGTGCTGTCGTGCGGGCTGCCCTGCTCTGCTTCAACGGGTTCCAACAGCAGCCCCGATGAAGCAGTATCTTGGGCGCGTGCCCACACCAGCCCCCAACGCGACGGCAACGACACTTGCAACTGCACCTCTACCGTTTCGCCTTCGCTCAGCTCGGCAGGGCAGATGCGCCGAACCGAAGCATCGCGGACGCCCCAACGCGCCAAGTAGTAGGCGCCAGCCATCAGCGTGCCCAGCACCGATGCCATCCAATACATCTGGCGGTTGTTAGTCGCCAGCCCGGAGCATAGCAAAAACGAAGTCGCTGCCATCAGTGCCGTAAGTTTGTACTCTCTCATGCGGGCACCTCGCCCCCGATGGGCACGGGTATTTGGCTCAAAATTTCGCGAATCACAGTCTCGGGGCGTGCGGCGCCTGTAGCATCGGAGCGCATCATCAGCCGATGGGCAAGCACAGGAATCGCCATCTGTTGCACATCGTCTGGCGTCACATAGTAGCGGTTCGCCAGCAAAGCGTGCGCTTGTGCCCCTTGCATCAACGCCAGTGAGGCGCGCGGGCTTGCCCCCAGCATCACCTTCGGGTGATGACGTGTGGCGTTCACTACTTCCACCAAGTAGCGGCGCACCGACGGGCTGATATACACGCGCCGCGTCTGATGCTGCAACGCCACCAGCTGGTCGGGGGTTAGCACGGGCTGCAACTGCTCCAACGGCGAGCCGAGTTGGCGCGTCTCCAGAATGCGCATCTCCACCTCAGGCGACGGATAGCCCAGCGACACACGCGCGAAAAAGCGATCCAGCTGCGCCTCAGGTAGGGGATAGGTGCCTACCATTTCAATATTGTTCTGCGTGGCGATGACCAGAAACGGTTGCGGGAGTGGGTGTGATTCGCCCTCAACCGACACGGTACGCTCTTCCATCGCCTCCAGCAACGCGGATTGGGTTTTCGGGGTGGCGCGATTAATCTCGTCTGCCAGCACGATGTTGGCGAAAATCGGTCCCGGGTGGAACTCGAACTGCGCACGCGCTTGGTTGTAAATGATGGAGCCAGTGATATCGGCAGGCAGCAAGTCAGGCGTGAACTGGATGCGGCGGAACTGCCCCCCAATTGCTTTGGCAATGGCGCGGGCTAAAGTGGTTTTGCCCACACCAGGGATATCTTCAACCAGCAAGTGCCCGCCACTAAGCAGCCCGATGACCATCAGGCGCACGGTCTCGCCTTTGCCCAAAATCACTTGCTCCACGGCGTCGATAATCGCGCGGGCTTGCGCAGCAACTGCCTGCGCCTCACTTTCGGAAAGCCAAGGGGTTGCCTCCTGCGTCATTGGCATAATAGTACCTGACTTGAAGGCAGGCGAACGGTATACTTTGCGGTGCATGGCATGGCTATTTCTGGTGATTGCAGGGCTAATGGAGATCGTATGGGCGACGGCGTTGAAGTTCTCAAACGGCTTCACGCGCTTGGTGCCCACGGTCGTCGCGCTCACAACTGCCTGGGCGAGCTTCTGGTTCCTCTCGTTGGCAATTCGGCAGATTCCGATTGGCACCGCCTATGCGGTGTGGGTGGGCATTGGTGCGGTGGGTGTCGCGATTGTGGGCATGGTGTGGTTCAAAGAGTCGCGCGATTTTTGGCGATTGTTTTTCATCGGTTTGATTGTGGTGGGCGTGGTAGGGCTGAAGTTGGTATCGCGCGATGAGGGATAGCGACGGGCAGACCGCGGGCTACAGTTGGGCGCGGGCATCCGCGCTGATGATGAGCGCGATTTTCGCCAGTCGCGTGCTTGGCATGCTGCGCGACACCGTGATTGCCTTTCGTTTTGGGCAAAACGAACTGACCGACGCCTACCGCGCGGCGTTCCAGCTGCCCGATTTGTTGTTTTTTATGGTGGCAGGGGGTGCGCTTTCCTCATCGCTGATGCCCGTCTTTTCTGGCTACTGGGAGCGCGGACAAAAAGACGAGGCATGGCGCGTGTTTTCCATCGTCGCCAGCGTGATGGTAAGCTTGACCAGTCTCTTAGTGCTGGTGCTGATTGCAGTGGCGCCGTGGGCGGTTGCGCTGATGTTTCCAGGCTTTGAGCCGTACCGGTTGGAGTTGACCACGCACATGACGCGCATCGTGTTGCCTGCGCAGGTGTGCTTCCTGATGGGCGGGCTGATGATGGCGACGCTGTATGCACGCAAGCATTTCCTCGTGCCCGCGCTGGGACCGAACATCTATAACCTGGGCATTATTTTTGGGGGGCTGGTGTTAGCCCTGTGGTTAGGGGTAGCGGGATTAGCGTGGGGTGCGCTGTTGGGGGCGTTTGTGGGTAGTGTAGTGTTGCCGCTGATAGCGATGCGGCGGCTGGGTAGCGCGTTTCGGCTGGAGTTCAATTGGCGACATGAGGGCGCGCGCGAGGTGTTTCGGCTGATGCTGCCTGTGATGTTCGGTCTGTCGTTGCCTGGAATTTATATGCTCATCCTACGGGTGTTTGCCTCGTGGCTGCCTGCGGGGGCGATTTCGGCGTTGGATAACGCCAATCGGCAGATGCAGGCGCCGCTGGGAATTATCGGTCAGGGGGTGGCGTTGGCGATTTTTCCTGCGCTGACCACTTTGGCGGCGCGTGAGCAGTGGGGTGCGTTGCGCGCGACGCTGCGGCAGGGGTTGCGCTTGGTGTGGTTTCTAACCGCGCCCGCGACCGCGTTACTGTTGGTACTGGCAGAGGACATTAGCCGTGTATTATTGCAGTACGGCAAGTTCACGCCTGCGGATACGCAGCTGGTGGCGAGCGCGCTGCGGGCGTTTGCCCTGGGGTTGTTCGCGTGGTCGGGGCAAGCCTTGATTGCGCGAGGCTTTTTTGCCCTGCGTGACGCGCTCACGCCCGTCCTTATTGGCTCGCTTGTCACCCTAGGGTTCGTGCCCCTATGCTGGGTGTTGATGCCCCTGCTGGGACATGTGGGCTTGGCGTTGGCGACCTCCATCGCCGCGACAGCGCAGATGGTGTGGATGCTGATGGTGCTGAACCGACGCATACCGCACGAGGAAGGCGCCCCTGTGCCGCTGGCGCGCTTTGTGTTGGCAACGGCGACGGCGACACTGCTGGTGGGCGGGCTTGCCTATGGGCTGCACACGGGGTTACACGCCCTGCTACCGCCCTTTCAGCCCAACCTGCGCTCGCTGCTGATTGGGCTGGTTGTGGCATCCAGTGCGCTGTGGGCATATCTTTATCTCTGTCGCTGGCTGCGGGTGCAGGAAACCGAGTATGTATGGCGCGTATTGCGTCGGGCGCAGGCACGCTCTGCGCGGTAGGGTTCACTCACGCTTGGTGCTCAACATTTTCAGCACGCCGTCGTCAGGAAAGCGTTGCAAGCCACGCCACGCCCAAGTGCGCATCTTGCCCAACTCGCCTCGCTTGTATGCCAGCAGCGCCAGCCAGCGGTAAGCGTGTAGCAGACCATCGCGCTCAAACGGATTAGAAGGCATCCACTCTGCCCCATTTTCTACTGCCTGCAGGAGATATCGCTCCGCCAACTCGTAGCGTTTGGTGTGAACCAAATGGTAGCGCCCCAACTCCGTGAAAATCGCGATGCTTTTGGGGTTGTTGCGTGCCCCTTCTTCCAGAAATGCCAATGCTTGGGGCAGGTTGCGCTTGTTGTCGAACAAAATCATCTGCGCGCCCACCAAGTAGCCCGGCACAAAGGTTGGGTCTACCCACGTCATAAAGCGGTAAAGCGGCAGCACTTCGCGCACGGGGCGATGGAAATGGTGGCGCACATCAAAATAGGGCTTCACTTGCCGTTCAATGTCGCCCCACAGCCAGCGCGGGTCGCGTTCAGGTTCGGGGATGACGCCCGTTTCGTCGGTGTGCGTGTGCAAACCGTCGGCGCTGCTGGCAGCGTGGACGTTGCCCAAGCGCTTCTCGCGCTCGGTCATCGGGCGCAGGCGCACGCCCCCGTGAGTATACTCATCAGTTTTCGCCCACAGGTATAGCGCAAAGCTGCCGCGGAACTCGCCAAATACCGAGGTCATTGCCTTCTTATCGTAGATTGCTAGCACATCCAGTGTTTCGGCGCGTTGCGTGTGATAGGGCACCGCAAGGCGCACCAGCGTACCGCTGACAACACTCACACCTAACAGCCCGACGATTGTTGCCACGACCTTGAGATACATCAGGCTTGATTATCGGCACAGGTAGGAGGATTGTGGAGTGCGCGCCGATGTGCTATAATACACGCGATGAAGCGGCTCAACTTCACGCTGGACGAACAAACGATTCAGCTGCTCAACAAAATCGCTGAGCAATACTATCACGGCAACAAGTCGCACGCGGTGCGCGCGGCGATCGAGTCGCTGGCAGCGCATTTGGGGCACGAGGGCTGGGTTGTGGCGGGTTTTGTACCCGTGTTGGTAGAGAGCGAGACGGAGTGCCACACCTGTCACCGCCACTTTGGGGCAGGCGAGACGCTTTATCGCCCCGTGTTTCGTCGTGGGCGCTCGCATAACGCCCTGCAACAGCTGCCTCGCGAGCAGTGGCTGGAGTGTGTGGACTGCGCACAGAGCTTTACCGAGTATGCTTAGACAGTTAGGGGTTTAGCCCCAGCTCGGGCGCGACGGTTTGCAGCGCGCGCACCACATGCTCCACATGCTCATCAAAGGGGATCCCCAACTCTTCTGCGCCGCGCAGTAGGTCGTCGCGGTTGACGCCCCGCGCGAAGCTTTTCTCCTTCATGCGCTTGCGTACCGATTCGGGTGTCACGGCACTGAGGGTGCGCCCTTTAACCAAAGCCACGGCAATCACAAAGCCCGACAGCTCGTCGCATGCGAAGATGGCGCGTTCCAACAGGCTCTCACGAGGAATGCCTGTGTGATTGGCGTGTGCGCCCACTGCGCGCACAATCACTTCGGGCACACCGCGCGCCCGCAGGATCTCCATGCCGCGAAACGGGTGCTCCTCCAGCGATGGGTAGCGTTCGTAGTCGAAATCGTGCAACAATCCCACCACGCCCCAAAGCTCTTCATCCTCGCCGAACAGGCGAGCGTAGTAGCGCATACACGCCTCCACCGCCAGCGCGTGGCGACGCAGATTCTCCGACCGAGTGTATTCGCATAGCAACTGCCAAGCTTCCTCGCGAGTCATAGGTGCCTCCGAGAGGTGTATTATAACCTAAGTTGCCACCTACTGGCTTCAAGCAGGTGAGACTCCTCGCGCTGCTGGGAATGACCGAGCCGTTTTTGCGAAAGCGAGCTGCTCACGCCGTCTAAAATGTAAAAAAAACCTTTACAGGAAAGTAGACAAAGTGCGAGGAGCGCGCGAAGCGCGTGGCACGGGCGTCCTCGCCCGTGCATTGTAAACTATTGCGCTTCGCCCTTGTCTTCCGAAGCGTCTAAGAACTC
>JAUQOS010000098.1 GCA_030550775.1 Armatimonadota bacterium
TCAAAGCGCGCTTCGGTCTCAGTGCGAAACTGTTGCAACTGCCCTTCTACTTTTTCAAAGCGCGCCTCGGTCTCAGTGCGAAACTGTTGCAACTGCCCTTCCACCTTCTCAAAGCGCGCCTCGGTTGCCTCATAAAACTCCTGCAACCGCCCTTCCACCCGCTCGAAGCGAGCTCGTATATTCGCAAATTGAGCCTCCGTTTCAGCGCGGAACTGTTGGAACTGCTCTGGTAGTTGTAGCAGTGCCTCTGTCAGCACGGCGCGACGAAATATCTCGCGCAGTCGTGGATTGCGTTCCATCAAAAGCGCGACGATGTACTCATCTAATATCTGCTCCGCGAGTTCGAGCCGTAGCTCGAGGTCTTCCCGAAGCAGCTGCCCTACCTGCTTCAAGTCATCGCGTGTCAGAGGCATCTAAAAAGATTATACCTTTTGCGCACGCAATCAGTTTCTGCTGTACCTTACCTAGCGGATACCTCAGGGGCTATCTTGGGGCAGCATTTCGCCCCACACATCGTATACATCGGCGTAGGTGATTCGCACGGGCACAAATGTGCCCGGAGGTGCCGTACAATTTTTTACGTAGACTAAGCCATCCACATCGGGCGCATCGCGGTGTGAGCGTCCGATAGCGTACCTTCTATCCTCACTGCAGCCCTCAATAAGCACGCGCATTGTTTTGCCCACCCACTGGCGGTTGCGCATCAGCGAGATAGGCTGCTGGAAGCGCATAAGTTTGTCGAACCGTTCGCGTTTGATGCGAAACGGCACTTGGTTCGGCATCTCTGCCGACGGCGTGCCCTTCTCGCGTGAGTAGATGAATGCGCCCACGCGATCCAGTTGGGCTTCCTGCATGAACGCCAGCAGGTTTTGGAACTCGCGCTCGCCCTCGCCCGGAAAGCCCACGATGAAAGTTGTCCGAATCGCAATTTCGGGCATCGCAGTCCGCAGTTTCTCAATCATTTTCAGATAGCGCGTACCGTCGCCTGGGCGCCGCATTGCTTGCAAGATTGTGCGGTCGGCATGCTGTAACGGCACATCTAAGTACTTGACCACCTTTGGCAGCGATGCCATCGCCTCAATCAGCTCATCAGTTATACGTGACGGATAGGCGTAGTGGATGCGAATCCACTCTATCCCCTCAATCGCATTCAGCTCGCGCAAGAGCGTGGGCAGCATGAACTTTTTGTAGAGGTCGTAGCCGTACTGTGTGGTGTCTTGGGCAATGAGGTTGATTTCCTTCGCGCCGTTGGCAGCCAGCCAGCGCGCCTCTTCCAGCACCCGCTCGAGGGGCTTGCTTACATGGCGCCCGCGAAACGATGGAATCGTGCAGAAGGTGCATTTGTGGTCGCAGCCTTCGGAGATCTTGAGGTAAGCCGTCCAAGGGGCGCGGCTGCGCAGGCGCGTGGGCACCTCTGCCCAGCGGTGGTGTGGCGGCTGGATATCGATTACCGGTTGGCGTGCGGTGCGCACGGAGTCGACGATTTCCGCAAAGCGCGCCATCTGCCCCACGCCCACCCAAGCATCTACCTCAGGCAACAGTTGTTGCAGCGACTCGCCCAGCCGCTGCACCATACACCCTGCCACAATCACGCGCTGCGTTTTACCCTGTTTCTTGAGCTGCAACGCCTCGCGAATTACCTGCATCCCCTCGCGCTGCGCTGACTCCAAAAACCCGCAAGTGTTGATAATGATTACATCGGGCGTATCGGTCTGTGTGTCGAGCCGATAGCCCGCGCGCTGCAACACGCCTGCAATCTCTTCGGAATCCACCTCGTTCTTGGCGCAGCCCAGCGTGATAAGGCGCACTGTGGTCGACATCGGCGCAAGTATACCCAGTTGTGGTATACTTTCTCGGCAAACGGAGGAGACGAGCATGCGCGAGATATTGGCAGCACAGCTGGTGCGCGATATCCCTAACTTTCCCGAGCCGGGGATTATCTTCAAGGACATCACGCCCGTGTTGAAGCATCCCCAAGCCCTCAAGGAAGTGATTGACCTGATGACCGAGCACGCCCGCGAACTCAAGCCTGATGTGATTGCGGGCATCGAATCGCGCGGTTTCGTATTTGGGCTGCCGATTGCGGTCAACTTGGGGCTGGGGTTTGTACCCATTCGCAAGCTGGGCAAGTTGCCGGGCGAAAAAATCAGCGAGGAATACGCCCTTGAATACGGCACCAACACCGTCGAAATCCACACCGACGCGGTTGAGCCGGGGCAACGCGTAGTGGTGGTAGATGACCTGTTGGCAACTGGAGGCACTGCTCGTGCCTCCGCACACTTGATCGAGCGGCTGGGCGGCATAGTGGCGGGTTTCGTGTTCCTCATCGAGCTAACCTTCCTCAACGGGCGTAAGAACTTGCGCGGCTACGATGTCTACACGCTCATTCAGTACTGAGCCATGACAGTACGCGAACGGCTGGAGCAGTTGGAATACCAGGTTCTTGCTCCCTACGCGACCAAGAGTGCCGAATCGCGCGGGCGCCCCATCCCTGAGCCACCTGACCCTGTGCGCACCGCTTTCCAGCGCGACCGCGACCGCATCATCCACAGTAAGGCATTCCGCCGCCTCAAACACAAAACCCAAGTCTTTTTAGACCCCAACGAAGACCACTACCGCACGCGCTTGACCCATACGCTGGAGGTAGCACAAATCGCGCGCACCATCAGCCGCGCCTTGCGCCTCAACGAAGACCTCACCGAAGCCATCGCCCTCGCACACGACCTCGGACACCCCCCTTTTGGGCACACAGGCGAGGAAGCCCTCGACGAAATCCTACAGGAGTACCTGCCAGGCAGACGCTTCCGCCATTATGAGCAAAGCTTGCGCGTGGTGGATTGCATCGAGAAAGATGGGCGCGGGCTGAACCTCACCCACGAGGTGCGCGAGGGTATTTTAGGGCACTCTAAAGGGCGCGCGGACCTCACCACCGCCGAAGCCGAAAAAACCGTGCACTTGGAAGCTGCGGTCGTGCGCATCGCCGACCGCATCGCCTACCTCAACCACGACTTCGACGACGGCGTGCGCGCAGGATTGCTAACCCCCGACTCGCTGCCGCGCCACCTGACCGAGTTTTTGGGCAGCGCACACAGCGAACGCATCGCCCGCATGGTGATGGATGTGGTGCAAACCAGCGACGGCAAACCCGTCGTGCAAATGAGCGAGCCAATGCTGCAAGCTGTGAACGAGATGAAAGAGTTCATGTTCGAGAACCTCTATCACCACCCCGCTGTGCAGCGCGAGCGCGAAAAAATGAAAGTCATCCTGCGCCAGATGTTTGAATACTACTTCCGTTACCCCCACGAGATGTCGCCGAAATTCTGCCCGAAGGAAGACACGGTGGAAGCGCGCGTGCAAGCGGTGTGCGACTATTTGGCAGGCATGACCGACCGCTACGCACTTATGAAGTACGAGCAAATCTTCCTGCCACGCACTTGGGGGGGAAGCATGCTATGACCCTGCGCTGCCGTCGCTGTGATACCCCCATCGGCTTAGATGATTTCATTTACATCGCCTACTACCCCCATACAATGGGCGCCAACCGTATCGAAGTGCAGTATGAGTGCGCGCAGTGTGGGCACCGCGGCACGCGCACACTCACGCAAGCGGCTTGGGACGAGCTGATGCTACGCTACTTAGAAAACGATGAACGCACTGTGGATGAGTGGCTCGCCACGCAGCAACTCGGTCCGATTACCGCCGAAGAAATCCGCGAAGTTCGTCGCGCACTGCGCCACGAAAACATCTTAGAAAGTCTTCGCGAGTGGGAACGTACACGCGATAAGCCACAAAATATGGAATAACCCCCCACAGCGGGGTAAAACAATGCACAGCTGGGCACAAGCAACCTTGTGGCTGAGCGTGGGGCTGTACGGATATCTCATCGTACATCACGCACTGCAGGCAATCCTCACCAAAAGCTACCGAATGAACCTCCTATTGTTTGCCTTTATCGTGAGTAGCTTGGGCATCAGCGTTGTTGATGCCCAGCTGTATCGGCAATCTCCCACGCCCCCCGAAAACGCATTCACTTATGCAGCCGTACAATTCTTGCTCTCATCGCTTTGTGGTGCGCTGTTTGTACAGATTGCGAACGACATGTTCCGCCTTAATTTGCACACCCTTACGCGGTTTCTGTGGGGCATCACAATTCCGCTGCTGCCATTGACGGCGCTTGGATGGATTTTGAAGCCAGTCGTTGAAGCCGAGCCGCTGATAGTGGGTGGTTATTACCTGCGCGCCCTGAGCACACCGCTGGGAGGGGCATACTCCGCACTGTACTTGGCGGCCTTCTTATTCACCTTTCTGATGGCTTATCGCCGCTGGTACGCGCTCGATGTTTACAATCGTGCCGTTTTAGGCGTGCTCAGCTTGGGCATCCCGCTCATTGTCGTGGACATGTTGGTCTACTACGGGCTAATCCGATTCGTGCCCACCTGGAGTTTAGGTATAGGGACGCTGGCACTGGGCTTGTCATTACAGCTCAACTTGCGGGCGCACTATCTCTCCAAGGAACTGGCACGCACCAACCAAGAGCTGCAGCGAGTGTATCAACAGCTGATAACTCAAGAGCGCGCCGGTGTCGTTGGGCAGGTTGTGCGCGGGATTGTGCACGATTTGAAAAATTTTTTCAACAATGTGCAGTCGCTGGCGGAGGTGGGCGTCTTGCGGGCGCGCAAAGACCCACAGTTCGATGCAGCGCGATACTTCGGTAGCATTCGCGACGCCACTCAGCACGCCCATCAATATCTTCAAGACCTGCTAAGCCTCACGCGTGATGAGCAGGCACTGGAACTGAGCGAGGTTGCCCCTGCGCAAGTCGCGCGTGAAGTAGAACGCTTGGTGGGAGCGCACCTACTCAACCCGCCTGTGCAAATCGTCAATAACATCCCGCAGAGCCTGCGCATGCATGCCGACCGACGCTACTTGATGCAACTGTTTTTGAACTTGACCTTAAACGCCGTGCAAGCCTTGCAAGGCTGGCATGGCGAGCGACGCATCGAGTACGACTGGATAGAGGATTCAGAGCGGACGATTCTCGTGGTGCGTGACACGGGTCCAGGCATTCCCCCTGAGGTGCGCGAGCGACTGTTCGAGCAATCTATCACCACGCGCAGCGGCGGCAGCGGTGTTGGGCTGATGCTGGTGCGCCACGCTGTTGAGAAACACGACGGCACGATCCAGGTCATCTCCGAGCCAGGCAAAGGCACCACTTTTGTATGTATTTTCCCCACACCCCCCATCGTTGAGCTACCCACAACGGCAGCGGTCGCGAGGGCAGCATAGATCGCCTCCACGAAAGGTAAAATTAGACCAAATGCTACCCTGTTGGTGCTGAGCGGTTGAGATTCCTCGTTCCGCTCGGAAGGGCAGGTTTACTTTTTCGCAAAAGTGAACTTGTCATTCCAAGTCGCAAGCGAGGAACCTCAACGCAGGTAGCTGTTTGAGATAGAATTAGGCACCGCTGCAGCTTACCTGCTGCAAAATCGGTCGAATGGAGGTCTGGAAACGATGCGTATGCGCGAACGCGAGTTGCGTCAACGCCGTCATCGGCGTATGAAACGGCTCAAGCAGCGCCGTAAAGAGGCGATGAAAGCCGCCCAAGCCGCAAAATCGGAGAAGTAAGCCATGAAAAAGCTCGGACTGATCTTGAGCCTGCTGGGCGTTGTGCTGCAGATTGGCTATAGCGCCGACCCCAGCGGGCGTTGGTTTCGTCTCACCATCCTCCACACAAACGACACGCACGGACACCTGCTGCCCTTTACCTACCCTGAAGGTATTTCTCCTGATACAGAAGCGGCAGCAGTGCCATACAAAGTCAACATCGGGGGGGTTGCTCGCCGTGCCACACTGATTCAACGCTTGCGCGAGCAACTGCAGCCCTACCCCGTGCTGGTCATCGACGCGGGCGACTACATGGACGGCACACCGTTTTCGTTAGAATATCAAGGTGAGGCGGATGTCGCCGCGATGAACGCCTGCGGCTACGACTTTGCAACTTTAGGCAACCACGAATTCAGCAACCCTTTGGAAACCGTGCTGCGCTTGGTGCGCATGGGGCGGTTCCAGACCGTGAGCGCAAACCTGCGCTATGCCGACACAGGCGAACCCATCGTGCCACCTTATGTGATTACGCAGATTGGTGAGCTGCGCATTGCACTGTTTGGCTTGGTAATTACCGACACGCAGAACTATCGCGGGGCGCGTGGTCGCGTAAGCGTGCTTGACCCGTTTGACGTCGCCCGCCAGCTGGTGCCGCAGCTGCGTCAGCAAGCCGATCTGGTGATTTTGATTTCGCACTTGGGCTACCGCGACGACGAACGATTGGCGCGCGAGGTACCGGGTATCGATGTGATTGTAGGCGGGCACTCTCATACGCGCCTCGCCCAGCCGCGCTTCGTGGAGTGGCAACAAAAAGCTCCTGTCAACTTGGGGGGTACCATCATCGTGCAGGCGCACCAGTGGGGCGGCGAGCTGGGTAGGCTCGATCTGCTGTTCTGGCGCAACATCGACACCAATCGGCTGGAACTGGTGGGCTATCGCGGGCAACTCATCCCCATCACAGCAGATATCCCCGAGCATCCCGAAGTACGACGGGTTGTGGAACGCTACTGGAAGCCGATTATGCGCAAGTACGGGCGCATCGTCGGTGAGGCAACAGACGATTTTGTGCAGCGCGGCAACGACTACGCGCATTACTACCTCGTGGGCGACGCCGTGCGCGCTACCTTCGGCGTGGATTTTGACCTACAAAACATGTTCGGCATCCGCATCGAGCTGGCGCGCGGACCAATTAGCTACTACGATCTCGCCCGCATGATGCCCTTCGGCAACACAGTCGTGCGCTTCGAAATCACGGGTCGCGACCTCAAGCGATTGCTGACCGAGCAACGCCCCACCGTCAGCGGCATCCGCTATCGCATTGAGAACCGCCAACTGGTAGAGGCAACCATCAACGGACAGCCAATACAGGACGAGCGCGTCTATAGGGGCACCACGAACTCGTACTTTGCCGACCGCTATCTCAAGCCGTTAGGCATCAGCTACGCCGACACAGGCAAGTTGCTGCTTGATGTGGTCGCAGACTATATTCGCAAGCAGCGGCGCGTTTCGCCCAGCTACGACGGTAGGCGTGTAGTGCGCTGAGGGCGTCCCTGTGGCAGGAATCGCGGGCTGCCCCGCGAACCATAAAGCATAATGACGCCCTTCTTACAGAAAGTTGTGGAGTTCCTGCGCGCGAATCCCGAAGGCGTGCAGATCGTACGGCGCATTAGCTCGGAGGATGTGATTGAACCGCCCGAAGAAGAGGGCGGTTTTACCCGCGCTTTGCTGGTGCCTGAACCCGACCGTAAGGAGTTCGGCGTGTTCCCCGTGCCGCCCGCTGAGGAACCCACGCAGTTTACCCACTTCATTGATGGTATTCAACACTCGCATCTGCTGTACTACCAGCAAACCGAGCGGGGGCTACTGCCCGTGGTGTATGGCTACGTGGCGGCGATGGTGTTAGAGCGTTGCAATCGGCAGCTGCACCCCCATGCGGAGTTGTACCACGCCGAGGAAGCGCTCTACCTACCCCTAAAGGCGTTTGACGCCGAAAAGTTCAAAAACGCGGGTATCACCGTCTACGACTCGCTTGAGGAGCGTGAACTGGAAAAAACCTCGTTTGCTACGATGTTGGTGCGCGCAGGGGCGACGGTCGCGCGTGTGCGTGACCATCTGGAGCGGCGGCTTGCCTTGCAGTGGATTGAGCAACAAACGCCCACTTCCACTGACTGGCTCTTGGTGGACGGCTCCATCGCTGACCTAATGAGCACTTTAGAACGACGCAAACTGGTGAAAGTGGTGGGCGTTTCCAAGTCGCACCGCACGAGCTATCTGGAAATCAACTGGATGCTGCAAGTGCTGAACATGCCTGCGGGCTACCGCAGCAGTGTGTTTCGCACAGTGCGCACGGGACAAAGCGAGGTGTACAGCTGGTATCTGCGGTTGCGGTGGCAACCGGGCGCATCGCCTACCTACGGCTTAGTGCGCGTGGAAACGCCCGTATTGACCAGCCCCGACGATACACGCGAATGGGCTGACAAAATCTCGGCATGGCTACTGCAAGAGACACGCCCCCTAAGCCTGCCCGATCCTCGCTATGACCGCTTGCTCTATCCACTGCGAATGTGCGAGCAGTATCTGCGCAGCCGCGCTCCCAGCGAGGCAGTGATGCG
>JAUQOS010000099.1 GCA_030550775.1 Armatimonadota bacterium
GCGGGGGGAACCTGCAGGAGGGGGGCGGTTTGTCTTGAGAACCCTCTCCTTTAGGTTCCCCCTACTTGTAGGGGGAACCGAGCATTTTTTCGGTTCCCCTTGCAAAGCGGGGGGAACCTCCTCCCAGCGGAACGGTCTCCAAGCGAAAAGGCTATACATCCGCAGTCAGGGGCACATCCGCACGCACAGAGAGGCTCGACTGGGGCTGCTCAAAAATTTCTTTCACCAGTTCCACATCGTCGGGGATGGGGATGGGGTATTCGCCGTTGAAGCATGCCAGGCAAAATCGGTTGCGTGGCTGCCCGGCTGCTTCCAGTAAGCCCTCGATGCTGAGGTATCCCAGCGAGGTTGCCCCAATCTGCTGACGCACATCTTCCACTGTGTGGTGGGCGGCAACCAACTCACGCTGCGTTGCCATATCAATGCCATAGTGGCACGGGAAGCGTATTGGGGGCGCAGTAATCCGCATATGCACCTCGCGTGCCCCCGCCTCGAACAGCAACCGCACAATCTGGCGCGTGGTGGTGCCCCGCACGATGGAGTCGTCTACCACTACCAGTCGCTTGCCTGCAATGACCTCACGCAGAGGGGTAAGTTTGAGGCGCACGCTTTGCTCGCGCAGCCGCTGGTCAGGCTGAATAAAGGTGCGCGGCGCGTAGCGATTTTTGATTAGCCCGTCGCCATACGGAATGCCCGATTCTGTGGCATAGCCTACTGCGGCAGGAATGCCCGAATCGGGCACGGGTATTACTAAGTCGGCGTCGGCGGGGTGCTCGCGTGCCAGAATCTGCCCCATCCGACGGCGCACCTCGTACAGCAACCGCCCGTACAAGTGGCTGTCAGGGCGCGCGAAGTAGATAAGTTCAAACATGCACAGTGCCTCGCGCTCAGAAGGCAGCCCCTCGTAGGAGTGCAAGCCGCGTTCATCAATCACCACAATCTCGCCCGGCATCACATCGCGCACATACTCCGCGCCAATCGGTGGTAAGGCGCAGGTTTCTGAGGCCAGCACCCACGCATCACCAAGCTTGCCGAGGCATAACGGGCGCACGCCAAAGGGGTCGCGCACGCCTATCAGTTGCGTGGGCGTGAGGATTGCCAGCGAGTATGCCCCTTCCACTTGGCGCATCATTTGCCGAATGGCCGACACGATATCCGCGCCCTCATCTAGTGCACGGGCAATCAAGCGCACAATCACTTCCGAGTCGTTGGTGGTCTCAAACTGTTCACCGATCGCTTCCAGCTGAGCGCGCAGCACATGAGCGTTCACCAAGTTGCCATTGTGTGCCACCGCGATGTTGCCGTGCTCAGTGGGGCAAGTAATCGGCTGCACATTACGCAAGGTGGAGGAGCCAGTGGTGGAGTAGCGGGTGTGCCCAACAGCGATGTAGCCTTGTAGACTCTGCAGCACAGGTTCTGTGAACACGCGCGTGACCAAGCCAAGGTCTTTATAGGCGCGAATGCGCGCTCCATCTGAGACGGCGATGCCCGCACTTTCTTGACCTCGATGTTGCAGTGCAAATAGCCCGAAGTAGGTGAGTCGGGCGACATCCTCCCCTGGCGCGTAGACCCCAAACAGCCCACACGCCTCGCGTGGCGTGTCGTGGTCGTACACGGTATCGTATAGTTTACCCGCTTTTGTGCAGG
Source organism: Armatimonadota bacterium (assembly GCA_030550775.1). Taxonomy (GTDB): domain Bacteria; phylum Armatimonadota; class Fimbriimonadia; order Fimbriimonadales; family GBS-DC; genus GBS-DC. Next base: position 1,648 of record JAUQOS010000099.1, read on the forward strand.
TGCGCACCAAGCCTCAATCGGTACTGATGGGGCTAAACAAGTCGGCTCCGTCGCGTGTGCGATAGAGGCGTTGCACAGTTGTCCAGTGCAGGCGGGGCATGAGCGTGTTGAGCAGTTCAGCCACTTCGGCTTCACTGACGGGCTGTGCTGCCAAATAGCGCGCCCGATACCAGTTGATAAGGTAGCGGTTGGTCTGTTCGGGCAGCAGGGCGATGCCGCGGTTGGAAATCGCATGCAGCTGCAGGCTGCCCACGCGCTCGGGCAAGTCGGTAGGCGGTTGCAACGCGTGGAAAAAGAGATCCACCCCCACCGTTTGCCAGCTTTCCCCTGCCGTAGAGCGCGGTTCGGGCATGGGCGTGTAGTAGGGCGTTGTGACTGGCTCGTTCTGCGCGCGCACTTGTGAGCGCGGTGGCAAGTTGCTTATCACGGCTTTGGTAAACTCGCGCGTGTTGGCGTTGCCGCCCAAGTCGCGCGTCTTGATGCCCGACACCAAAGTGTAGCGCAGCGCGCTCTCAATGCGTTCCGCGTCAGCGTGTAGCCCTAAGTGGTGCAACATCTGCACCGCTGACAGGATGAACGCGGTCGGATTAGCGATGCCCTTGCCTGCGATGTCGGGCGCAGAACCGTGCACCGCTTCGAACACCGCATAGCCGTTGCCAATGTTGCCCCCAGGCGCCACGCCCAAGCCGCCCACCAGCCCCGCGCACAAGTCGCTCACGATGTCACCAAACATGTTCGGCAACACCATCACATCGAACCGCTCAGGGCGCAGCACCAACTGCATGCAAGCGTTGTCCACCAAAATATCGTCGCTTTCGATGTCGGGATACTCCTGCGCAATCGCGCGAAAGCACTCCAGAAACAGCCCGTCGGAGAGTTTTTGGATATTCGCCTTGTGCACGCAGGTGACTTTGCGCCTGCCTAACCGACGCGCCAAGTCAAAGGCGTACCGAATCACGGCTGACGAGCCGGGGCGCGAAATCAGGCGCAGCGACTCCGCCACATCGGGCGTTTGCCAGTACTCCACACCTGCGTAGGTATCCTCGATGTTCTCGCGCACCAAGATGATATCAATATCGTTGTAGCGCGTTTGCACGCCGGGAATCGAGCGGGCGGGACGCACATTCGCAAACAGTTCAAACGCCTTGCGAATGGCAACATTCACACTGCGGTGTCCGCCTCCAATCGGGGTGGTGGTGGGACCTTTGAGCGCGACCCGGTTGCGCCGAATCGACTCCAAAGTTGTCTCTGGAATCGGCGTGCCAAACTTTTCCAAGCATGCCAGTCCTGCGTAGGCTTCCTCCCATTGGATGGGCACCTCCGCCGCCGCGAAAATCTCCACCACCGACTCAGCGATTTCGGGACCAATTCCGTCGCCTCGAATGAGCGTGACTGTGTAGGTATTCATCAGGGGATTTTATACCTCGAAGTGGGCGTACGGCTGAGGTATTCTCTTAGCCATGCAAAGTTCGGGGCGTTGCGATATTTTGCTGCGCGGCGGCACCGTGTTCGATGGCTTAGGCAATCCCGGCTTCTGCGCGGATGTCGCAATTCGCGACAAGCGCATTATCGCGATTGGCGAGCTGGATGGATGGCACGCGGGCATGGAGGTTGATGTGTCGGGCTTGTGCGTGGCGCCCGGCTTTATTGACATTCATACACACGCCGATTTCTCGCTCAACCACCATCCCGAGCAAATCAGTATGCTGTTTCAGGGCGTCACGACGCAGGTGGGGGGTAACTGCGGTTTTGCGGTGGGGCAAATTGACGACTCGCCCTTGTTTCGCCAAGAGCAGCGTTGGCTCAAGCCACACGGCGTGGAGATTAGTTGGCGTTCGTTTGACGAATACTTGCGTCAGTTAGACGACTTGGGGCTGGGCACGAACTATGTGCCGCAGTGCGGGCACGGCACCGCTCGCAAAAAGGTGATGGGCTACGAGAATCGCCCACCCACCCCCACCGAACTGGACGCGATGCGCCGCGAAATTGCCCTGTGCTTTGAGGCAGGCGCGTTCGCCCTCACCACAGGGCTTGAATACCCACCCAACAGCTTCGCCAACACCGAGGAGATTATTGAGTTGGCAAAGGTCGCCGCGCAGTACGACGGTTTCTACGCCACGCACCTGCGCAGCGAGGGCGACCATCTGGTGGAAAGCGTGCAAGAGGCGATTCGGATTGCGACAGAGGCGGGGCTGCCGTTGCAACTGGCGCACCACAAAGCCGAAGGCAAACACAACTGGGGCAAGGTGCATCAAACTTTGCAGTTGGTAAGCGAGGCGGTGGCACAAGGGCTGGACATCACGCTGGATGTGTACCCCTACACGGCGTATCAAACCTCGTTGGCGGTGGCGACCTTGCCCGCGTGGGCGTTAGATGGCGACCCCGATACGCTGCTGAGCCGCCTGCGCGACCCACACGAGCGCGAACGCCTCATTCACGCGATGCAGGCAATGCAACCCGACTGGAGCTGCACCATCATCGGCAACACACCCCACAATCGCGAGTATCAAGGTCTGACCATCGCCGAGGCGGCACGCTTAGCAGGCAAAGCCCCCGAAGTGTTCGTGCTGGATTTACTGCTGGATTCGGGCGGGCATGTGGGCGTGGCGTGGTTCAACATGTCGGAAGACGACCTGCGCACTGTGCTGAAATACCCACTCACGATGGTTGGCTCCGACGGTGTGGGCACCGAGCCGAGCAAATATGCTGCTGAACGCCCGCACCCGCGCAGCTATGGTACTTTTCCGCGCGTGCTTGCCAAGTATGTGCGCCAAGAAGGGCTGCTGACCTTAGAGGAAGCCATTTACAAAATGACGGGACTGCCCGCAGCGCGCTTACGCCTGCCCGACCGCGGCGTGCTACAAGTCGGTGCATATGCCGATCTCGTGGTCTTCGACTACGCCACCATCCAAGATCTTGCCGATTTCTCGAACCCGCACCGCCTGTCGCAGGGCGTCGTGCATCTGTTTGTGAACGGACGCTGGACGATTCGCGATGGGCACTACACGGGCGTGCGCGCAGGGCGCGTGCTAAGGCGCACCTAACTGCCCTGCCGCCCCGATGATTGGGTAAACGCCATCCGCGCTCGCACGGACTCGCCTACTTGCTCAATTGGGTGCTCCGCAGCGGCACGCTCCAACGCACGAAACACAGGGCGCCCCGCTAAGTTCTCTAAAATCCACTCGCGGGCAAACGCGCCTGTTTGAATATCGCGCAACACTTCGCGCAGCCGCTCACGCACGTGGGCATCAATGATTCGCTCGCCGCGTGTGGTCGCCCCGTACTGCGCCGTGTCGGAGATGGCAAACAACATGCCGCGAATACCGCTTTCGTACATCAAATCGGTGATTAGTTTGAGTTCGTGCAGGCACTCAAAGTAGGCTACTTCGGGGGCATAGCCTGCCTCTACCAGCGTCTCAAACGCAGCGCGGATAAGGGCGGGCACACCACCGCACAACACCGCCTGCTCACCGAACAAGTCGGATTCACACTCCTCGCGGAAGGTGGTTTCGTACACGCCAGCGCGGGTACCGCCTAACGCGCGCGCGTATGCCAGTGCGATCGCTTTCGCTTCGCCCGTGTAGTCTTGGTGCACCGCCACTAAGCACGGCGCGCCGTGTCCCTGCAGATACAGCCGCCGCAACTGGGGTCCAACTGCCTTCGGCGATACAAGGAACACATCAACATCGTCAGGAGGCACAATTTGCCCATAGTGGATGTTGAACCCGTGCGCGAAGCCGAGGGCTTGCCCAGTGCGCAACTGGGGTGCAATTTGTTCACGGTAGAGCGCGGGCTGCGCCTCGTCGTTGACCAGCAGCATCAGCACCTCTGCGTTTGCGACCGCCTCTGGAATGGGCATCACCTCGAAGCCGTCGTGGCGGGCACGCTCCCACGAAAGCCCGGGGCGTGCCCCCACGAGGACACGGATACCGCTATCGCGCAGGTTCTGCGCTTGGGCGTGCCCCTGAGACCCATAGCCAATGATAGCGACGGTGCGCTGTTGCAAGGGGGTCAGTGGAGCGTCAGCCTCCGTGTATACTTGAGCCATCTTTGGGTTCCTCCTTGGGTTTTTCGGTAGGGGGTGTGGGTTTTTCTTCGGCGGGGCGTGAGCGCGTCGGCTCCGGTTGCGCCTCTTTTTGGATGCGCACACGCACGACCGCTTCTTTCGCGTTGACGAGTTGCACACCTGTCGGCGCCCTAAGTGGCACGCGGATTTCGGCGTCGCGCGTGAGCGAGCGTAGTGAGATCGGCGCGGTCTCAATCACATTGATTTGGGCTAAGCGTGAGGGGCTGCCGCGCAACTGCACCGTCACGGGCTCCACCGAGAACCAGATGACACGGTAAGGGAACTCGGGCAAGTCCTCCAAGCGCGGGCTGACGGGCACGGTCTTGGTGGTTGGCTGCGGAATGAGGCGCACCTTCAAACGCACTTCGGGAGGGATCATTTGTACATTTAGCACAGGATTGCCGTGTTCATCAACGGGCGTGGGCGCGGTTTCCAGCTCTAAGTCGCCTGCCAGCCCCGTCATGTCAAAGCTGACTTGCACTACGCGCACGCGCCGCACTTGGGAAGCGGCACCACTGATGCGCACACTGCTTGGCTCAGGAATGGCTTCCGCCAGCACTTCTTGAAGTTCGGGCGTGCCCGTAAGTGACACGCGCACGGGGAACTGTCGGCTGATGCGCGGTTCCACCACCACGCGGGCGACGGGGCGTTCGGGCTGTATGATGAGCCGCTCGCCCCATTCCGGGGGATACTCCACACGAACGGGCAGGCGGTTCTCGCCCGTTTTTGCCTCCTCCAGATTGATGTAGGCGCGCAGCTGATCGGCGCGCGTTTGCTCCACCCATTCTTTGACCCCGCGCACGATGATACGCGCACGGCTGCCTGTTTCAAGGCGCACCTCGTAGTTGGGTGGCGTGTTCAACAGCTCAATGGGGATTTCGTAGACGCGCTCGACAATCGGGTGCAGTTGCGACTGCACATAAAGCGTCAGCAAAATCGCCGTTGCTAACGCGCCGATTTTCTCCAGCAGGTTCTCGCGCCAGCGCATCGCTAACGGTTAGTGTACCTGCTCACCTGGGTGGTGTTTCGCGGCTACCGCGCTTAGTAAGCGGCATGCCCGCGCGACACAGCGGGCATTCCTCGGGAGCGTAGCTGACGGCGGGCAGGCGCAGCGCGCTGGCTAGCGGGATGCCAAATGGTGGTGGTGTTTCGGAGCGATCAATCAGCACGCCGATGCCCACTACACGCGCGCGGCACTCCTCCAGCAGGGTAAGCACCTCACGGATGGAGGTGCCAGTCGTAAGCACATCATCCACGACCAGCACGGGAGTACCGGGCTCAGGCACGCCGTCGCGGCGGAAGACGCGCCCGTCGCCCTCGCGCTCGGCATAAGCCGCGCGAATGCCCAGCTGCCGCGCCGCCTCATAGGCCACCAAAACGCCCCCCAGCGTGGGACCAACCACCACTTGCGCGGTGTGAGCGGGCAGCTGCGCTAACATCGTTGCTACCAGCTCGTTCAACACGCGCGGCTGTTCCAGCAAGCGGAACTTCTCAAAGTAAATCGCGCTGTGCCTGCCCGAAGTAAGTAAGAAATGCCCTTCCAGGATCGCGCCCATCTGCTGCAGTTGCTCCAGGGTCATTCGCGCACCTCGAAGCTGTGTTCGGGGGTGGGGAACTGGCGCGCGCGCACTTCGTCGCCGTATCGGCGCAGAGCTTCGGTAATCACATCGCGCAGGTGGGCATAGCGTTTGGTGTGTTTGTATTGATGCGGGCTTAGCCCCAGAATGTCGTGCCACACTTGGATCTCGCCGTCGCAGTGGATGCCCGCGCCGATGCCAATTGTGGGAATGCTGAGCGTCTCGGTGATGCGCTGGGCGAGGCCGGCGGGGATGACCTCCAGCACTACGCTAAACGCGCCTGCTTCTTGCACCGCTTGCGCTGCCTGCAGCAATGCCTCTTGCTCCGACGCCGTGCGCCCCTGCAGCCGATAGCCCCCAAATCGGTGAATTGACTGGGGGGTTAGCCCCAGATGCGCCATCACGGGGATGCCAATGCTCACCATCGCGCGAATCGACTCCAGCACGCGCCCACTCGCGCCTTCCACCTTCACCGCCTCTGCCCCCGCCTGCATGAGTTTGCCGGCGTTGTATACGGCGTCCTCCACCGAGACGCCGTAGCTGAGAAACGGCATATCCGCTACCAGCAGAGCACGGCGCACGCCACGACGCACCGCACGCAGGTGATGCAAGATCTCCTCTAGCTGCACCGGCAGGGTGTTCTCGTAGCCCAACACCGCGTTGCCTACTGAGTCGCCCACCAAAATCACATCAACGCCTGCTGCATCCGCAAGTTGGGCAGAAGGATAGTCGTAAGCGGTCAGCGCAACGATCCGCCGCCCCTGCGCTTTCATCTGTTGTAAAGTGCGCGTAGTGACTTTTTCCGACATCATCACAGAGTTTACCTGTTCAGGGGCGAAGGTATGCGCGACTCTT
>JAUQOS010000014.1 GCA_030550775.1 Armatimonadota bacterium
TGCCGTCGCCAAGGGCGCGACGGTACGAATGTCGTTGCACCCCACTCATCGTGTTGGCGTCCCCGCCGACGAAGCAGTAATCGTCCGATGGTAATCTTAGGCGTGGACCCCGGCGTAGCCACAATGGGCTACGGCATCATTGAGCAAGTGGGCAACCGTTATCGCGCGCTTGCCTACGGCAGCTTGGAAACGCCCAAAACCTTGCCCGCTCACCAACGCCTACAGATGCTCTATCACAGTCTCCGCGAACTGGTGGCTCGCTATCAGCCCGAAGTGTTGGCAACCGAGCAGCTGTTGTTCAGCACAAACCGTCGCACAGCGTTTCAAGTGGCTCGCGCGGCGGGAATCGCCCTGCTGGTGGCTGCCGAGGCAGGTCTGGAGTGGTACGAGTACACACCTTTGCAAGTCAAGCAAGCTGTGACAGGCTACGGCGGCGCCGACAAGAAGCAGGTGCAGGCGATGGTGCAACGCCTGTTGCACTTGGAGAGCTCACCCAAACCCGACGATGCCGCCGACGCACTGGCGATTGCCATTTGCCATGCCCATCACGCCGCCCTGAGCGCACGGATACCCCGATGAATGTGCCTTTTGTTATCACGTGCTTGGTGATTATCGCGCTGCTGATATACACGGCGTATCGGCAGACGCAGCGCATCAACCAGCGCATTGCCGAGCTGGATGAGGAACGCCAGCGCAATCCACTGGATCCGTTCTCCGCGCTTATGGAACTTTACCGATTGCAAGAGGACCATCGGCGTGGCAAACGCGAGTAGGCGACGCGGTTGGCTGTGGATAGGCTTCCTAGCGTGGCTGGCAGCCCAAAGCGTGGGCGCAGGTGCGCTGTTTTGGGGACTGTTTCCGCTGTGGCTTGCGCTGTTTTGGAGCCTGCAGGGCTACCCCCCTGTGTGGGCGGATATCGTGCGCTGGTACGCGCTGGGGGCATTCAACGCCGCGCCCATTTTGGCAACGCTGCTGCTTAGCCCGCTGACAATCATCGCGGCGCTGCTTATTTCGCGTCGGGGCAATCGGCGACACCGCATGGTGCTCAGCGCGTTTATGTACGCTCTGCTTACGCCACCCCTCGCCTACGCTCTCTTGCTCACCTATGCCCAGATGTGGCAATATCGCGCGCTCGATGCGATGATACCTACCCTCGCACGAGCTTACCTAATGCTTGCACCCGCCAGTGCGCTGGTAGGCGCATTACTTGGGGGACTTCCGCCACCAGTGGCTGAATCGTCTACCCGCCTCTCCGCCTCTAAATAGGCGGGCAACGCTCAATGATAGGAGGTACCGAATGCGAGTCGCCAAATGGTTCGTCGGGATTTTGCTGGTCGGCGCTCTAGCAGGATGCGAAGTTGACCAACCGCAAGGGAAAAAGACCTCGCTCACACCGCGCGAAGTGTACGAAATGCGCGAAGACAAGGACGTGCTCATCATTGATGTCCGCACACCTGCGGAGTTCCAGCACGAGCGCATCAGGGAGGCCGTTAACAAACCGTTGGACGAAATCAACGAGTGGCTGAAAGAGTTGCCCAAAGACAAAAAGATTGTGTTCGTTTGCCGTAGTGGCACTCGCAGTGGGCACGCGCAGCGCCTTGCCCAACGCGAGGGCTACGAGAACACTTACAACATGGCGGGCGGTATGCTTGCGTGGCGCCGCGAGGGGCTACCTGTAGCTTCAGGTGAGTAGCCACTCACTGCAGACGACTTACCGCCTCGGCAATACGCTCTATGCCCGCCTGAATAATCGCGTCGGAGGTGGCGTACGAGAGGCGCAGGTAGCCCGGAGCGCAAAAGCCCTCGCCCGGCACCGTTGCCACCCGCGCCACCTCCAGTAGAAACTCTGCCACATCCGCCGAGCTATTGAGCACGCGCCCGTTGTAGGCACGCCCAATCAGCCCGCGCACATTCGCAAACACGTAGAACGCCCCGCGCGGCACCCAGCACTCAATGCCCCCAATCGCCCGAAGCCCTGCTACCATCAAGCGTCGGCGACGGTCAAAAGTCGTGCGCATCGTGGCATACCACTCGTCGGAGGCGTTTTGCAATGCCGCCAGCGCGGCATACTGCGAAATCGTGCTGGCGTTGGAGGTCATCTGGTCTTGCAAGCGGCTAACGGCTTGCGCCACCGCGCGGGGCGCGCCCAAATAGCCCAATCGCCACCCCGTCATCGCGAAACTCTTAGACATGCCGTTGACCGTAATCGTGCGCGCGAGTACCTCTTTGCCTAACGCACCAATGCTCTCATGCCGATAGCCGTCGTAGATTAGGTGCTCGTAGATTTCGTCGGCGACAATCCACAAGTCGTGCGTGAGCGCCAGCGAGGCGATGGCTTTCAAATGCTGGCGGTCAAACACAGCCCCCGTGGGATTGCACGGCGTGTTGAGCACAATCGCTTTCGTGCGCGCGCTAATCGCGCGGCGCAGCGCGTCGTAGTCGGGCAAAAAGTCGGTCGATTCGTCAGCGGGCACAAACACGGGCGTTGCGCCCATCAGCCGCACCTGCTCGGGGTATGACACCCAGCAGGGCGTGGGAATAATCACCTCATCGCCTGGGTCTAACAGCGCCATGAAGGTGCAAAACAGCGAATGCTTCGCCCCGCAGGAGACCACGATTTGGTCAGGGGCGTATTGGAGGCGGTTTTCGCGCTCGAACTTCGCACTGAGGGCTTCGCGCAGGGGCAAGATGCCAGGCGTGGGGGTGTACTTAGTGTAGCCCGCGTGGATGGCTTCCAACCCCCCTGCTTTGGCGAAGTCGGGCGTGTCGAAGTCGGGCTCGCCTGCGGTAAAGCTCAACACATCCACGCCCTGACGGCGCAACTCCTGTGCGCGCGCGGTGAGGGCAAGCGTTGGGGAAGGCTGCACTTGCTGTGCCCGCTGCGACAATCGGCTCTCCATCGCCTATAGGATACCCCGATGGGGCAGGAAGCGCGTGCAGCACGCAGAATCGAATCCACGGAGGCGCGACGATGCGAATCATCAACATCAAGCTGCAGCTGCTGGAGTACCCGCTGGAGACGCCGTTTTACCCCTCGTGGCTGCCGGGCTATCCTCAAACCGCCCATCGCGTGCATCTGCTGACCTTAGAAACCGACGAGGGCATCAAGGGCTATGCTGCAGGAGTGGCGTTCCTGCGTGAGGGCGCAGGGCTGGAATCGCTGCTGATGCCGTTTTTGTTTGGGCGCGACCCAATGAATGTGGAAGAGGTGCTCCAAATCGCACGGTCGGCAACCTTCTTGGGGCTGCGCCTGTGGTGGATTGAGATGGCGTTTTGGGATATCATCGGCAAGGCATTGGGGCAGCCCGTGTACCGCCTGTTGGGAGGCTATCAGGAGCGTGTGAAAGCTTACGCCAGCACGGGCGAGCTGCGCAGCCCCGAAGAGCGACTGGATTACGTGGCGCAGGTGCGGGAGATGGGCATCCGCGCGGTCAAAATCCGCTTCCACAGCTGGGATTGGCGCGAAGATATGAAGGTCGTGCGCGCTATCCGTGAACATTATCCTGAGATGGAGATTATGGTAGACGCCAACATGGGCTGGCGCGTGGCGGGGATGGCGCCCGCGCCCAAGTGGGATGTGCCCACTGCCCTGCGCGTGGCGCAAGAGCTGGGTGAGCTGGGCGTGCGCTGGCTGGAAGAGCCGTTAGACAAGCACGACTACGAGGGCTATCGTCGCCTGCGCGAGAAGTCGCCCGTCGCGCTCGCCAGCGGCGAGATGAACCAAGACCTGCACGAGTTCCGCGAGTACCTGGTGCGCGATGCGCTGGATGTGCTGCAGCCCGATGTATCGCTTTCAGGTGGCATCCTCACGGGCAAAAAGATTGCAGGTATGGCTGAGGCATTCGGCAAGCAGATTGCCCCCCACACTTGGACAAACGGGCTGGGCTTGGCAGCAAACCTGCAGCTGATGGGCGCGTGCCCCAACTGCGAATGGGCAGAGTTTCCCTATGAACCACCCGGCTGGAGCCCAAAGGCACGCGACTTTTTCCTCACCGAACCGATTATGCCCGATGCAGAGGGCTACGTGCCCGTACCAAGCAAGCCTGGCTTGGGCGTGGAAATTGACGAGGCAGCGGTGCAACATTACGCCGTCGGTGGATAGATAAAACACCTCAAGCAAGGGCTGTTCAGGAAATAGATGGCTGAAGCCGCTGCTGAGCCAGCAAAGCCAACTTGCCTCGGCTTTGGTTCGTCGGCACGGACGCCGAAGTGCAGCCTGATGACATTCCTGTCGTCGTCGCTTGGCCGCGGCAAGAATACCGTTGCATCTACGCAGGTAGGCTGCGACGGCACTTTGTTGTCGCACGCCTCTCAACGGCAAGAATACCGTTGCGACCTGCTCTGCCTTGCCCTTGAGCCCTCCCTTAGGAACAGGTACAATCCTTCCGTGCCGCCGTTGCAAGTGGTGTGGTTCAAGCGCGACTTGCGCGTATACGACCACGCGCCGCTGCACGAAGCCAGTCAGCGCGGGTGGGTGGTGCCCCTATATATCTTTGAACCAGAGCTGTGGCGGCAGCCCGACACTTCCAACCGACAGTGGCGATTTATTCGCGAGTGTTTGCTGGAGTTAGACCGCGAGTTAGGCAAGTTGGCAGGGCGTCAGAGTGGGCTAATCACGCGCGTGGGCAACGCCGTTGAGGTACTGGAGCAGATTTATCAAGCGCACGGTATCGCCGCGCTGTGGGCGCATCAAGAGGTAGGCAACGGCTGGACTTTCGAGCGCGACAAGGCGGTGCGTCGCTGGGCGAAGGCGCGCGGGATTCCGTTCCACGAGTTGCCCCAAGATGGGATTGTTCGCGGGCTGAAATCGCGCGAGGGCTGGCGCGAGCACTGGGAGTCGGTAATGGCGCAGCCGTGTGTGCCCGTGCCCGCCCGATTGCAGATCGCGCCGTTGCGTTCCGACAGGCTGCCGACTGCTGTGGGCGACGACGAGTGCCCCGGGGCGCAGATGGGTGGACGCTCGCAGGGGCTGGCCCTGCTGCAGAGTTTCTTGGCGCACCGGGTGCGTCGCTACACGCGCGGGTTATCCTCGCCGCTGACGGCGCCCCACGCCTGCTCGCGCTTGTCGCCGTACTTGGCGTATGGGGCACTGTCGCTGCGTGAGGTGGTGCAAGCCACGCGCCAACGCCTTACAGAGCTGCGCGCGCACCCAAACGCCGCGCGCTTCGTCAGCGCGCTGGAAGCGTTCGAATCGCGCCTGCGCTGGCGCAGCCACTTCATGCAACGCTTGGAGAGCCTGCCCAGCATCGAGTTCGAGCCGATGCATCCAGCGTTAGCTCACGAACGCACGGAAGTGGATCCTGTGTTGTTTGAAGCGTGGGCGCAGGGGCGCACGGGCTATCCGTTCGTGGATGCCTGCATGCGCATGCTGCACGCTACGGGCTGGCTCAACTTCCGCATGCGAGCGATGCTCACAGCATTTGCCTGTTATCACTTGTGGCAGCCGTGGCGCGCAGTGGGGTTGCATCTCGCGCGCCTGTATGTGGATTACGAGCCGGGCATCCACTGGAGCCAAATCCAAATGCAAGCGGGCACAACAGGCATCAGCGCGTTTCGAATATACAATGTCGTCAAGCAATCCTACGACCAAGATCCAACAGGGGCGTTTATTCGCCGCTGGGTGCCGGAGCTCCGTCGCGTGCCCACTGTGTGGATTCACGAGCCGTATCGGATGCCGCAGGAGCTGCAGCGCGAGTATGGTTGCATAATCGGCGTGGATTATCCAGCGCCAATTGTAGACCAGGAGACAGCTGCCCGCGCCGCCCGCCAAAAGCTTATGCAAGCCTACCGAACGCCTGAAGCAAAGGCAATTAGCGAGCAGATCCTGCAGCAGCACAGCAGTCGCACCCGCCGCGAACCACGCCCTGCCCCGAAACGCACACAGCAACTGGAACTGTTTGAGTTATAGCAGCTTCGGACACGGCGATGCGTTGGTTGCTTTGGCTATTGGTAGTTTTCGCGCTGGTAGACATTCGCGCGTTCGGATTGACCGACTTAGATGAAGGGTTCTACGCCTCCGTTGCGTGGGAAATGCGCCACTCGGGTGACTGGCGTACGCCCACTTTTATGGGTCAGCCGTGGTTTGAAAAGCCGCCACTGATTTACTGGTTGATGGTGCTAAGCATGCGCTGGCTGGGTGAGCACGAGTTTGCGTTACGGCTGCCGTCCGTGCTCTTGTACGCGCTTACTTTGACCCTCCTTTCGTGGTGGGGCAATCGGCGGTTGGGCGCGGGTGCCGGCAGTTGGGCTGCGCTGCTGTGGGGGGTCGCCCCGCTGAGCTTGCTCTTAGCACGATTGGCGATTACCGATATGGCGCTGAGCTTTTTCCTAACGCTGAGTTTGATTGCACTGTGGGAAGTGTCGCAGGCGCAAGGCACACTGCGCCCGTTGGGGTGGAGTTTGGTCGGCGGTGTTGCGCTGGGGCTGGCAGTGCTGACCAAAGGTCCGTTGGGGCTGGGGCTGATGGCACTGCTGTACCTATGGAACGCCTCTGTGCTTCACGGGCAGGGGTTGCGCTTCCGTTGGGTGGTGCTGGCACTGCTGACAGCGGTAGGCACCGCGCTGCCGTGGTATGTCGGGGTCTACCTGCAGCACGGGGCGGAATTTTTCAACGAGTTTGTGGTGCGCCAAAACTTGTTGCGGTTTGCGGGGGGCGATACAGCGCACTCAGTGCTACCGCTGATACAGCGCGGCGACTTAGGAGGCATTGCGGCAGGTGTGGCGGTGTATCTGCTGTTTTATGTAGTAGTGCTGTGGTTGGGTGGTCTGCCGATGGTGGCATACTTGAGTGTGCTGTGGGGGCGCGAGGATACGCCTCTGCTGCGCTACCTGCGTCGGTGGGCGTGGCTGGTGTTCGGGCTGTTTACACTGAGCTTTACCAAACTGCCCGCCTACATTTTTCCGATGTTTTCGGCGTTGGCGTTGCTGGCGGGGCATCGGATTGTAGCGGTGCGCACGATGGAAACGCCCGCAGTAGTGCCCTATCGCGTGGGGGTAGGCAATATGCTGGCGGTGGGTGTAGGCGCTGCTGTGTGGGCGTCGCTGGCTTTGTTCGCGCCCCTGTGGCAACACGCGCCCTGGGTAGTGGCGATGGCGTGGGGCGTGCCGCTAGTGGCGTTCGCCTGTGCAAAGCCCGCTGCTCCGCCTTTGGCGCGTTGGGCAGGCGTGCTTACCCTGCTTATCGGTTGGAACGGCGCACTCACGGGCTACGACCGCATCGCGTTGCAACCGGTGCGTGCGCTCGCGCTCAAGCCCCCGCCTTATCGCACGCTAGTGCTCTACCGGGTCAATCCGGGCTACCCAAGCTTGCAGTTTTATCGCAAAGGCAAATACGCCACCGCGTCGCAGCCAGACTCGGTACTGAATCAAATGCAGCAGACGGGGGCTTACTGCCTTACAACCGATGCAGCGTTCGCTCAGCGCCCCGAAGTGTTTATAGTGGCGCAGGCAACAGTTATGGGGCGGTCGTTCTACTTGACCGCCCCCAAATACGCGCCTATAGATTGACCTGGCGCACCTTACCTCAATCGCCCTGCTGCCCGAAGCCAAAGAGCACGATGAGCAAGTCGGCGTCATTCACGACGCCGTCACCGTTGAGGTCGGCAGGCGCGGCAGTAGACTGCCCAAACGCGAAGAGCACCTCCAGTAGGTCGGCGTCGTTGATCACATTATCGCCGTTCACATCGCCAAGCACGAGGTTGAGATCCAGCGTGGTGGTGCCCAGCAGACGGCGCAGTCCGGGAACGGCACGCGCCAGACAGCGCGGTGCGGTAATCCGCAGCCCGTCGTACAAGCCGGGCGTCACGGCGATGCTGTAGCTATAGCCGCTGCCGAGGTTGCCCGTGTGCGTGGCTGCTACTGCGCCCGTGTAGGGGTCAAACTGTTGTATGGTCAGCACGATTTGCGAGGGGTTGCCCACAAAGCCCGGAATGTTCACCGTGCCCTGCAGGCGGGTTGGCACATTCGGCGTAGAGAGATACACCTCGTAGCGTGTGCCATCCGCTGACTGTACCGCCCACAGCACCTGCTCCGCGCTATTGTGCGCCAAGTAAATAGCATCCACAGGGCGGTTGACCGCCTCCTGCACAAGGTTCGTGCTGCTGTTGGTATCCCAACGATAGTGGAACAGGTGTAGGCGATTGCCTGTGGAGCTGTGCTTACCGCTCCAAAAAGCGTTGCCGTTGGCAAACACGCCCAGACCGTAACCTTCGCGTATGCCCACAGTGGTACCGCCACCGAACTGCTGTTGGCTAATATTGCGCGTCACGCTCGGCCGGGAGACGAACACATCGAAGTTGTTTGTGTTGGCACCAATGCCCGCCCACAGTACAGAGGCACCTTCAATATCAATAGGCAAGCTGTCGCGCCCGCTACCCAGCACAGGTTGGCTCAGATTCTGCGTACCACCGCTGATGGTCGTAGCGAAAGTGTCAAACAGTTGCCCAGTTGCGGCGGAACGTCCCTGCCAAAGCACATTGTTGCCGCTGACATCAAACGCTACGGCATCGCGTGGGTTGGTGATATTGCCCCCACCGATTTGCGGAAAGCTTATATTTGTGGTGTTGAAAAACACATCGTTGTAGTCGCCGTTGGCAGAGCCACTGCCGTACCATACTGCATCATTCGTGGCGTTGAGGCGCACAGCAATCGCGTAGCGGTTGTTGCCCAGTACCGACTGCGACAGGTTCGTGTGGGCTTGGGTGGCTAAGTTCGTGCGGAACACATCGCGGTTCACACCCAGGGTTGTGCCCGCACCGTCCCACAGCAGGAAGTCGTTCGTGTTAAGTGAGGCGGGCACTGCATCGCGCCCACTGCCTAACACGGATGCTGTGAGGTTCGTCGAGCCGATGAAGATGTCCAACTGGTTGCCGTTTGCCGAACCAGAGCCATACCACACGGGCTGTCCTGACGAGGTGAAGCCGAAACCGAACGCCACACGCCCACTGCCCAGCACAGACTGGCTCAGGTTCGTGGCTTCCACGAACACATCGGTGTTGCCTATACCAAGCGCCGTGCCACTACCTTCCCACATCAACCCTGCAATGGGGTGGTAGGCAATCGGGTCTGCCACGCGGTTGTTGCCCAAACGCGACGCAGTGAAGTTATTGTTGCCCGTGATGCGGAAAATGTCAATGTTGCCCGCAATCGCTTCCGCTGACCAAAACGGTAAGCCGCTTTCGGTCAGTAGCCCCAAGCCAATCTGGGTATAGTTTTCACCGATTTTTTGGTGGATAAACGCCTGCCCATAGGCAATCACTACCAAGCTCAAAACCCCAAAAACTCCGCTCCACGCTCGCATGGTAGACTCCTTTCGTAGTCCGCGCTATTATACCACACTTTTGGGAAGATGCGAGAGGCACTGCGTCCAGTGCTCCCCATCTGTTAGGTGGGCGTGCCCCTCACAGCACCTGGAATGACGGCTTACGAAAAGTGGACTTGTCATTTCGAACCTTGTGCAGGGGGCTTAGTGCCCACTTCGCTACCACCTCAAGGGCAGAATGCCCAACGCCCCCCTCCTGAAAGACAGGAGAGGGGCGCGGCGGTGAGGGCTTAGCAGCCTTGACCGAAGTTGAAGAGCACCACCAGCAGGTCGGAGTCGTTGACCACCCCGTCGCCATTCACATCGCCCTGAACGCCAGAGCCACTATTGCCGAAGTTGAACAGCACAATCAGCAGGTCGGAGTCGTTCACGCAGCCGTCGCCGTTCACATCACCTTCGGGTCCCAACGAAATCACGACATAATGGTCGCCGGGCAGCTGCGTGAAGTCGAATGGGAAGAAGTCGAATGGCGGGTTGGGGCAGCGTACCCATGCCACGTTTGGGTATTGCTGGCTTGGGTCTGCCACATTCAACGCGGGCAGCGACTGGTTCGACAGATATGTGCCGCGGCAGGGGTCGTCCAGATCGGCACCACCTGTGAGGATAACGAAGAGGCGGATTTGACCGCGCGGATTCCCCAGCAGGCTTAGCGGAATTGCGACTTCCAGCCCGTTCACGGCTGTAGCAGGATCACCCACATTGTTCGGGTTGTCGGTCACGCCTTGCACATTCGAGTTGTCAAACCCTGCCTTCACCCCTTGATCAACCGTGCCCTCGCCCGAACCGACGCTCACAGCGCCTAAGTAAGTGGATTGGTTGCCCACCAAGTCGTGCCAGTCGATGTAGATGTTATCGTTGCCTTGACCATCGTCAAAGCGGTTTACTCCCAGCGCATAGTCAGGGTTCAGGTCGAACACCACGCCACTCATACCCTGCACGGAGCAGTTGATACAACCTGTGGTGAGGTTGAAAGTGTTGCTTTGGCTGCGCCCCGTGTCAAAATAGAAGTGAATGGCGTTGCCGTTGCCCTCTAAGTTGCCTGTGACGCCGATATACAGCATGTTGCCCTGCCGGCGTGCGAATAATTGGTTCAACTCCGAGCCGTAGGCAACGTCTTGAACACGGTTGCCAAAACCGGTGTAGTTGGTTTGCGAGGCGAGAGGGGCAGGATATTTGCTGGGGATGTTTCTACCATCAGCCGCTTGCGCATGCAGCAGCGCCGCCGTAGCCACTATCGCGCTTAGCACCGTCATTGGTCGCATCGTCGTATACCTCCTTTCCCCCAGCAGGGGTACCCTCCTATTATACCCCATTTTGAGAAATCGTATTCTCGGAGGCTATTCACAAAGAGATCGTGGCGAGGGTTCTCAGTCAACACATCGTACGCTTTTGAGGAGACGGCTCAAGCCGTTCCGTACCAACGAAGCCGACCAGCGTGTGCTTGTTCTCGTCGGCGCGGACGCCGACGCTACGAAGCTTTCCATCGGCGCGGATGCTGACGCTACGCCTTAGCCCGCGTAGGCGGGCTTAGCTTGCACAGCAACGGCTTGAGCCGTTCACTTCATAGCCTTTGGCTCGGAATGACAGGGGGTTATGGGAGCCGCCCAGTTTGTCACCCCGAGCGCCGCGAGGTGGCTCACGCCTGCACGAGCGCTTAGGTTATAATATTCGCTGGAGGGTGCAACGATGCGTTTGTGGAGCACGTTATGGGCACTTGCATGCGTGGCGTTGTTGCAAGCGCAAAACGCCCCTAAAGCGCCCAACTTACCTGAAAATGTTGTCAAAAGTGAACAAGAGCAACTGACGAAAGCCATCAATCTGCTCTCCAAGGGCGAGTTTGCGGAAGCAGAGCGGCTCATCAAGCCCACCCTGATACCGAATGTTATTCGGATTTATGGTAGCTGGGCAACGATTCCGATTGATTTGCGCGAGAGCTTCCGCACAGCCGCCGAAGAGGCGGTCGCGCAGTGGAACCGGGCGCTGGGGGGCACCCCCCGTATAGAGTGGACCGATGACGAGCGCGCTGCCGATGTGCAAATCGTGTTCGAGGAAGATGTGGCGGAGATTATGGCGGGGCAGTTCCGCTTGATGCACGGCAAGGCGAAGCTATTTTTGCCCCCTGCGCAAGGCGACCGACGGCGCGTGCGCGCCCGAATCGCCACCTACATTCCTTACACTGAGTTAGCACAGCCAACACGCTCAGTGAGCCGCTTGGTGGCTCAAGCAATTGGCACCTATCTAGGGCTGGGCGACAGCCAAAGCGACAGCGACTTGATGGGACCCATTTGGAACAACGAAGACCAACCGATTGCCCCCACCCCAGCCGAGCTGGAGCGTGTGCGCGCCTTATTACAAGTGCGTGCCACCCTTGCTGACTATGCAGCGCGCCGCGTGGCGGTGTACCTGCCCAAGCCGCGCATTCGCATTGAGCCAATGGAGCACGATTTCGGCGAGATCATACAAGGCGCGGTGGTCAAGCACACTTTTGTCGTCAAAAACGAGGGCGATGCGCCCCTTACCATTGAAGCGCGCCCCAGCTGCGGCTGTGTGACACCTTACTACGATAAAGTGCTCCAACCCGGGCAACAAGGCAGAATAGAAGCCGAACTGCGTTCGGCGGGCTTTCGCGGCATGCAAATCAAAACCATCCAAGTGACCACCAACGATCCTGATAACCCCAGCCTCACCTTGCGCCTGTCAACCTTTATCCGCACGGCTGTGGAGGTGCGTCCCAGCGAGCAGATCCCGATCACGCTCAACTCCGACGGACCTACCGTGCAGGAGGTGGAGCTTGTCTCCAACACCGACGAGCCGCTGGAAGTGCAGGAAGTGCGCGTGAATGTGCCGTTTGCTAGCGCGAAAGCCGAAAAAATCGACGCAAAGCGCGCGAAGGTCATTATCACCATCAGCCCAGAGGCGCCTCCAGGGCGCAACACGATTTTGGCAGTGGCACGCCTCAACTCCACTGCTACCCCGCAAGTGAACATCGCGCTGAGCTATGAAAAGGGCATTATCGTGGTGCCCACGACCGTGTTCTTTGGAGCCATCAACTCGGCAACGCCCTTGCCCATCGAGCGCGTCGTGACGGTTAGCCGCAGCGATAAGCCCATCCAAATCAAACGCTTCGAGGTGGACGACCCCAATATCGAGGTGCGCCACGAGGTTTCGGAAGACGGCAAGCTGCACCGATTCACCCTGCGCTACAAGGGCGGCTGGCAAACGGGCACGGTGCGACGCAACTTGACGATTGAAACCGATGACCCCCAGCAGCCCACGCTGCGCGTGTCGCTAATGGCAACCGTACTGTCTGCAGGTCTGCAGTAGGCACGGAGGCGGCACCCTGAAGCGTTTCGGCGTCGCAGGCGTCTGACCTGCGGAGCAACACGGAGATGGTTATGTACAAACGAGTATTGCAGCGGGCAATATTGGTTGGGATCGTTGGGCTGTTCGGTTTCTTGAGCGGTGTGGCGGTAACGGAGTTGCGCGAGAAGCAGCGACGCCCGCGCATTCCAGAGGTTGTGGAAGCGCGCAACTTCCGCGTAGTGGACGAAAACGGCACGACGCGGGCGGAGCTGGGCATGGCGTTCGGCGCGCCCGCACTGTTCCTCTATGATGCCAACGGCAAGGCACGCGCGTGGATTTTGTTGGACCGCGACGGCAATGCCCGCATTATGTTTGTAAACGCCGAGGACCAAATTCAATGGACGGCACCCCCGCTGCCCAACGAATCGCCGAAGCCCTCGCCGCAAACCCCGCAATAACGCCACTGCGCGTGGTACGCGGCGTGGGCATTGACTTGGTAGAACTGGAACGCATCGCGCGGGCATGGGCGCGCCAGCCCCGCTTCATCGAGCGCATCCTAACGCCTGCAGAGCGCGACTATTGCCTAAGTCGTCGGGCAAACGCGGTGCAACACATCGCGGGCAGGTGGTGCGCCAAAGAAGCCATCGCCAAAGCTGTCGGACGCCCCCTGCGCTGGCAAGAGGTGGAAATCTTGCCCAACCCCCTTGGTAAACCTGTGGTATATCTGCACGGCACCAGTGCCCAAATCGTCGGCGAGGGCGAGCTGTTGGTGAGCATCACCCACACGCGCACCCTCGCTCAAGCAATCGCCCTCTGGGTGGTGAACCGATGAAACGAATCGTAGTACTGGTCTCTGGACCTGCGCGCGGCACTAACATGCAGGCGATTATCGAAGCGTGCCGCGACGGACGCATTCCGAACAGCCAAGTAGTGGCAGTGATCGGCACGCGCGACGACGCCCCTGCCCTGCAAAAGGCGCGCGACTTCGGCATCGCCACCGCCGTCGTCAACCCGAAAGAGTTTCCTGAACCCGAAATGTACAGCGACGCGCTGCTGTGGACTTTGCAAAAAGCTCAACCCGACCTAATCTGCCTGGCGGGCTATATGCGCTTGCTGCCTGCCCGAATCGTGCACGCCTACCCGATGCAGATCATGAATATCCACCCTGCCCTACTGCCCCTGTTTGGGGGCAAGGGGATGTATGGGTTGCGCGTGCACCAAGCTGTGTTGGAAAGCGGGATGAAGGTCACAGGGTGCACTGTGCACTTCGTTGATGAGCACTACGATACGGGTCCGATTATTTTGCAGCGGTGCATCCCGGTGCGCGAGGATGATACGCCTGAGTCGTTGGCGGCACGCCTGTTGCCCATAGAGCACGAAACTTACATCGAGGCGATACGGCTGTTTGTGTTGGACAAGCTGCGCGTGGAGGGGCGGCGCGTGCGGATTTTGGAGTAGAGCGCTTCGCTACACCTGTATCGCCTCGATAATCGCCAAGCGGTAAAGCATGGTCGTGCCCACATAGAACTCCAGCGTGTACAGCACGCGATAGCGGGCGTTGCGCCAGCTAAGTGTCGTTTGCGGGAAGACCGCTACATCGGGCGTGGCGAGCAGCGCCCACAGCGGGCGCGCCAGTTCGGCAAGGGCTTCGGAGCTAAACAGCCAGCGCAGTAGCTCTGCTGGGGGCTGCATGAAGAAGCCGTAGGCAGTTTGAGCGCCAATCCAGAACGGTTCGCCGTAGCGGCGCAGCCACTGCTCCAAGCACTCGCGAACAATCACGGTTGGGGTTCCTCCTCACGCGGACGGTAGATGAAGAGCAGCTGGGCATTGCGTTTGAGGAACGGCTTGAGGCGAGCATAGCCCTGTGCTTTCAGCCCTGTGGGGTCGGCGGGGTCGCGGGGCGCAGGCGGCAACACCTGCAGCCATCCAATCCGAAAGCCCGCCCACATCCCTAGTTCGCGATAAAACGCGGCTGCCATCTCGCCCGCCACAATCTCCAACGCGCCCAAGTTCAGCGTCGCCAGCAGGTCGGGGTCGGTCGTGTTGAGATAACTCGGCTCAATCGCGTAGCGCAACGCAGGCTCTCGGCAATCAGCGCGTCAATCTCGGCATCATAGAGGGTGCTGGTCAGGCGCAGCTTGCGTTTCACAGCCGCGCGGGAAACGGTCAACATGGGGCACCTCCGTTAGGGGGCTACGGCTTGTGCGCTTCTTGCCACTGCACGATGGCATGACGCAAACTTAGCAACGCATCGCGTACATCATCCAGTGCCAGCTCCAGCCGCTCGTAAGTGGCTTCTGTGCGGGCGATGCTTTCGCGCAGGTAGGCAATAAACTCGTCGGTAATTGCTTGCTCTTGGCGTTGGGCAGTTTCCACCAGCTTGTCCATCCGCTGTAGAATCTGGCGGGTGAGCACAAACGCCCAGCCCACCAGTGCGCTCACGACAGGGATGAGTTGCGTCCACTCCATCGGTGTGCCTCCGTTATGGGTTCCAGCGCTCCTGTTGGTGCAGCGTGATCTGGCGCAGCAGGGTCGCTATTTGCTCCACGGTTTGCGGCGGCACGCCCAGCCGATGGGCGAGCGCGTCGCGCTGATGGGCGGGCAGTCGCAGCGCGCGTTCGCCCAGCCACTCTCGCAGGCTCGGCTTGACCACTTGCCATGCCCAACGCAAAATCGCGTGTCGCATCGGGGTCTACCTCCTCGATCTGCAATAATGCTGAATGGCGAATGGCGTCGGTGAGGGCATTTTCGTCCAGCTCCACGAACCCAGGCGCGTTGGGAAACCAGATGCCCGCTTTGCGATAGCCCTGAAATATCGGGTGCGGCTTGGCAGAAACACGGTAGCGTCGCATGAACCTCACCATAGCCTATAGGATGCCAACGGGAACGCGCGTCAACACCCGAAGGTATAATCTATTGGGTATGGAGCCAACAACGCCCAGCATCGTAGAGCGCGACCCAGAGGTGTTCGCTACCGTTGAGGAAGCGATTGAGATCATCCGCGCGGGGGGGATGCTCATCGTGGTCGACGATGAAGACCGCGAAAACGAGGGCGACTTCCTAATGGCCGCGGAGAAGGTGACGCCCGAAGCGGTGAATTTTATGTTAGTGCACGGGCGGGGGCTGTTGTGTTTGCCCACCGATGGTAAACGCCTCGACGAGCTGGGCATTCCAATGATGACCAAAGCCAACACGGCACAGTTCGGCACGCCGATGGCAGAAGCCATTGACGCTCGCGAGGGCATCACTACAGGCATCTCGGCGTTTGACCGCGCGCTCACCATCAAAAAGTTTTGCGACCCTAACGCCAAGCCCGACGATTTTGTGCGCCCGGGGCATGTGTTTCCGCTGCGGGCAGCGCCTGGGGGCGTGCTGCGGCGCGCGGGGCACACCGAAGCCGCTGTAGATTTAGCGCGCATGGCTGGGCTGTTCCCAGCTGGGGTAATCTGCGAAATCCTGAACGAGGACGGCTCGATGGCGCGTCTGCCCCAATTGGTGGAAATCGCCCGCAAGCACGGCTTGAAGATTCTGACCATCGCTGACTTGATTGCCTATCGCCGTCGGCACGAGAAGCTCATCCGTCGCGCTGCCCCGCCTGTGTCGCTGCCCACTCGCTATGGCAACTTCACGGTATATGTGTACGAGTCGGATGTGGATCCTAACCCATACTTGGCGCTGGTGATGGGCAAGGTAGACGATGGCGAGCCAGTGCTGGTGCGGATGCATTCCAGCTGCCTAACCGGCGATTTGCTCGGCTCGCTGCGTTGCGACTGCGGCTCGCAGCTGGAGCTTGCCCTGCGCAAAATCAGTGAGGAGGGGCGCGGCGTGCTGGTCTATATCCTCCAAGAGGGGCGTGGTATCGGCATCGTCAACAAGCTGCGCGCCTACCATCTGCAAGAAAACGGGCTAGACACCGTGGAAGCCAACCAAGCACTCGGCTTTAAGCCCGACCTGCGCGACTACGGATTGGGCGCACAAGTGCTGGTGGATTTGGGCGTGCGCAAAATCCGCCTGATGACCAACAACCCCAAGAAAATCGCAGGCTTAGAGGGCTACGGGCTGGAAATCGTGGAGCATGTGCCTCTCATCACCCACCCTACGCCCTACAACATCCGCTACTTGCGCACCAAAGCCGAGAAGCTGGGGCACCTACTGCCGCTGAGCGCGCTGCAAGAGCCTGAAGCGCGAGAATGACCCTCTCTGCAAGCAAGAGGTTTTGAACTCTGGTGGCGTACCCTTGCCAGACACTCCTGCCCCCCGCAAGGTATACTCTCGCACGATGTTTAACCTAAACCACCTCATCGAAGCAGTGATGTGGATCCTGGCGGTGATAATCAGCCTTACCGTGCACGAATTCGCACACGCGGCTTATGCCGACTGGGCTGGTGATCCGACCCCCCGCCGTCAAGGGCGCGTGACCCTCAACCCGTTAGCGCACTTAGACCCGCTGGGCACCGCGCTGATTGTGTTCGTGGCGCTTTTCGGCTACGGCTTCGGCTGGGGCAAGCCCGTGCCCGTCAACCCCGCCTACTTTCGCCACCTACGCCGCGACTGGATGCTCACCGCCTTTGTGGGACCGCTTTCCAACATCGTTTTAGCAGTGGTTTTCGCATTTTTGCTGCGTGCACTGATTGCTGCGGGAGTGTCTATCAGAGGCAACATCTTTGTGGAGTTTTTATTCATGTTGGTGCTTACGAATGTCACCTTAGCCGTGTTCAACATGATACCGCTGCATCCGTTGGATGGCTCTAAGGTGCTATCGGGCTTTCTGCCAGATGTGTTTGATCGTCGGTATTGGAATTTTCAGACGGTTTATGGGCAAGTCATCTTGTTGGTGTCGTTGCTGGCGTTGCCGTTGCTGAACCTGCCGAACCCGCTATTTATGGCGATTGCCGCGATGAGCGAGGTGATTTTACGCCTGTTGTTTCGGTAGGTATACTGAGGGGGCTATGGCGCGCGCGTTGTATAAAGGGCTGCTGCTAATCGCTGACGGTTTGGGCGACCGCCCCGTGCCTGCGATGGGCAACAAGACCCCGTTGGAGTACGCCGCCACGCCCACGCTGGATCGCTTGGCACGCGAGGGTGAATGTGGGCTGATGGATCCAATCGCCCCTGGCATCCGCGCTGGTTCCGACACGGCGCACTTGGCGATTTTAGGCTACGACCCTTACAAGGTGTATCAGGGGCGCGGGCCGTTTGAGGCGATGGGCATCGGCATGGAAGTGCGCGGAGGCGACGTCGCCCTGCGGTGCAACTTCAGCACAGTGGACGAGTCAATGCGCGTGATTGACCGTCGCGCAGGGCGCATTACCGAAGGCACTGCCGAATTGGCAAAGGCACTGGACGGCGTGGAGATTGAAGGCGTGCGGTGCTTTTTCAAGGAATCAGTGGCGCATCGAGGGGCGCTGGTGCTGCGCGGCGAGGGCTTGAGCGCACGCATTACCGATGTAGACCCCCATGTGGAAGGTGAACCGATTCACGAGGCGCGCCCGATAGACCCCGACGACGCCGCTGCAGCGCGCACTGCCCGCGTCGTGAACGCCTTCGTGCGCCTCTCTTACGAGCGACTCAAAGACCACCCCATCAACCGCGAGCGCGTGGCACACGGGCTACCACCCGCGAACATCATCCTGCCGCGCGGCGCAGGTGTTGCCCCCCACCTGGAACCGTTTCCGCAAAAACACGGAATGACCGCTGTCGCCGTCGTGGAAACGGGCTTGATACGCGGCATCGCCCGCTTCGTGGGCATGGACACCCTGGACGCGCCCGGCGCCACTGGTGGCGTTGATACCAACTACGCAAGCATTGCCGACACGCTTGCCCAAGCCCTGCGCCAATACGACTTCGTGCTTTGCAACGTAAAAGCCCCCGACCTGTGCGGGCACGACCGCAACCCCCATCTCAAAGCGCAAGTGATTGAACAAATTGACGGACTGATAGCGCGCTTGCTGGAACAATACACCGAGCCGTTTTACCTGATATTCACGGGCGACCACTCCACGCCGTGCTCGGTGGGCGACCACTCAGGCGACCCCGTGCCCGTGTTGCTACACGGACCCGACTTGCGGGGCGACGAAGTGCTGCGCTTCCATGAATACGCCTGCGCCAAAGGCGCACTTGGACGGCTGCGCGGACACGACTTGGTGCCCATCCTCACCCAACTGATGGGCGTTCAAGAAAAGTTTGGCGCGTAGGGAGCGCCTTTCATGAAGCCTGTGGACGCAACAAAACGCGGCGTTCTTGCCAACGGAAGTCGTAGCGTCGGCGTGCCCGCCGCCGAGGCACCTGCCAGACGCGGGCGCAATGAAAGAGGGCGTCCTCAAAGTGCTGTCGGACAGTAGGAGGTTCCCTATGCACCTAATCTATGGCGCACCTGTGTACACTTTTTGGAACGAGTTGCCAATCGCGGAAGCATTTGTGGTGCACAACGGGCGGATTTTGGCAGTGGGCACAAAGGATGATCTCGCTGCTCGCTACCCCGATGCCAAGCGTATCGCGGTTGATGGTAAGGCTATCGTGCCCGCCTTCAACGACTGCCATATGCACATCCTGCCGCTGGGGATTGATTTGGGCAAAGCCGACTTGCGTGGCTGCACTAGCGTCGCCGAGATTCAGCAACGCCTGCGCCAGTGGATGGATACCAACCCCCACGCGGAATGGATTTTGGGGCGCGCCTATGACCAGAACTTGCTGCCCGATGGCAAACATCTCACGCGCCACGACTTGGACGCGGTATCCGCCGATAAGCCGATTTTCCTCAACCACGTAAGCAAACACGGTGCGGTAGCGAACACGCGCGCTCTCCAAATGGCAGGCATCACGCGCGATACGCCTGACCCCACCGACGGCATCATCGTGCGCGACGAGTCGGGCGAGCCGACGGGTGTGTTGTTGGAAAGCGCCGCGACACTAGTTGCAAAGCACATCCCCAAGCCACAGGGCGCGGAGCTCGTGCAGGCGGTGCATCGCGCGTGCAACGATCTGGCGCGGCGCGGCATTTTGGCAGCCAGCGACGCCTCCACAGGCTGGCACGACTTGGAAGCAGAAGTGAACGCCTATGCGCAGGCACTTGCCGAAGGCACGCCCGTACGAATTACGCTCATGCCCCTCTACGGCGCAGCGCAGCGGGCAGGCTGGCTTGACATCCCAGAGCAGGCCGGCGAAGCCACAGGCAGCAGCCCCTACCCGCCCACACCACACCCCGAACTGCGCTGGGGTGCGATCAAACTGTTTGCCGACGGCGCGTTCACTACGCGCACTGCTGCCCTCCGCCAGTCCTACGCCGACACGCCCACCACTGGCGTGCTAATGTACGAACCCGAAGAACTGATAGAGCGCATCCTCACTGTACATCGCGCAGGCTGGCAGTGCGCCGTACACGCAATCGGCGACCGTGCTATTGAGTTGGTGTTGCAAGGCTACCGCCGCGCGCTAGAAACGCACCCACGCCCCCACCACCGCCATCGCATTGAGCACGCGATGCTAATGGCAGACGACCTGCTTACCGAAATGCAAGCGTTGGGTGTGGTCGTGGTCCCCCAACCAGAGTTTTTGTGGTGGCTCACACGCGCCTATCTGCAGGGCTTGGGTGAGCGTGCCGTATGGCTTATGCCGTTCCGCAGTTGGCTGCGTGCGGGCGTTCCAATGGGTTTCAGCTCCGACCAGCCTGTGGTGCCCGGCGACCCCATCATCGGCTGGCGAGCTGCCGTAACGCGCACCAGCCGTGACGGTACTTGCCTCAACCCTGAAGAGGGCTTAGACCCACTGACCGCCCTGCAAATGTTCACCGTCGGCGCCGCCTACGCCACAGGCGACGACGAAATCGGCACCCTTGCACCCGGCAAGCAGGCACGCTTCGTCGTGCTTTCGCACCCGCCCGAACACATCGCCGACGCAGACATGCAGGTAGTAGCCACCAGTGCAGAACTGCTGCCAGCATGAGGCGCTTTGCACAAACGGCGTAGCAGGCTCACAACCTGCCCCTACCCACACACTCACTCCGCTTGGTTCCCCCTGCTTGCAGGGGGAACCCAGTGTTCTTTTTCGGTTCCCCTCGCGTGCGGGGGGAACCTACAGGAGGGGGGCAGTTTCTCAACCCCCTCCGCTTGGTTCCCCCTACCACTAGGGGGAACCGAGCGGTGCTTTTATGGTTCCCCTCGCGTGCGGGGGGGAACCTACAGGAGGGGGGCAGTTTCACGAACCCCCTCCTTGAGGTTCCCCCTACCACTAGGGGGAACTGAGTAGGTTTCGGCTCCCCTCTCAAATGCGTATCACTCCCCGCTCGCTAGGCAGCCACAACGCACTGCTACAGGCAAGCCCCTCGCATAGCGTCAGCGCCACGCTGACGAGTAGTTCTCACAAAGGCAACATCGTGCGTTTAGAGCGAATGCCTGCACAGCGGGGTCATGGGCACGGTCGCCAATAAATGTCGCGTGTTTCGATAATCGTGAACGGGTCGTGGCACTGGATGGCGATGCGCCCTTCGGCAAACTGGCTATCCCGAGTATCCACCACCTTCTGCCCATTGACGAAGATTTGGATGTGGTCGCCGCAGGCGCGGATACGCATCGAGAACCACGCCCCATCGCGCGTGAGTAGTCGGCTTGCCATCACGCGCCCATATAGCGAACCTGTGATGTAGTTGCCGCGTTCAATATGGTTGAACACCTGCGCCTCGTAGCCCACGGGCCAGTTGTTGGGGTTTTCGGGGTTGGGCTGCGCGCGGAAATAGATGCCGTTGTTGGGCTTGATAGGTGAATCGGGCTTGAAGGGGCGAATGCGCACCATCGCCCGCAACTCGAAATCTCTGAAAGTGCGCTCGGTGAACAGGTGCCCCATACCGCCCTCCCCAATGAGCACGCCCTCTTGCACGCGCCAACGTGCCAGCCCCGTGCTGAACCAGCCTGTGAGGTCCTTGCCGTTGAAAAGCGGTTGCCACCCCTCGGCGGCGCATTCGCGCGGGCTGAGCTGTTTTAGGCGCAGGTTGCGAAACTTCACCACCATGCCTGGATGGTGTTGCTGCAGCCCAATCACGCCGCGCGTATGCTCGTGGAGGGTGCAATCTTGTACCGTCTCGCCATTAATGGTAATCTGGATGTGCGGTCCGCAGGCGCGGATTTCAAAGGTGTTCCACTGGCGTTCAGGAGCGATTTCGCGCATGTGCTCCAAGTGGGTGGGCACGCGGTCGTAAATGCTGCCTGTGGGGTTGCGCGGGTCTTGCAGGCTGATTTGCATCTCGTAGCCATCGCGCCACGGAGTTGATGTAGGCTTGGCACGGAAAAACACGCCGCTGTTCCCCTCGTCTGTGCTGCCTTTATCCACCCAGAACTCGCCTCGCAAGATAAAGTTGTCATACTCCGCGACGGTGCCAATCCAGCCCGCGCTGTCGCTGGGTCCCACCAGTTCGCCGTTTTGCACACGCCAGTTCGCTCCTGCGTACACTTTCCAGCCCCGCAGGTTGCGCCCGTTGAACAGCGAGCGGAAGCCCTCTCGTCGCTCTTGAGGGGTGAGGTGTTGGGCATATAACCCGACACATAGTCCAAGCGCCAACATGCTCGCAAGAAGTTGCCTGCCCATAGAAGGAGAGTTCGCGCAGGAGGGGGTAGTTTCCTACATTTGGGTCGGTCCCCATCGCTCGTGAGAAACTGTTTTTGAAAAATGACGGGCTGAAGCCGTTCCTGTGGAAACAAAGCCAACCTGCGTCGGCTTATGGGCGGGGTGTGTTTGTGTAGGAACGGCTTCGGCGGGCTTCCCGAAAGCCACGGTTTGCCCGTCTGTGCCCCCACGCCCTTTTGCTCAGGGCGGTCGTTGAGTGCGTGGGGGCTCCTCGTTTTGCTCGGTCGGGACCTATTCCTAACAACTTGGGCTATCTTAGGGGGTGCGTTCGCACGCCCCTGCGTATTGCGCCGACTCTGGGAAAGGCGTCTTGGGGCAGAAGTAGTGTTTGGGCACGGTGTGCGGGCACTGGTTGAGCCGCGCGCGCTCGCGCGGATGGATGGCACGCACCCATTTCGTGTGCCCGTCAAAAAACTGGAAGTTGCCCCCGCCGTTATGCACGATGGAGGGGCAGTCATTGAGTTCGTTGGTGCCGTTGCGCACCGTGAGCGCCCAGAAATAGCCGTCGTTGAGCGTTTCACCTTCGTCTACCAGCTCCACGAACTCGCCAGGGCGCTCCACCACAGCCTCGTAAATAAAGCCCGCTACCGCGTTCATCGAGTAGCTCAATTTCTTCTCGTGCCCGCGCCGGTCGGAGGGGCAAATGTATACATCGGGGTTCTTGAGATAAGGGTAGATTGCCCCACGCGTCACATGCCCCCACAACAACCAGATTTGGTTGACAGGTGCGTCGGGATCGTTCGCCCGCGTAAGCACTGGAAAGCATGGCACCCACTGCGCCTCTAAGTAGACGCGAAAACCCGTCATCCACGAGGGCCAATCAGGTGCGCGCCACTCGCCCGGACACCGCCCTGCATCGCCTGGGCCTGGGTTGCGTCCCTCCCAGTCGTTCCGATACATCGCCAGCGCGAGCCCCAACTGCCGCATGTTCGCCAAACAGGTTGTCTGACGCCCTTTCTCGCGCGCTTGCGCCAACACAGGGAACAAAATCGCCGCCAAAATCGCGATAATCGCAATTACCACCAGTAACTCAATCAGCGTAAAGCCCGTTCGCCGCATTCTAATGCCTCCTGCTGCGAAGTGGATTACATGCTACACCGCAATTGTAGCCCATTCCTGCAACTTTCGGGTGGATGATGGGCGAATTTGTGCCCGTATTTTGTGTCGAATCTCACGTAGCGCTGCCCAGCCGGTACAGAAGCAACTCGAGATTGGACATCTCCTGAACAAACCTCACGCGATTCCTTTCCCCTGTCTGCGTGGGGTACCCTTGTGTGAGACAGCCCGCATGAATAGCACAGCCGCTCTCACGCGATGGATCAAGCTATACGCCCAAGCGCTTGGGTTCGAGTTGGTGGGGGTTGCACCTGCGCAACCGCCACCTCACGCCGATTCGTTTCTACTCTGGCTGGCGCAGGGCTATGGGGGCACGATGGACTATTTAGAGCGCACAGCACACCTGCGCATCAACCCCGCCGCGCTGTTGGAAGGCGCACGCAGCGCGGTTGTCGTGGGGTTGAACTACGCCCCCGCTGAATTGCCTGACACCGACTATCGCATCGCCCGCTACGCCTTGGGCGATGATTACCACCTTGTCATCCGCGAAAAGCTGGAAATGCTGCTGAGCGCGCTCCAAGCGCTCGTGCCCGAGGTGCAGGGGCGTATCTGCGTCGATTCAGCCCCTGTGCTGGAACGCGACCTTGCTATGCTGGCGGGCTTGGGCTGGTACGGCAAGAACACTTGCCTTATCAACACGCCGCGCGGCTCCTACTTTGTTATCGGAGTGCTGCTGCTAACGCTGGAGCTGGAGTACGACACGCCTGCACAGGGCGGTTGTGGCACTTGTCGGCTGTGCTTAGATGCCTGCCCCACAGGCGCGCTGGTAGCCCCTTACCAACTGGATGCCCGCAAGTGCATCAGCTACCTGACAATTGAGTTGCGCGGTTCGATTCCCGAAGAGTATCGGGCGCCGATGGGCAAATGGCTGTTTGGCTGCGACATTTGCCAAGAGGTGTGCCCCTTCAATCGCCCGCGTGCCCATCAGCCGCTGCGAGCTCAGCCCACGACCGAGCCACGCCTGCAGCCGCGCTCGTTGCCCACCCTCGCTGAGATTTTGCAGATGAGCGAAACTGAGTTTGCGGAACGGTTTCGGGGCAGTGCCATCAAACGTACCAAATGGCGCGGGCTCATCCGCAACGCGCTGATTGTGGCAGGCAACAAGCGTGACCCCACACTGCGCCCGCTTATTGAGCAATACCTACACCACGACGATCCTGTTTTGCGTGAGACTGCAGCGTGGGCGTTAGCGCAGTTGGAGCTGGTAGAGCCTGCCCCCGCTGAATATCGGGTCGCCCAATAACAAGGTGGAGGTGTGCTTTTCAACGCGTTCAAATGGCTCGATGTAGTCCTCGGCGCGCAGGGGCGGTATATCGCCTCGCTCCGCGCGCGAGGCAAGCGACTGTGCGACATCCTCCAGCAAACGCTCGTAGGCGGTGCTGAGCACCAACGGCTCGTCCAGCACCAGCCAGCCGCTTTTGGGCAAGTAATCCAGCAGGCAAGCGCGCTCGTTCAACAGCCACGGCAGGTAAAGCTCTAAGCGATCAAAGGGCGCGCCCTGCATCAGGGGGCGTAGGTCGTCTGCCAAGCGCTGGCGTAGTTCGGGCTGGAGGTGGGGCGGCTGGGCAGCAATCATCTGTTCCCACTCGGTGCGAATGCGGGCAGCCATCGCCTCGTTGCCCATCGGTACCTCGCGGGCAGGTGGAATCGCCACCGTGCTCACTTGGCGGATCGAGCGCTGCGACGCCGGCTCAAATAGGCGCAAGCTGGTAATCTCGTCGCCCCAAAACTCGATGCGCACAGGCAACTCCGCGCCCATCGGAAATACATCCACAATCCCGCCTCGCCGCGCAAACTGCCCCGGAATGCGCACTGGCTCCTGATACTCATAACCATCCTCGGTAATCCGATGGAGCAGCACCTGGGGTTCGATGTGGAACAGCCACTCGTGGTCGTCTGGAGGTGGCGCATCGGGCACGCGCAAGCGCACCAGTTCGGCTTCAAATGTCGCTTCAGGCATCGTGCGCTGCAGCGCGGCAGCAATCGGCGCGATCAGACACACCGCGTCGCCGCGATGGAGCGCGCTGAGAGCGCGAATCCGCTCGTGTAGAGTTTCTTGCTCCACACCGGTTGGCTCCAGCAGGGGCGTGAGCGCGCTGGGCACGCGCAACAGGCGACTTTCGGGCACCCCCAAACGTAGCAACACCGCCAGCCATTGCTCCGCGCGCTCCAGCGAGGGCGTAAGCACCAACACGGGCGATGACTGATGCAGCAGCCACGGCGCCAACAACACAGGGCGCGACTCGGGGCATACCTCGCGCCATACAATAGGGGCACCAGGCACTAGCGCGGGCATCGCACCGCTTAGCTGTTCCAGCCACGCGGGTAGCATCTTCTACTTTGGAAGCTCCACTTGCCGACGGCTAATCCGCCGCGGCTTGAGATATTGCCGATTCCACGCGAACACCAGCGTTAGTACTAGCGCAATTGCCGTAAGTGGCAACACAAAGTACTTCATCGCCAGCGTGTACTCATCCAGCGCGTCATGTTGACTGGAGTTGAGGAACAGGTACACCGTATAGGCGATGTAGTAGCTTACAAACAGCGCACCCTCCCACCGCTTGATTTGAAAGCCGTTGAAGAACACTGGAAAGCACGCCAACGAGACGGCAATCATCACAGGTGCGTCAAAGCGCAGCACCGCAGGGGCAACTGCGATTCCCTCGGGCGCTGCCAGACTGCTGAAACCCAGCACCGACAGGATGTTGAAAATGTTGCTGCCCACCACATTGCCCACCGAAATGTCGCGTTCGCCACGCAGACTGGCAATCACCGAAGTTGCCAGCTCGGGTAGCGAAGTGCCTACCGCCACGATCGTTAGCCCAATCACCAGCTCGCTGACCCCCAGCGCGCGTGCTGCTGCTACCGCGCCTTGGATCAGCCACTCAGACCCCAGCACCAACCCGCCCAGCCCAAAGCCGATTAGCCCCAGCAACTTGAGATAAGTCCAGCCGTTGCGCGGAATCGCGCCCACCTCTTCCAGCTCGGTTTCCAACACCGGCTCGGAACGCGCCGTGCGCGCCATCCAAATCAGATAAGCCGTAAAGATTGCCACCAAAACTGCCCCGTCGAAGCGTGTCAACTTGCCATCGTAGCTCAGCGCAAAAAAGAGCAAGGCCGTGCCAATCATCATGGGCACTTCAATCTTGATAAGGCGGACGCTTACTGCCAGCGGCGCAACCACCGCCGACAGCCCCAAAATCAGCAAAATGTTGACGATATTGCTGCCTACCACATTGCCGACGGCGATGTCGGGCTGCCCGCGATACGCCGAGAGCACCGAGACAGCCAACTCAGGCGCGCTGGTACCAAACGCCACCACGCTTAGCCCAATCACCACGGGGGGCACGCCCAGCAACGCAGCCAAGCGCGACGCTCCACGCACCAACCACTCGCCACCGCCAATCAGCAGCAGCAACCCCGGCAGAATAAGCCACGCTTTTTCCAAAGTCTGATTCCCTCCTACCGCGTGCTGTAGACAAACGCTGCGATAAGCAACAGCAAAGCGCCTGCCATCATCACCAGCGCATACGAGCGCACATACCCGCTTTGCAGCGGGCGCAGCAGGTTGCCCAACGCGCGCGCCGACGCACCAACGAGGTTCACCACGGTATCAATTACGCTTTCCACAATAACCGCTAAAACGAGCGCGAGAGCTCCACCCAAGTTTACGCCCAGTGCACGCATTAGCCCATCGTAGCCCCACTGCTTGTGGGCTGCGCCCCATATGCCTTGCAGTTGCGCTTCCGCTTTAGGCATACCGCGCCGATAGCGCACTATTGCGAACGCTGCTCCAAGCACCGCCGCTCCCAAGGCAATCCCGAACACGATGCCCTTGCCCGCCGTTTCGCTGAAGAAGAGATTCTCTTGCCCCAAAATGCTCGGCTCAGCAACGGGCTTGAGGAACTCGTGGAACGCTTTCTCGCTGGGCAATACCCACCCAAACAGCACCGACCCCAACGCCAAAATGCCCAACACGCTAAGCACCGTAGCGTATCGCTCGCGTGGCAGCTCGTGAGAATGCCCTTCCGAAGGGGCATGCGCTGCAGGCGGCACCACAAACACCAGCCACACCAAGCGCGTCATATACGCCGCCGTAAGCCCTGCCGTCAGCACCCCTACCCCAAACAGGAACGGCGCAAAGTACACCAACTTTGCATTGTAGACGCTTAGCAGAATCGCCTCTTTCGACCAAAAGCCCGACAGCGGCGGAATGCCCATAATTGCCAGCCACCCCACCACCATCGTGGCGAAGGTAACTGGCAACGCCCGCGCCAAGCCCCCCATCTTGCGAATGTCGCCCTGATGATGCAGCGCAATCAGTACCGAGCCAGCCGCCAAGAACAACAACGCTTTGAAAAAGGCGTGCGTTGCCACATGGAACATCCCCGCCCAAAACGCGCCCACGCCACACGCCAGAAACATATAGCCCAGTTGGCTGACGGTAGAGTATGCCAACACGCGCTTGATATCAGTTTGGGCAATCGCGATGGTTGCCGCCCACAGTGCGGTAAGCGCACCCACCCCTGCGATAATGCCCATCGCCATCGGCGCCATCTCCAAAATCGGATGCACGCGCACCAGCAGATAGACACCTGCTGTCACCATCGTGGCAGCGTGTATGAGGGCAGAAACGGGCGTTGGACCCGCCATCGCGTCGGGCAGCCAGAAGTAAAGCGGCAACTGCGCCGACTTACCCGCCGCCGCCAAGAACAACAGCAGCGCCACGGCTGTCGCCACCCAGCCTGCCTCACGCAACACTGTGAACGCCAACGTGTTTACCTGCGCAAACGAGAGCGTGCCAAATACTGCCCAGATGATGAACATCGCCAGTAGATAGCCGGCATCGCCGATGCGGTTCACGATAAACGCTTTGTTCGCGGCGTCGGTGTTCGCCTTCCATTCCGCGTTGCGGTAAAAAAAGCCAATCAGTAAGTAGCTGCATAGCCCCACGCCCTCCCATCCAACAAACATCACCAAAAAGTTGCCCGCCAGCACCAGCACCAGCATGAAAAAGATAAACAAGTTGAAGTAGGTGAAAAAGCGCGGATAATCGTCATCGTCTGCCATATAGCCCGTGGCGTAGAGGTGGATTAGCCCACCGATGCCTGTGACGACCAACGCCATCAACACCGAGAGTGGGTCTATCAGGAACTCAAGGGGCACAGTCAAGCGCGTCGTTTGAATCCACTCAGTAATGCCATATACTATGGTGCGCTCTTGTGGGGGTAGGCGAAGCATCGCCTGCAGCAGCTGCCAACTGAGAGCAAACGCGCTCAGCACTACGCCTGTGCCCACCGCGCCGACGAGCCACTTGCCCGTCCGCGTGCCCAACGTGCGCACAAGCCAGCCGCCCAATAGCGCGTGAAACAGACTGCCAACCAAAGGCAGTAACACTATCCAAAGTGTCAGGTGCGCGGGCCATCCGTCCATCATGCCGTGCTCCTACACGCGAGATTATACCTGCGCCACACGGCTCAGGTACAATTCCGCGCACACATGGCACACACCCACGCGGCTTCCCTTGCAGAGAGCATCCTGCTTGTCATCGGCGCCAGCATCGTGATTGTGGCGCTGTTCCAGCGTTTGCGTCTCCCCTCAATCGTCGGTTTTATCCTCACAGGAGCGTTGATGGGGCCTTACGGCTTGGGCTGGATTGGTGAGGCGGAAGCCATCAAGCTGCTGGCAGAGATGGGCGTGGTGCTGCTACTATTCTCGCTGGGGGTGGAGTTCTCGATTGACCGTTTGCTGCAGTTGCGCCACTATGTGTTGCGGGCAGGCATTGCGCAAGTGGGGCTGACGGTAGTGCTGTGTGCAATAGGCGCGTTCCTGCTGGGCTATAACTTAGCGCAGGCACTGGCGCTCGGTATGATCATTAGCCTCAGCAGCACGGCTGTTGGGGTCAAACTGCTTAAGCAGCGCGAGGAGCTGGATAGCACCCATGGACGGTTTGCAGTAGGCGTGTTGTTGTTTCAAGATGTGATGGCGCCGATTTTTATGGCGGTGCTGCCCTTTTTGATGCAGCTGGAAGAGCGTGGGCTGTCGGTGGTGGGGCTGAAGTTGGTGTTGACAGTAGTGGGCGTGGCAGCGGTATATTTCGCAGCGCGCGTTGTGGTGCCAATGCTACTCCGCTGGATGGTTGCTTCCGATACGCGCGAGATCCCCGTGTTGGGGTCGCTGTTTCTGGCGTTGCTGATGAGCTATATCACGCAGCAGTTGGGGCTCTCGCCCGCGCTGGGGGCGTTCATCGCGGGTATTATCATCTCCGAGACGCCCTACAGCCACCAAATCACCGCCAACATCACCCCCTTCCGCGACAGCTTCCTTGCGCTGTTTTTCATTTCGGTGGGCTTGCTGGTGGACTTGCCTTACCTCCATGAAAATTGGACGCAAGTGCTGCTGTGGACGGTCGGGCTGATGGCGTTTAAGATGCTGATTGTGCTAGGCACGGCGTTGGCGATTCGGCGCCCGCTGCGCGTGGGGCTGCTGGCAGGCACGGTGCTGGCGAATATCGGCGAGTTCTCGTTCGTGCTGATGGAGCAGGCACGCGCCACGCGCTTGCTCCCGCCTGAGTTAGTCAATGGGCTGGTGGCGGGCACCTCGCTGAGCATCCTGCTGACACCCATCGTATTAGCAACTGCCTATCAGCTGCTGGCGCGTGCCACGCGCCGTGCCCCGTGGCTTTCGCGAGTACGCGCCGCCCACGAGAGCCATCCTGAGCTGCGCGACCACATCATCATTGTGGGCTTCGGGCTGAACGGGCGCAACTTAGCAAACATGCTGCGCGAACTGAACGAACCGTTCGTGGTCGTGGAGATGAACGGGGCGCTGGTGCGCGCGGCGCAAAAGCAGGGCATTCCGGTGGTTTATGGCGATGCTGCCCATCCTGAAATCATGCTCGCTGCGGGTGTTCAGCGCGCTCGCGCGGTAGTCATCGCGATTTCCGACCCCATCAGCACTCGCTATGCGGTGCGCACGATCCGCGAACTGAACCCTGATGTGTATATTGTTGTGCGCACACGCTATGTGTCGGAGATTGAACCGCTGTATGCAGCTGGAGCTACCGATGTCGTGTCTGAGGAGTTTGAGACCTTTATTGAAATCGCGGGTAGGATTATGCGCCTGCTGGGCGTGGATACAGAAAAGCGGCTGCAGGTGATGAACCAGTGTCGCGCCCGCCACTATCAGATGCTGCAGGAGACCAAAGAAGGCGTGTTTGCCAACTGAGAGGTACACTTCGAGGCGATGTTGGCTGCTTGGTTACCCGCCCCACGTGTGTTGGAATTGCGCGAGTTACCCGCTCCAGAGCCAGCCCCCGGCGAGGTGGTGGTGCGCATGCGCATCGCGCTTACTTGTGGCACCGATTTGAAAACCTATCGCCGCGGGCACGCCAAATTGCCGTTCGGTGCGTTTGGGCACGAGGGGGTAGGCGAAATCGTTGCCGTTGGTGAAGGCGTGGAGCATCTCCGTGTGGGGCAACGCGTCACTTGGTTGCCCACAGCGCCCTGTGGTACATGCTTTACCTGCCGACGCCAACGGTATAACCTTTGTCGCAACCTTTTTGATGCTGTCGTGCTGGGCACTTATGCTGAGTATCTCAAAATCAACGCGCGTGTGGCACGCGTGCATGTGTTTCCGTTGGAGACACTGAGCGACTTGCGTGGCGCGTTTGTGGAACCGTTGGCATGCGTGCTGCACGCATGGCGCATGCTGGAGCCGCTGCCCGGGGCGCGCGTGTGCATCGTCGGCACAGGCGCGATGGGTTATCTGCATCTAATGGAAGCCCGCGCCCGTCACTGCGAAACGATAGTAGTCGGCAGACGCCCCGAACGCTTGCAGCTGGCACGCACGCTGGGAGCCACTGAAACCGTTTTGGCGACGCCCGACCCTCAGCACTGGATGGAAACGGTTCGCATGCTTACCGACGGCGGAGCCGATGTGGTGATTGAAGCCACAGGTGCCAAAGAAATCTGGCAGCTCGCCCCCGACTTGGCTGCCCCCGGCGGCAAGGTGTTGCTGTACAGTGGTTTGGCAAAAGGCGAAACCGTGAGCATCCTAGCCGAGCGGTGGCATTACGATGAGTTGACCATCTTGGGTAGCTTCCACTTCACCACGCCGGACGCTCTACAGGCACTGGAACGACTGCACCAAAGCGAGTTTGCCGTTGAGCAGCTCATCACCGACACGCGCCCCCTGCGCGAGATTGTGCAAGTGTTCGAACAGCTGGATCGGGGCGAAGGCATCAAGTACGCGATTGTGCCATAGAGCGTGCCTGCTCAAACAACTTGCCCATGCGGTAGCGGCGCCCAAGGTTTGTAAGGGGTCGGGTCCACTGCAAGCATCGCGACACCCGGGGGGCGGATTCCCACAAGAGGTCAGAACATTTATCCACCGTTCCTATCTGGCATACCCACCCTCAGTGGATGTTTTCGTAAGCAGTCTGTCCGCCTACGGTTCTTTGATAGTCCCTGAGCCAGCCGGCACGATTGCGCGGAGCGGCAAGTCTGGTGAGTTTGCGCGCGCTGCGCCGCCGTAAGAGGTAGAATCGTTTAGCTGGATCGCCCCTGATGCCTCAGGGTTGGCTTTTCTGCAGTTTACAGCCACGCCCGAATGTTTCGCGGCGTTTGCTGTTTTTGGGTGTTGAGGTTCCTCTTACACCACTTGGGGTTTCAAATGTGGTGAGTCCCTCGTCGGAGGCGTGCCCGCCGGCTTTCGCTCTTCACCCCCAGCTCTTCCTGATAAAGGGTCCATCGTTTGGGTTCCACTGCGCGCTCTTCGCAGGGGGATTCTGCTCCTCTGATAAGGGTACAACGCCTAGGTTCAACTCGGCTGTCTTGCCCCCCTCCGTAAGGCTCCCCCTGCCCTGCGCGGGGAACCGCCCCCGACCCAGTTCCCCAAACCGCCAAACCACGTTGTAATCGACCACCCGCCCCGCGAGGGGAACCGAAAAAAACGCCCTCGGTTCCCCCTACGGCGTAGGGGGAACCTGCAGGAGGGGGTTCGAGAAAAATCCATCTCTGCTCTCGGCTTGAGGGGTGCAAGTGGGAAAGATGCGCCCGCGGCGCCCGAGTTTGGGGTAGAACCGTGTACCCTTATCAGCTCCTGTAGGTTCCCCTCGCGCAGTGGGGGAACCAAATCCCCAGCGGTTCCCCCTGCCTGTAGGGGGCAACCTCAAGGAGGGGGTTTGGTCAAAATCACGCAACAGCTCTGGCAACGGGCAAGGGTGTCCGTGCTTACGGTTTGGGTAAGCCGAGCGCGCTCATCCACTCGATGAGCTTTTGGCGGCGCTGCGTGTTGTCTTGGGGCAGTTGCAGTGGGCGTCCACGCGTGTCGACGACGATGCCTACCACGCCGCCCTCCAAAGTGGCCTCAACGGGTTTACCCTTGCCCGCGCCCACATCGAAGCCGCGCGCGGGCTTGAGTGTCGCCTCGATAGTTTCGCCCACGCCCAGCGGCAACACGCGCAGTTCGCCGTAGCGGAAGGTTTCGCTCTTGCCGTTGAACTCAATGGTTAGGCACGGCTCGCCCTCTTTGCCTTGCCCTACAGGTGCCACACACGAGCCAAGCCGTATCAGGCAGTCGCGGTCAAACACTTGCGCAGCAGCCTCGGGGTGCACGGTGGAGAGCACGCCCAACTGCGGCATCATAAAGATCGAGTCCACCGCGAGCATTGTGACGCCTTCGGGCTGGTAGGCATCCATCATCATCAGCGCGGCTTGGGCGCGTCGGGGCGCGTGGCTTAGCACACCGCCACTGCCCACAATCATGTTCAGCTTCATCATATCCACCAGCGTTCTGCCAGTTTCGGTTTGTTCCAGCGCCTCACCGATGGTGCGCTGCTGTTGAACACCTTTCAAGCCGCGCGCCAGCTGCTTGTGGTGGATGAATGCCAATCGCAGTGCCTCGCGAGCAACCGCTTGCTCCAGCAGCAGATCTTCGTAGGTTTGCGGGATGGTGGTGGGACGGATCATTTTGTTGCGCAGGCGGTTGCGCACCTCGTACTCCTCGATATCAAACGGGAGCCAGCGGTAGATGTTGGGAATGCCCGCCTCCAGCATCACATTGCAGATTGAGTAGCTCATGCCTAAGTTCGCGCTAACAGTGCGCGTGTAGTTGCCATCAAACACTGAGAACACATCGGTGGTCGCGCCGCCGATGTCCACACCCAAGATGTTAATGCCGCGCTGCTCGGCGATGGTCACCATAATCTTGCCCACGGCGTTGGGCGTGGACATGATGTCGGCAGAGGTCCAAGTCATGAGCTTGGAGTAGCCGGGCGCTTGCTGCATCACGTGCTCTAAGAACAGTTCGTGGATGGCTTCGCGGGCGGGACCGAGGTTTTCACGCTCTAGCGTGGGGCGGATGTTGTCCACGATGCGCAGGTCAAACCGCTCGCCCAGTAGGTTTTTGATTTCCTCGCGAGCGTCTTTGTTGCCTGCGAAGATGACAGGCAGTCTCATCGTGCCGAAGCGTGGGCGCGGGTCAGCGGCAATCAATAACTCGCCCAGCTCTACCAAGTGCGTAACGGTACCGCCGTCGGTGCCACCTGAGAGCAGCACAATGTCGGGGCGCAACTCGCGCAGCCGTTGGATTTTTTGGTAGTCTTTGCGCCCATCATCAATGGCTATGACATCCATAATGATGGCACCTGCGCCCAGGGCAGCGCGTTGGGCACTTTCGGCAGACATTTGGCGCACCACGCCCATCACCATCATTTGTAGCCCACCACCTGCGCTAGAGGTAGACAGATACAAATCTACACCACGCTTTTCGTCAATTTGGGGAGTGAGGATTTTGCCATCTTGAATCAGTTGTCTGCCAGTGAGATCTTCCAGCTCGCGCGTGGCGTTGAGCACACCGATGGTTACATCGTCGAAGGGGGCTTCGACGGTGGTGGGCGCCTCACCGCGGTTGATGAGGCGATACTCATCGCCGCGTTTCTCAATCAATATCGCTTTGGTGGTTGTGCTGCCACAGTCGGTTGCTAAAATTGATCGCACTTCCGCCATAACCTCTCTCTCCTGCCCTGCGGTGGGCACGATAGAGTATACCTCTTGGGTTGCGTTGGTATAATAGGTGCGATGATGCGCTACTTGGGATGGCTATTTGCCCTCTGGTTGCTGGTTCTTCACGGTTGTGCCCCTTCGTCGCAGTCGCCTGTTTCGGCAGAGTCGCGCACGGTCTTGCAGCCTGCGCCGCGGGGCGTGTTGCAAGTGGTGTTTCTTGATGTGGGGCAGGGCGATAGCGCGCTCATCACTTTTCCAAACGGCAAGACGATGCTAATTGATGGGGGCGAGGTGGAGCAGGGGCGCGTGTTAGTACGCAAGCTGCAGCAGTTGGGTGTGCGCCGACTGGATTGGGTGGTTGCCAGTCACCCGCACAGCGACCATATCGGAGGCTTGATCGAGGTGTTGCGCACGGTGCCCGTGAGCGAGGTATGGGACATCGGCAGTCCGTATGAGTCGCCCGTCTATCGCGACTTTTTGCGGGCAGTGCGGCAGGCGCGTGCACCAAGTGGAGGTCGCCCCAAGTTTCGTGTGGTGCGCAGCGGGCTAACGCTGGAGGCTGCGCCGAATGTGCGCGTAAGCGTGCTTGCGCCCCGTGAGCCATTGTTGCAGGGCACGCGCTCGGATCCCAATAACAACAGTATCGTGTTGCGCCTGGATGCGCCTGGTGGAAGCTTCCTGTTCACGGGCGATATTGAGCGCGAGGGCAGACAACGCCTGTACGCAGCGCGGGCGAACCTGCGCGCAGATGTGCTGAAAGTCTCGCACCATGGCGCGGCAAATGGCACCGACCGCGCGTTCTTGAACCGCGTGCAGCCGCGCGTGGCGGTGATTTCGGTGGGGGCAGGCAATCGGTATGGGCATCCACATCGCGAAACGCTGGCGCTGCTGCGCGGGGTGCGCCTCTACCGCACTGATTTGAACGGCGACATCGTGATGCGTCTGGGAAGCGAACGCAAGCTCCAGATTGCCACCACACGCACGGCGACTGCTGGGTCTACGCGTCCCGTCGCGCGCCCCGCACCTGCGTTTGCAGTGATTGGCAACCACCGCAGCAAGGTGTATCACGCGCCTGATTGCCCCAGCTTGCCCAAGCCCGAAAACCAAGTGCGGTTTCGCTCGTCGCAGGAGGCAGAGGCAGCAGGCTATCGCCCGCACACCTGTGTGGAGGGCGAGTAGTAGGTGAGGCGCGGGCAGTGCGCCCGCGCCAGTAGAGACTCTTACGGCTCGCCTTGCTGACCGAAGTTGAATAGCACGACGAGCAGATCTGCGTCGTCTACGACGCCGTCGTAGTTTAGGTCAGAGGCGAGATTGTTGCCTGTCTGCCCGAAGTTGAACAGTACCTCCAACAGGTCGGCGTCGTCAATGATGTTGTCATTGTTCGCGTCGCCTGGCGCGCCCGACACAAAGGCGACGGGCAGCAGGTTCGGGATGGTGATGCCGTCTTCAAGCGTTGCGAGCCAGCCGTGCGGTTTCACCCACACTTTGAAGGTACCGCTGGGCACATTCGGCACGGTGAACGCGCCCG
>JAUQOS010000100.1 GCA_030550775.1 Armatimonadota bacterium
ACAACCGTGACTTCGTGATCGGCGACGACGACGGCGATGGTATACCCGACCGTCAGGTGATTCTCCAACCCGGTCAGTTCTATGTGCTGGGTACGCCCAATCTGAACGCTCGTTGTGGTGGCTGCGTGAACCAGATTTTCGACCCGGGCACGGCGGGCGCTCTCGAGAACGACAACGAGTGGATTGCACTGATTATTCCAGGCGACCCGCGCACGGTGGTGGATGCGGTAGCGTATGAGGTGAATCGCTCCGTGATTACGAACTGGGTTCCTGAGGACATCCGTCCGCAACTCGGCGGTGGTCTGTGGGGCAACTATCAGAGTCTCGAAGCGGGCGCAACCACTGACGGCTCCTTTATGACCATCGGTCGCTGGCGCGATGGGTACGATACGAATGTGAACGGGCGCGACTTTGGGCACTTCCGCCCTACGCCAGGGGCATCAAACAACTTGCCTCCCCTCACCAGCCGTCTGTGCTTGAGCTTTGACAACTACAACGTAGGCGATACTCCCGCTGAGTTCGTGGGCTCCTACCGCAACCCGCGCGTGATTGACCCGACGCAGGCAGATAATGCCGCGACCTCAGGGTTCAACCCCAACGCGATACCCGCTTCGCCGGGCGGCGGCAAAGCGATGATGGTACGCGACTGGGCAGGCGGCGGCAATGTGGCAGTCGCCAACTATGTATTTGAGAACAGCACAGCAGGCTATGACCTATTCGTCTACATCAACCCTGCCGCACCGCCCAACACGCGCGTGGAGACGTGGATGATTGGTTTGCTTGGCGGCGCGGATAGCGTGCATAACCACCCGCTGATTGCTGCCAGCGCGAACGGCATGTCGGGCGTGGGTTGGGTATTCCGCCGCGCCAACAACGCCTCAGGGCACCCCAACGAATCGCGCCTCTACTTAGTAGACGCGGGCGCAAGCGGGGCTTCCACCAGCTGGACAATCTACGGCGATATCGATCTGTCGGGGCTGAGTGCTGGTTGGTATCGGCTGCGCCTTGAGGTGATTAACGGACAGGTGCGCGGACTGTTTTATGCCGACCCCAGTAGCCCTATCGTAATCACAGGCACAACCGCCACGGGGCTGGTCGGCGGCTTCTACATCGGCTACCGCGAAACGCTAGGCAACGCAGCTGCAGATATCAACCCCGTGCGCATAGACAACCTGTGTCTTTATGTGCCCGTGCTGGGCGATGCGAACAACGATGGCTGCGTCAATGACACCGACCTGCTCCAAATCTTGTTCAACTTTGGTGGCGCGAACGCCGAAGCTGACATCAACGGCGACGGCAGTGTCGACGACACCGACCTGCTGATTGTGCTGTTCAACTTCGGGCAGGGGTGCTAATCTCCCCACTAAGGCATCTTGAAAGCGAGGGGCGGGGTCAAACCCGCCCCTTTACCCCACACTTTTGCGGCAGGCTCAAGCCATTTCAACATAGGCTGAACTTGCCCGTACGGGCTAAAGCATGGCGTCCGCGGGGACGCCAACGCAATTCGCTTCTAACTGCCCTTTTCCTCAAACGGGCGCGGCTGGGGCAGCAGCGGATTAGGAATATCCTTGCGCAGCACTACCGCCATCACGCGCATGCCCATCGGGAACGCGAGTTCGAACTGCAGGTTGTCAGGCACAGGGTCATAGTCGCGGTAGGAGAGGAAATATAACATATCACCGTCGGGATCCCACGCAGGCATCACATCGCGGAACTCAGGTTGCGTAATCGGGTGGAT
This sequence comes from Armatimonadota bacterium, assembly GCA_030550775.1. Lineage (GTDB taxonomy): Bacteria > Armatimonadota > Fimbriimonadia > Fimbriimonadales > GBS-DC > GBS-DC. The sequence goes on from JAUQOS010000100.1 coordinate 1,739, forward strand.
TGCGCCTGTCTCGGTGTCGTAAATCTTGATGATGTGAGTGCGCTCGTTAGGGGCGAAGCTGTACGCCAACCACCGCCCGCAAGGCGACCACGCGAAGCCCTGAATCATCGCGTACTCGCTGCGTTCCACCAGTGTGAGCCTGCGCAGCTCGATGTCAAAGATAAGTAGTTCAAAGCGATGGTTGCTCAGTGCGACGCGGTCGGCTGTGGGACACACCTCCAGTTGGTAGGGGTGCCCGATATCGAACTCCTCATAGCGAGTGATGCCTTCGGGGGTGTGGAGTTCAAGGCGTGGCTCGCCGCTCGCATCCGATACCGTGATGAGGCGTTTGCCATCGTTGAGGAATTGGCTGAGGCGGTAGCGCACACCCTGCGGCTCGCCGTGTTGCACTACCGCGCCTTCCCAGTTGCCCATCACGAACGGCTTGCCGCGCACTGTCAGCAGCAGCGTGTGCCCCTGCGGATGCAGGGTGTACTCCTGCAGATACTTTTCGGTTTCCACGAACTTGCGTTGGGCTTGAGTGCGCGGGCTGTGCAGCTCCACAGGAATCAGCCGATTTTCGCCAGTAGCTAAGTCCAGCACATACAAATCTGCGCCTGCGTGGTACACGATGCGCTTGCCGTCCGTGCTGGGGTAGCGCACATAGTATTCCTCGTGGTGGGTATGGCGTTGTAAGTCGCTACCATCGGGTAGGCAGGAGTAGATGTTTGCGATGCCCTCGTGGTCGGACACAAAGTAGATGCGTTCGCCAATCCACATTGGGGCAGTGAGGTTGCCATCGGTGGGCTTGAATAGCACGAACTCGCCTGTGCCTGTGCGGTCAATCCAGAACACGCCTGCCGTGCCGCCGCGGTAGCGTTTCCAACGGGCAGGATCGCCTGTGTGCCTGCCCAAGATGACTGCACCATTGGGTCCAAAACTGATATGGTGGGCGATGCCATAGGGGTACTGTTGGGGCAGACCGCCTTCCAGCGATACGCGCCACAGCCATGTTTCGCGGGGTGGGCGTTCGGCAGTACTGTTGTAAATAACCGCCGTGCCGTCGGAGGTCCAGCCCACCACTTGTACGCGCGCGGCGCCTTGATAAGTGAGGCGACGCGGTTCGCCCCCCTCAGCGGGCATCACATACACTTCAGGGTGCCCCTCGTCTTTAGCGACGAAGCCAATCCAGTTGCCATCGGGCGAGAAGTGCGGCGTGCTCACCTCGCTGAGGCTGGTGGTCAACCGCCGCGCAATGCCTCCTTCAACCGAGACCGTCCACAAATCGTCCTCACAAACAAAAACTACCGTGTCGCCGTAGATAGTCGGGTAGCGATAGTAGCCCTTGTGCATGGCGACTGCGATTATACCAAATGCTGTGAACAAGTGCGATAGCACGCGAATGGATGCTACTTGCAGCTAAATCCAATGGTATAATCCACCGCGTGCGCTACATTTTGGGCATTGAGACCAGCTGCGACGAGACTTCGGTGGCGGTGTTGGAGGAGCGCGTGGTGCGCTCCAGTATCGTGGCGTCGCAGGCGCAACTTCATGCGCAGTGGGGGGGCGTGGTGCCCGAAGCCGCTGCCCGCCAGCATGTGGAACGGCTCAACGCCGTGCTGCAGCAAGCCTTAGACGAAGCGGGCATCTGCCTTAGCGCCATCGACGGCATTGCCGTCACGAACCGCCCTGGATTAGTGGGCGCGCTGGTGGTGGGGCTGGCGACTGCAAAGGCGTTAGCCTTCGCCCTCCAAAAACCGTTAGTGGGCGTGCATCACTTGGAGGGGCACCTCTACTCGGCGTTTCTGACGGAACCTGAGGCGCCCATCCCGTTTCCACACCTGTCGCTGATTGTGTCGGGCGGGCACACCGAGCTGGTGCTGGTGCGCAATCACGCACACTACACGCTGCTGGGACACACTTTGGACGATGCTGCAGGCGAGGCGTTTGACAAAACCGCGCGCCTGCTGAACTTAGGCTATCCCGGCGGACCCGCAATAGACAAGCGCGCCCAGCACGGCGACCCCGAAGCGTTCCATTTTCCACGCCCAACAGTGGAGGGCTGGAATTTCAGCTTCAGCGGGCTAAAAACCGCCGTGCGTCGCGAGGTGGAACGCCTGCAGGCTCGCGGTGCGCTCGACGAAGCCACCATCAATAACCTGTGCGCGGCCTTTCAGCAAACTGTTGTGGAAGTGCTGGTGGAAAAGACTCTCGCTGCTGCGCAGGCACACAACATCCCGCTGGTGACTGTGGTAGGGGGCGTGGCAGCCAACTCTGCACTGCGCCAGCAGATGGCAGCTGCCTGTCAACACGCAGGCATCGCGCTCAAAGTGCCACCCCCCAAATATTGCACCGACAACGCCGCGATGATCGCACTGGCGGGCTATTTCCGCTTGCTGTCGGGCGAACGCGCCGACTACGACTTAGACGCCTACGCCAACGCGCCCCTCACATAGAAACACTCCCTACGGTCCCCACGGCATCTGGCGAAGGATAGGCACCATAAAGCCGAGCATCCCAGCGATTGTGCCCACGAGGCAGCATAGCCCAAGTCCCGACAGCACTGTTGCAATAATTCCCATCACATAGCCTGCAACCGCCAGCCCCCGATCATTTGGGTTGCCCAACCCTGCCTCTATCTGGTCGAGTGCGTTCTTGCCCATCACCCACGCCAAAATGCCCAAAACCAGTGGTAGCGGGATACAGTACTGGAACAGCCCCGAAGCGAATAGCAACACCAGCGCGATAATCCCTAATACCAGACTGGCAACCGCCATCGTGCTTGTAGTCTGTTGCATGAGTGCCCCCTCCAAGCGCAACAATTATAACACTACTTTGGCTCGGAATGACAAGTGGGGTGTGGCTAAGGTGTTTGTCACCCCGAGCGCAGCGAGGGGCTCAGTCGTGCTCTGCTCCAGACTCCTCGCCTTCGGCTTGGAATGACCTAGCGGATCTGCTGAGATTTTTCGCCTGCGGCTCGGAATGACAAGCCCACTGTTGCGCCAATGACCTTGTCATCCCGAGCGCAGCGACGAATCTCGCCTGCACATAGCTGATACGGCGCAACTTAGGTTATCCCCAATGCTCGGGCGTGAACCTATCCCAAAGCAGCCGAAGTGGAGTAGAGCCTATGGTGCAACTTGCAGCCATTCGTCCCACCGAGTGGCGCGAGCAAACGCGGTGTTGGCATACCGTCCCAAGTAGCTGCCCGCATCGGGGTAGTATATTGACAGCCCGTAGGAGTGGAACACACGCGAGTTGTTCGCGCGGCGGTTGCTCACGATTGCCCAATTCAGCGACTGGTGCACCAGGTTTACCGCATGGGCGATGTCGCGGTCTTGTGTGTAATCTTTGAGCAGTTGCGCCACATGCCAAAGATCACGATAGTCGGGGTAGGTGGAGTAGTTTTGTGCCTCTTGGCGGGCGCGGCGCAGACTATCGGCGTATTCAAACCGTTTCGCCAGCAACACCGATGCCAAACAATCGACAGCGTTGGCAACCACTTCAAGCTTACTGGTGTCTACTGCCGACTGCGTAATGTTGGAGTAGCCCGGGTAGTTCGTAGCGTACCAGCTCACGAAAATCTCAGGGATCTGCGCCACCCAGTCGCGCGTAGGCATAGTGGGGTTGTTCATCAACGGGGCGAGGATTTCGTGATAGGGGTAGCCCTCGCCAGGCGGGCTTTCTTCCGAGCCAACAATGTAGCGTGCCACATACCGGCACTCATAAGCCACCTCCAGCATCTGCATCAGCGAGGCGTCGAATAGCAGTACATCCAACACGGGCGCGTCGGAAGTGGGGCGAATGGCAGTTGGCAGTTCCCAAATTTTGATGCTGGTACGCAGCTCATCATCGAACGAGACGGCGCGTCCCTCCACCAATGCCCGCGAACGCCAACCCGAACCGTGATTCCAAATCACCAGCGCATAGCGATCGGCAGGGAAGTTCGTTTGTGCCCACTGGATAAACTCGCGCAGGGTCTGCGCGCTGCCCATATCCACCCCTTGCCCCATATCCTCCAGCAGTTGCGAGCGGATTTCAGTGGGGTCGTTATCGTACTGAATCAGATAGCGCCGCGTGCCTGTCCAGCTGCCTTGCGGAGCGAACCGTGCCGAGCGCTTCCACTGCACCACCACACGCACATTCGGATTGGTCTGTGCTTGCTCCATTTGGTTGACATTCAGCTCGCTGTACTCATCCAAGTCGTTAGCCGCGTTGAGGAACACCATAATCGTCCAGCGTGCGCCTGTGCGGTTAGGCGGTTCGCTGAGAGGCGCAGTGCGTGTGCGCGCAGACGCATCCTCACACGGATCAATCGGCACCACCCCTGTAGCTGAGTGACGCCCCCATCCACAGCCCGCAACCAAAAGGAGCATCCCACTTACGCTAAGCAACCCCGCTAGCGTTCGCAAACGCTTCGTTCTCATTGCTGCCCCTGAAGTGTACCCTGCTATTAGACGCGCCACCTGCAATTTTAGGTACAATCGTGCCGTTATGGGACTAAAGCGTGTTTGGAAAGGTATAGTTCAGGGGGCTGAGAAGGCAGCACAGCGCATTCCTGCCGTACAAAAGCGTCTGGAAGCAGAGTATGCCCAAGTGGAGCAGTTAGTGCGCAGCAAAATGCGCCCCACGATTGAGTGGCTTCCAGAATTTCACGCCCTCCCCGAGCAGGGCGTGGCGCAAGCCCAAATTCTGGAGTGGTTGCGTCAGCTGCGCGAGCACGAAGCCCCTCCATGGCAACAGGGGCGCGTGTCAGGCACCGTGTATCACGGGGGCGAGGAGCACAGCGCGTTCCTCAGCCAAGTGTATGCGCTGCATGCTCAAAGCAATCCGCTGCATGCCGATCTGTTTCCCAGCACCATACGCTTTGAAGCCGAAATTGTGCGCATGACCGCTCACCTGCTACGTGCTCCCACCACCGACGACCCCGACCAACAGGTCGTGGGCACCACCACTTCCGGGGGCACGGAAAGCATCCTGCTGGCAATGAAGACCTATCGCGATTGGGCACGCGCCGAAAAGGGCATCACCGAACCCGAAGTGGTTGCCCCCGAAACCGCCCATCCCGCCTTCGACAAGGCAGCGCATCTGTTTTGCATCAAACTCATCCGCACCCCCGTCGGCGATGATTTCAAAGCGAATGTTGAAGCGATGCACCGCGCCATTACGCGCCGCACCATTGCGCTGGTTGGCTCTGCGCCGGGCTACCCTCACGGTGTGATCGACCCCATCCCCCAAATCGCACAGCTAGCAAAGCAGTACGGGTTGGGCATGCATGTAGACGCCTGCTTGGGAGGCTTTATCTTGCCCTTCATCGAGGAGCTGGGCTATCCCGTGACGCCGTGGGACTTCCGCGTGGACGGCGTGACTTCCATCTCAGTAGACCCACATAAGTATGGCTACACACCAAAAGGCTTGTCGGTTATCCTCTATCGGGGGCGTCGCCTGCGCCGCTACCAATACTTCACCGCGACCGATTGGCAAGGCGGACTGTATGCCTCGCCCACGCTGCCGGGCAGCCGTCCGGGCGCGCTGAGCGTGGCGGGCTGGGCAGCGATGGTCTCCATCGGCAAGCAGGGCTACCTCGAAGCGACACGCCAGATTATGCAAACCGCGCTCACCATCCGCAAAGGCATTGAGCAAATTCCCGAACTCCGCCTGATGGGGGAACCACTGTTTTTAATCGCTTTCACCAGCGCATCGGAAAAAGTGAATATCTATCAGGTGCTCGACCAGATGGCGCAACATGGCTGGCGACTAAACGCCCTTCAGCGACCCGCAGGGCTACACCTTGCCGTAACAATCCGACATACGCAACCCGGCGTTGCGGAGACGTTCCTAAATGACCTGCGCGAGGCAGTGGCGTATGTCAAGGCGCACCCTGAAGCGAAGGGCGAGATGGCACCTATCTATGGAATGGCGAACTCGCTACCGTTTCGGGGTGTGATAGACGAAGTATTGCGCCGCTATCTGGATGCTCTGTACGACTGAAAGACTTACTGCAGCCCCAATGGCTGCCTGTCGTTAGTGAACTTGTCATTCCGAGCCGTAGGCGAAGGCAACCCTGTCATTCCGAGTAAAGCGAGGAATCTCTGACAAGACCCAGCCAAGACCCCTCGCTGCGCTCGGGGTGACATGAGGTTTTTGCGAGCAAAAGTTTTGTCATTCCGAGCCGCAGGCGAGGAATCTCTGGTAAAACACGGTCGAGCCCCCCGCTGCACTCCTGACAAGGGTACATCGCTTGGATTCCACCGCGCTTCTCGCAGCAATTCTGCCCC
>JAUQOS010000101.1 GCA_030550775.1 Armatimonadota bacterium
GGTGATTGGAGCGAATGCCGCCTTCAACTTATAACTCAACGAGGGAGGTGTGCCATGAACTTGTTCAACATCTTGGCGGGAATGTTGGCAGAGAAGAACTTCGAGGGGGTGAAGGTGGCGCTGAGCCAAGCTCACCCCAGCGTGATTGTGGAGTGCTTGCGCGAGATACCACCCAGCCAGCAGGCGCTGGTGTTCCGCCTGCTCGAAAAGCAGCGCGCGCTCGATGTATTCGAGCGCCTTGATCGCTGGGAGCAGACGCAGCTGGTACGCGCAATGGAGGACCCTGACCTGGTGCAGCTGATTGAGGCGATTGAACCCGACGCGCGGGTGCGCCTGCTGGAGGAGTTGCCTGCAAAAGTCGTGAAACGCATTCTGTTGGAGTTGAGCGGTGAAACGCTTGCCTCCATCAGTGTGCTGCTGGGCTATCCCGACGACAGTGCAGGGCGCATGATGAACCCAAAGTACCTTGCGCTGCCTGAACAGACGCCTGCCAGCGTCGCACTCCAGCAAGTGCGCCAGTCGCCGCTAGATCCAGAGCACTTGGAAGTGGTGTTTGTGCTGGGCGAAGGGCGGCTGTATCGGGGCTATGTCACGCTGGCGAGGTTGCTCAAAGCCGCGCCCGATACGCCCCTGTCCAACCTGCTGGAAGGTGAAGCCGTCGCGGTGTCCGCCTACGACTCGAAAGAGCAAGTCGCCGAGCTATTTATGCGCCATCAGTATCCGCTGGTGGCGGTTGTTGACCGCGAAGGGCGATTGGTGGGCGCAATTGATGCCGAGCGAGGATTAGAACTGGTGGAAGAAATTGAAGCGCAACGACTGACCGTGTTTGGTGGTACGGTCTCGTTGGGTGGTCCAGACATCGATGTGGTCAACACGCCGCTGGTGCGCATCTTCAAAGCGCGCGTGTTCTGGCTGATTGTGCTGACCATCTTCGGCGTGGTGACTTCGACCTTTGTGGCGCAACAGGAGGAGTTGCTCTCCAAAGCGATTGTGCTGGCGGCGTTCATCGCGCCGATTATCGACATGGGCGGCAATACAGGCAGCCAATCGGCGACGCTGGTGATTCGCGCGATGGCGTTGGGGCAGGTGCGCCTGCGCCTGCGCGACTTCGCCTTCATCCTCAAGCGCGATATTCCTGTGGCGATTGCGATGGGCGTCGCGATTGGCGTGCTGGAGGCGATTCTGGCGTACTTCTCCAAAGGCGTCGGCTTCGATGTGCTGATGGTTGTCGGGCTGGCGATGCTGACCGTGACGATGGTAGGCAGCTTAGTGGGCGTGGCGTTGCCGTTCGTGGCGCGTCGGCTCGGCTTTGACCCCGCTACACTTAGCGGACCTGTGATTACTTCGGTGATGGACTTGCTGGGCGTGATGATTTACTTCGGCTTCGCTTACCATTTCTTGCGCGACTTGCTGAGGTAAAAGCGATCCTTGTCGTACCAGCATCGCCGCCATTCCGAGCGCAGCGAGGGGTCTCGGCTGTAGATTGCCAGAGATTCCTCGCCTGCGGCTCGGAATGACGTGCCGGTTGTCGCACCAATAGCCTTGTCATTCCGAGCGGAGCGAGCGAGGAATCGCGTCTATTCATTTACAGGAGGTGATGACGATGACCATGACGATGTATACGCCCGTAGTTCTGAATCTGCTGACGGCGTTGGGCTTGGGTGTGATGATAGGGATTGAGCGTCAGTGGCGGCAGCGAGCGGCGGGGCTGCGCACGAACGCGCTGGTATCGTTAGGTTCTGCGGCGTTTGTGGCACTGGCGACGCTGGTGGAGGGAGAGAATAGCCCCACGCGCATTGCGGCGCAGGTAGCGTCGGGAATTGGTTTTCTCGGCGCGGGTGTGATTATTCATGAGGGTACAGGGGTGCGTGGCTTGAACACCGCTGCCACGCTGTGGGGGGCGGCGTCGGTGGGCGTGCTTGCTGGCTCGGGTTATCTTGGTGCGGCAACCATTACGGCAGTGTTAGTATTGATTAGCAATATCTTGCTGCGCCCAATCGCCTCTCGGATTGACCAGCTAAGTGAAGGGGCGAACGAATTAGAGCGCGTCTACCGCTTGCGTTTTTCGTGTCATCAAGAGCGTGAGCAACATCTCCGTGCCCTAATGATTCAACTGCTCAGCGATACCCCACTAATTTTGCGGGGGCTGCACAGCGAGCACAGTGAAGGGGGCGCGCGAGCGCGTGTGGAAGCTACGCTGATTGCCAACACGCCGGCTCACGGCATCTTGGAGGAATTGGTAGCGCGCTTGAGCCTCGAGCCGGGCGTCTTCGCAGTGAGTTGGGAGGCTGAGCTCGGGCACGAGTAGCTATAGAAGGGTTAGCTGTCCGTCGCGTACGGCGATCTCAAACCGCTGGGGCGAGCCGCCTACAGCGTCCACCATCGTGGGCACATGGGGCAACAGCAGCAGGAGGAGGTGGCGTTCCACGATGCGTTCCAGCTCTCGCGCGCCGAACTGTTCGTTGTAGCCCTGCTCCACCAGCCACTCCACTGCTTCGTCGCGAATTACCAGCTCCACATTCCGCTTGCGATACGCCTCAACGATTTGGCGCAGTAGGCGGTCGCGCACAATTTTGCGCACCGTGTCACGCGACAGGGGCTGAAACACGCAAATCGCATCCACGCGGTTGATAAACTCGGGTGCAAAGTAGTCCGAGAACGCTCTGCGCCAGTCCTCCAGCGAATGGCGTTCGCGCAAGAAGCCCACTGCCTTCTCAGGCTTGAGGTTGGAGGTCATAATAATCACGCTGTCTGAAAAAGAGATGCGCCTGCCCTGTGCGTCAATAATATAGCCATCATCGAAAATCTGTAAAAAGAGTTTGTGCACTTCGCGGTGGGCTTTTTCCATTTCGTCCAGCAGCACTACGCAGAAGGGGTTCTCCGCTACAAAATCAAGCAAAGGCGCCCCCATCTCGAAGCCCACATAGCCAAACTCCGCGCCAAGAATGCGTGCCACCGAATGCGCCTCGTAGAACAGGTTCATATCAAGGCGCAGCATCTTATCGCGCGAGCCGAAAAAGTATTCGGCAAGGGCGCGCGCGGTCTCCGTTTTGCCCACGCCTGTAGGACCTGCAAACAGGAACACGCCGTTGGGGCGTTCGGGGCGGAGATCGAGTCGTCGGATTTTGAGGCTGAAGGTGCGCACCAGCGTTTCAATCGCGTCGTCTTGCCCCATCACGCGCGATTTGAGGAACGGCTCCAGCCCCCGCAGCGATTCCTGCATTGACTGTTCGCCCTTGCCGATGGGTAGCCCTGTCACGATGCCTGCGGTTTCCCACACCATGCGGGGTTCCACGCGCGTGTGCCCCTGTGCTCGCGCCCTGCCTGCGACGTGGTCCATTAGCAAAATCGCCTTGTCGGGAAAAGGACGATGGAGAATGTGCTCGGCAGCCACATCCACGATTTGCTGGAGCGTTTCGTCGGGGAACTCCACACCGTGCTGCTCGCGGAACACATCGGCTAACTGCTGGAGCACGGCAAGGGTTTCTTGGGAGCTTAGGGGATGCACTTCGATGGGTTGGAAGCGTTTGAGCAGGTCAGGAGCGCGGCTGATGTGGCGACGCAGTCCCTGCCAGCTGGTGACAGCGCCAATGATGGGCACGCGCCGCGCCACCAGTGCCGATAAAAACTCCATCCGCAGTGCCTCCACTGGCGGCGCAGGTGCGCTGAGAAACATCTCGAACGGCTCGATGTACAAAATCGCATTGAACTGGAGGGCTTCCTCAATGAGTTTGCTCATCACCATGGGGTTATCGAACATCTGGGGCAGCATGATTAGCGGGCGGTCGCGCAGGGGTGGGGGCACATCGCCTGTGGCGATGCGCTGCGCGACGCCTTGCACCACCGCGCGTCGCCCCACGCCCTCCAGCCCTATTAGCACCGCATAGGGGTTCAGCGGGCGACAGAGCGTTTCAATGAGAGTGTCCATTTCCGCCACACGCCCCACTACTTGAGGGATTGCCCCTTGACGCGCCTGCTCGGTGAGGTTCAGCCCGATTTGGAGCAGCAGCGATGCGCTGGAAAACACGCTCTCGCGCGGCACCAAGCCCACGAGTAGCGCAATCGCCTTGAGAATGTGCACGATGTCTGTCTGCGGTTGCCCCTCGCGCTCCGCGATGCGAATGGCTAAGTCTATAATCCCCTCGTAGGGGATTGCAATATGCGAGTGGGGGTTCTCTAACTCGCGTTCGAGGGCTTGGTCTAAGGCGTTTAGGTCAAGATGGGGCAGCAGTTGTTCGGCTAAGGGGCGTTGGTGGCGTAAAATCGCGCGCAACAGGTGGCGGGCGTCTGGGGGTTGGTTGCCCGCCAAAATGACTGCCTCCTCTATTAGATGTTGTGCGTTTTCAGTGAGCTTCTCATCGGGCAACGGTGGGCGTTCCATGGCTTATTCCCATCGGTGATAGGCAGGGTGTCCGGGTTTGACCGCGACGAACACGCCACGGCAGGTGGCGCAGACCTCGCCTTTGGCAATCAGTTCGCCTTCAACTACTACTTTGTTGCCCTGCCCCTCTACAGGGCGGGCGCGCAGGTGCACAGGTGCGTCCACAGGAGTGGGACGCAAGAGTTTGATGCTGTACTCCGCCGTCACGGTGGCGGGCGGGCGTTCCAGTCCTTGAGTGGTCATGAGGTAGTGGGCGGCTGTCCAGTTGCAGTGACAGTCCAGCAGGGTGCCGATGATGCCGCCGTTGAGCACGCCCTCGAACGCTTGGTGGTGGGGCTGAGGCTGCCATTCGGCAACCAGCTCGTTGCCTTCGCCTACGAAGCTGCGAATGCGCAATCCTTGCGGGTTGGCAGGTCCGCAGCCGTAGCAGATACTGTTGGGTGCGTAGGTTTCCTGCAAGCTCTTGGCTTGACTCACAGGCAACAAGTTCGGCCGGAGGGCAGAAATTCCTGCCGTTTGACGGAGATTGTGGGAACCTTTGCGAAGTGTGGGTAGTCTAATGGATCAAATCTAGTCCTGTTAGGCTTCAAGGAGGCGCGGGCGGGGTAACCGCGCCTCCCGTGTGTGGTGGGGTTGGTGATGCAAGCTTTGTGTCCCAATCCCGCAGAACGGCGAGCGCAGTTTTATTATACCATGCCTGCGTTCGCTACGTCTACCCCACGCGCAGGCAATTCTAAAACTTTGGGTGAGCGTTTCAGTAGGTACCTGCCAGGCTAAGGTAGGCGAAACCGCGCTTGCCGTAGGCGAGGTCGAACCGAATCAATCCGATAGGCGAGGCAAAGCGTAGTCCTGCCCCAACGCCTAAGCGCACAGGCACGCGCTCGAACGGCACTCCGCGGCTCCACACCGTACCAACATCCACAAACGCCGCAGCCTGCACTGCCTCCAGCACGGGGAACTGGTATTCCACTGTGCCCACTGCCATGCGTGTGCCGCGGAATTCGTCCAAGTCGTAGCCCCGCAGCAGATCGTAGCCGCCAATCCAGAACTGCTCGCTGAGCGGCATGTCGTCGGAGCCTGCACCTGCGACCCCACGCAGCATCAGTGTGTGCTGGTTGGGCAACGGAATGTAATAGCGGGCTTCACCCATCACGCGTGTGAATCGGAAGTCGCCCCCTACCGTGCGCTCTGCAAGCAGCGTGGCATACAGCCCGCTGCGCGGGAATCGCCCCTCGCGTGTGTCATAGATCACCTGCACGCCCAGCGCGTCAAACCGCCCGCGATTAGCCAGTCGTTCGCCTGTGCTGAGCAAGTTCGCGGGTGCGTCGTCGTAATCCACGCGATCGGCGCGGTAGCGCAGGCGTATTTCAAACAGCTCGCGCCAATCAAGCCCCACATAAACGGTTGCCCCACGGCGCCGCTCATAGCGACGCAGCGTGTCGAAATCGGCATAAAACACGGGGTAGAACGGCGCGCGGTCGTATGCTTCTATGCCGAAGTTGAATGCGCCCGGGAGGGCACGCGGTGCTTCGTAGCTTAGTGCATACGAGGGGCGCAACGCCTCGTATTCGCCTGTGAGCGGGTTGCGTACTTGCTCACGCTGCCACTGCACGCGCGCGCGATGTCCCAGCCCCGCGAAGTTGGTCTCCACCACTTCCGCGTAGCCGATAAAGCCTTGCTCGCTGGTATAGCCCGCTGCTACCGCAAAGTCAAGCGATTGTTCTTCTTCGAGCTGCAGCACGAGGTTAGTCAAGCCGACCTGATCGGCGGGCTCGGCACCCAACTTGGCATCACGCAGGAAGGGGAACCGCCCCAGCCGCTGCCGAACGCGCTGGATTCGTTCCTCGTTGTACACTTCGCCGGGGCGAATGCCCACGAGACGCCGCAGCACATCGGTGCGCGTGCGCTTGTTGCCCCGCACTTCAATCGCCTCAATTGCACCTTCGGCAATCTCTACGCGCAGCGTGCCAGCTTCATCAAGCGTGTAGTCTACCACGCGGGCGAGTGTGTAGCCCCGCGTGTGATACCACGCTTCGGTCTGCTGTAACGCCTCTTGGAGTTGCTCGGCAGTAGGCGCCGTGCCGATTAAACGATAAAGTGACGCCCCCACTTGCTCGGGCGGCGCCACCGACACTCCTTCCAGCTGCACCGAACGAACCATCACCTGCGCGTGCACAACCCCCCACAGCAACATCCAAAGCACAACCCCAATCGTGCGCATGCCTTTATTATAGCCCAAGTACCGCTCTGGGTTGTTCAATGCGGGGGCAGGCTCGAGCCTACCCCCAATGACCATTATGCCTGCGCTAACGCTTGGTCTAGGTCCGCGATGAGGTCTTCTACATCCTCGATGCCGACCGAGAGGCGAATAAAGTCGGGCGTGACGCCTGTTTCCAGTTGCTGCTCGGGTGTGAGTTGGCGGTGTGTGGTGCTGGCAGGATGAATAATCAGCGACTTGGCATCGCCGATGTTTGCCAAGTGCGAGAAGAGCTTTACATGGTGAATCACGCGTACCGCTGCGTCGTAGCCGCCCTTCACGCCGAATCCCACAATCGCGCCCTGTCCTTTTGGAAGGTACTTTTTCGCAAGCTCATAATACGGGCTGGTGGGCAAGCCGGGGTAGTTGACCCAAGCGACTTTTGGATGCTCGCTGAGCCACTGCGCCAAGCGCAGCGCGTTCTGGCTGTGGCGTTCCATCCGCAAGTGCAGCGTCTCCAGCCCCTGCAGGAACAAGAAAGCGTTGAAGGGCGAGATGGCGGGCCCCAAGTCGCGCAGCAGCTGGGCGCGTACCTTGATGATGTACGCCATGTTGCCGAACGACTCACGGAAGTTCAGCCCGTGATAGGTGGGGTCTGGCTCGGTAAGCTGAGGGAACTTGCCGTTGTCCCAGTTGAAGTTGCCCGAATCGACGATGATGCCGCCGATGCTGGTGCCGTGTCCGCCGATGAACTTGGTCGCCGAGTGCACCACAATATCTGCGCCCCATTCAAACGGGCGCAGCAGAATCGGCGTGGGGATGGTGTTGTCCACAATCAGCGGGATGCCGTGTTCGTGCGCAATCGCGGCGATTGCCTCAATATCGTGCACATCAAGCTTGGGGTTGCCAATCGCTTCGATGTAGAGGGCGCGGGTTTTGGGCGTGATGGCGCGACGGAAGTTATCAAGGTCGCGCGGGTCGGCAAAGTGAACTGTGATGCCGAACTTTTGCGGAAAGGTGTACCTGAACAGGTTGTAGGTGCCTCCGTAGAGGCTGGTGGTAGAGACGATTTCGTCGCCGCTGTCGGCGATGGCTAAGATGGCGAGGGTTTCTGCCGCTTGCCCCGATGCAACTGCCAGTGCGCCCACGCCGCCTTCCAGCATCGCCACACGCTGCTCAAACACCGCCTGCGTGGGGTTCATAATGCGGGTGTAGATAAAGCCCGGCGTTTTCAGGTCGAACAGGCTCGCTGCGTGGTCTACGCTATCGAACAGATAGGATGTGGTTTGATAGATAGGCACGGCGCGCGCCCCTGTGGCGGGGTCTGGCTCCTGCCCACCGTGTACGCAAATAGTGCCCAGATGATACTGCTGTGTCTGCATCCTCTGAAGCAACCTCCT
>JAUQOS010000015.1 GCA_030550775.1 Armatimonadota bacterium
CGCACTCACCGCTGCACAGAGCATGCATGCGCGTAATCCCAACTCGCCTTTCAAGGCGTGCATATGCCTATTGAGTTGCATCATCAGCACCTCCTAAGTTTTGGAATATCCACCCTATCATGACTCACTCCTGACGCCCGATACATTACAGGAACATTACAAAACCCACGATATTGCAAAAACCCACCATAATGTTGCGTGCTTGGACTCCAACAACCGCGTGTTCACCGTGTTTGACGCGGTGCAACCTTACATGAAAAATGCTGACATCTTGGTGTGTCCGTCGAATCGTCCGGGAATTGACTTTGTGGCGATTCTGCGGAGTTTAGGCTTGCGGGGCAGCGGCAACTTCCGCTATGCTTCGTACGCGCTCAACTTCGCATTGTTCCAAGACCCAGCGCTGCCGCCGGGCTTGTTTGCGGACGACCCAGTGGTGCCTTTAGCCGCCATTCAGGATCCTGTGAACACCACGATGTTCTACGACTCAGTGTACAAGCGTCCTACTGACCCGCTGATTGACCCGCGCTGCCCGCGCCCCGTAGGGCTGTTCGGCTGGGATAACTTCCCTGGCGACCCGCGCCACAAGGACGGCATAAATATCAACTTCGTGGACGGGCACGCCAAGTGGTACAGGCGCGACGGCAAGATTCCGGGCAAGTCCATCGATTCCAACGGGCGCGAAGTAGACACCTATACCTTGCCGTGCGACCTGTCGGGCATTCCCGGGGGCAAGCCAAACACTTAAGGTGGAATTAGGGGCAGGCTGCATCCTGCCCCCATCCCGATTCCTGCAGCACCCCAAGCATTACTTCGCGCGCTCCATTAGCCCTACGTTGATTTCCACATCGCCCAGCTCGGTTTGTAGCGGCACCACCAGCGTCGGAATCTCTAGCGTGCTGATGCGTACATTGGTGCCTCGGATGAGGCTTGGGGGTGAAAGGTTGCAGTTGATGCCTTTGGATGCCAGTTCCGTGAGCGCCGCGCCCGAAATCATGTTGCCCAACTCGGCAATCGCGCTGGCTGCCAGTTCGTCGAAGGTGCGAATCGTGGTGCCCAGCATTTTGGACGCGATTTTGTCGGCGGTGAACACCGACATGCCGATGATGATTTGCCCCTCCAACTGCCCAGTGACGCCCAAAACGATGTTGCACTGCTGCGAGGTGAAGATGCCCTTGCGCGCGCTCAACTGCCCGCGCTGAGGCGTGACGCCCAACATCATCTGAAACACATTCACCGCAGCCCCAACGAACGGATTGATATACTCCGCTTTCACCGTCGCTCGCCTCCTTATGCGACTTTTTGAACTGCTTCAATAATCCGCTCAGGCTGGAACGGCTTGACGATGAAGTCTTTTGCGCCTGCCTGAATCGCTTCCACCACCATCTGCTTTTGTCCCATCGCGGTGCACATCACCACTTTGGCGTTTGGGTCGCGGGCGCGAATCTCTTTCAGTGCCTGCAACCCATCCATTTCGGGCATGGTGATGTCCATAAACACCAAGTCGGGTTTGTGTTGCTCGTACAGTTCCACCGCCTCACGTCCGTTCGAGGCTTCTGCCACCACTTCGTACCCGTGCTGCGTAAGGATATTCTTGAGCGTCACGCGCATGAAAAGCGCGTCGTCGGTAATCATGATGCGTTTCGCCATTGTTGCACCTCCTGTAGCGGTTTGCGGTAGAAGAACGCGCTGGGGTTTTCGAATCCGATTTGCGCGTAGTTGAAGATGCGCTCCGTGTTGCCCAAAAATAGGTAGCCACCGGGCTTGAGCGCGTCGTAGAAAGCGCGAAAGACGCGGTCTTTCGCCTCGTCGGAGAAGTAAATCACCACATTCCTGCAGGCGATGAGGTCGAACCCGCTGGGGTAGGGGTCGGAGAGCAGGTTGTGGTGTTCAAAGCGCAGGTAGCGTCTGAGCACAGCGTCAGCCTCGTAGACAGTGCGTCCGTTTTCGGTAATGGCGCGGAAATACTTAGACTTGAACTCAGCGGGCACATAGCGCATATCGCTTTCAGCAAACACGCCTCGTCGCGCCCGCGAGAGCACATCTGCGTCGATGTCAGTGCCTAAGATTTGGTGCGAACGATGGGGCGCCAACTCATGCAGCAAAATCGCGATGCTGTAAGCCTCGGCACCGTAGGAACTGCCCGCGCTCCAGCATTTGAGCGCCAAATTGCGCCGCAGCAACTCGGGAAGCACCTGTGTGCGCAAAATCTCGAACTGCTCGGGGTTGCGAAACAGCTCCGAGACATTGATTGCCAATCGGTCGATGAACTGGCGCAGGCGCGTTTCGTCGGCGGCTAAGTAGTGGAAGTAATCAGTGAATTGGCGGAAGCCCCCACGCTCCATCATCGTATAGATGCGCCGATAGGTTTGCTCGAACTTGTACTGGTCTAAGTCCAGCCCGGTGCGCCGCTTGAGCAGTTGTTTGAACTGCTCGAAGTCGCGGAGCAGCTCGGGCGTTTTAGGCACATTTAGGCTGCTCTGGAACTGCTGCATAGCTCCTTCACCCCCTCTGTGATTGCCTGCGCGACTTGATCTAACGGCACCACCCGCTTGACGCATCCAGTTTGGATGGCGGCGCGTGGCATACCGAACACGACACAAGTGCTCTCATCCTCGGCGATGGTATACGCGCCTTTGGCATAGAGCGCGCGCACCCCTGCTGCTCCGTCGGACCCCATGCCCGTGAGGATTGCCACAACCACTTTGCCTGGGTAGTTCTGCGCGATGGAAAGCAACGCCACATCCACCGCAGGGCGCACGCCGTGCACGGGTGGGTCTTGCGTAAGCACCAGCCTGCCCCCGCGCTCGACCTTGAGGTGCTTGCCTCCTTGCGCCAAGAATGCCACACCGGGCTCCAGAACCTCGTCGCCCTGCGCCTCACGCACGATAAAGGGGCTGTTGCGATCCAACCGCTCCGCCAGAGAGCGTGTGAACCCTTCTGGCATATGCTGAATCAACAAGATTTTCGCTTCAAGGTCAGCAGGTAAGCTGCTCATCACCACGCTCAGGGCGCGTGGACCGCCTGTGGAGGCGCCAATCACCACCAGCGGTGCGTCGCCTCCGCGGCGCGCAATCACCGCGCGGGCAGGTGAAACAACAGCAGTGGCTTGCGTTGGTACTGACGTGGCTGCCACTCGCGCCTGCGCGGCTGCCTTGACCTTCTCAATAATCTGCGACGAAATCTTGTAGATGTCCAGCGAGATGGAGCCAGAGGGCTTGGTTATAAAGTCCACCGCACCGAGTTCCAAGCACTTGAGCGTGATTTCTGCGCCTTCAGTGGTGAGGCTGCTGAGCATCAGCACGGGCGTAGGCTGCTCCTGCATCAGTTTTTGGAGCATCGTGACGCCGTCCATCACGGGCATTTCCACATCCAGCGTAATCACATCGGGCTTGAGTGCGCGTGCTTTTTCCAGCCCCTCTTGCCCGTTGCGGGCGGTGCCCACCACCTCAATCGCGGCGTCCTGGCTGAGCAGGTCGCTAATCATCCGCCGCATAAACATCGAGTCGTCAACCACTAGCACCCGAATCTTGCGCATGATTGCCCCTCCTTAGGCGGCTTTGCGCAGCATGCCCAACGCCGCCGCCAAGTTGTGCTCCACAGGTGGAGTGCCCACTACGCGCACGCGGATTAGCCCCGTCGCCACATCAAACTCAAACGATCGCCCCAAGCTGCCGCGTGTTTGCTCGAACACGACGCTAATCCGCAACTCGCGCAGGAGCCGATGAAGTGTTTCCACATTTCGCTCGCCGATTCGCAACGCTTGGCTGCGGTTTTTGAACAGTTCACCCCCGCCCACCAAAATCGCTTTGAGGCGTGATGCGTGTGCAGGAGGCGTATCTAACAGACGCAGCAGTGCAGGCACCGCCGTCGTAGCATACTTGCCCGGCATGGCGTTAGCATCGACTGCACTCGCCTCGGGCAGCATCACATGTGCCAACGCCGCCATTTGCTTTGTTGGATCAAAAAGCACTGTGCCCACGCAGGAGCCTAAACCAATGCACCCAATCACACCGCTGCCACGCGCCACCACAATCTCACCCATGCCAGCTAACTGGATTGCCGAAGCTGCCATTGCGTGCTCCTTTAGATGCCCAACACTTGAAAGAGCTTTTCCAAGTTGCCCACCTCAGGCAGGTACAAGAAATAACCTGTGAACTGATGGTGAGGTGTTTTGAAGGCGGTCTCAATCGCCAGCACCTCGCGCTGACCGTACATCGCTTCCACCACAACCGAACTGAGCACTGCCATTGCCATATCGGCAGCAAAGGCAGGTGGCTCCATGTTCAGCGTAAAGCCCGTCATCTGGCTAATGGCGCGCAGGTAGTTGCCCAGCATGATGTTGCTGACCTCATTGATGACCGACTGGTAGAGTTCGTTGAGGTCTGCTAAGCCGTTGGGCTGCATTTGCACAAGCAGTTGCCATAACACGCACGCGCTGTCCCACGGAAACAGGAACGTGCCCTCGCCGGGCCAATCGCCCGTGATGCGTGAGATAGTGCCCACCACTGGCGATTCAGGGGCGAGTTGCCACACTTGGGGCAGCTGCGTGCCTTCCACAGGCAGCACTTGGGGCGCCTCCAAAGTGAACAGCACGCCTGTAAGGTCAGACAGTGCCGTCACAGCACCCCCCAAGCCGATATTGCCCAACTCGCGCAGGGCATCTGCGCGAAGTTCCGAGAGTGGGTTCATCATCGCCATCCGCCAAGAGATTGTTGCCATACTGGCAGGGCACGGTTTATCGCAGAGATACGAGGTTTGGGCAGGTACAATCGGAATATGCAATGGTTCAACAATCAGCCGTTGCGCCCGCGCCCGCATATCGCCGTGCTGTTTTACGATGCGATTGGCGACTTTGTCATCGTTACCCCTCTCCTGCGCGGGCTAAAGGAGAAATATCCCGACTGCACCCTGGATTACTTCAGCGGCGAGCGCACGCGCGAGCTGGAAGAGGCGTTGCCCTACATTGATGCCCGCTTCTCAGTGTTTGGCAACCCGAACGCCTTGCAAGAGTTGCCCAGATTCATCGCCGAGCGGCGCGCACAAGCAGGCGAGTATGACTTAGTCATCAACTGCGACTTCCACCCCACGATGGCGTTCGTAGCGCACATGTTGCAACCGCGCTATGTGGTGGGCAGGTGCTTTGGACCCGACTTGCGCGAGGAGGTGCCCAAACCACCCGACAAGCTACACCGCTTGCACGACGAGTTCTGGTCCGCTCCCGACATTTTGCAGCGCTACGGCGACATCCTCAACAGCACTTACATAGGCGAGATTTGGTGTCGCTTGGCGTTCGTGGTGACCGACTTCTACCGCACCGAAGTGCCCACGCGCGATCCTGAGCGCGAGATTCCAGAGGTACTCATAGCCACAGGCGGGCGACGCAGCGCGAAACTGTGGATTCGCGACTACTGGAAAGCGGTAATTGACTGGTGTTTTGCCAACGGCTATCGCGTGGGGCTGATTGGCGACAAGCCCCAACGCCAAAGTGAGGTGTATCACACAGGCGCTACCGAGTCGTGGCTGTTGGCGCACACGGAATTGATTGACTTGCGCGGGCAGTTCAGTTTGCCGCAGGTGGCAGGCGCGTTGGCACGCGCCAAAGCATGCGTGTCGGTAGATAATGGCATCATGCATATCGCCTACAGCGTAGGCACGCCAACCATCGCGATTTTTGGGGCAAGCCCGTGGATGGTGTGGGCACCTCCCGTGCCCCATCTGCACTTGGTGTTGCCTACAGAACCCTGCAGCAAATGCTACGAGAACCGCTTCCGTAACGCTGACTGCCTGCTGGAGCGTCACCAGTGTATGCTAAGCATTCACCCAGAGCGCGTGATTAACAAACTGGCTGAGGTACTTGCCAATGGTGCGGCGTAAATGGTGGCTGTGGCTGGACGGGCTGCTGCTGTTGCTGACCGTCTACTACTACCTGCCCGACCTTACTGGCGAGTCGCGCGAACGGTTGCTCAGCCCTGATTACTGGCGCGCTCGCTGGCGTAGCGAGCACCTTATAACCCCCGCGGGCGTGCTGTGGCGTGGCGACCCCCATCAGCCTGTTGTGGCACTCACCTTCGACGATGGACCCGACCCCAACACCACCCCCCGCATTTTGGAAATCTTGCGCCAAGAGGGTGTTCGGGCGACTTTTTTCGTGGTGGGCACCAAACTCAAGCGTTATCCTGAGTTAGCCAGGCAAATCGCTCAAGAAGGGCACGCGATCGGCTGCCATGGCTACGACCACCAACGCCTGACACAGCTCACCGAGGCGCAGGTGTGGCGACAGATACGCGACTGCAAGGTGTTGGCAAAGCGGGCAGGAGTCGAGCTGGTGGCATTACGCCCGCCCTATTTGGCATTAAATGAGGCGGTATCTCGTGCAGCTCAGCGCCACCGAATGCCTGTGGTAATGGCAACTGTTTTGGGCGAACCAGAAAGCTTGGCGCACTCCAGACAATGGGCGTGGCGGTATGCCCGCCGTGCGCGCAACGGTAGCATTCTGCTGCTGCATGACACCTATCCGCACACGGTGGAGGCTCTGCCCGAGTTGATTCGCGCCTTGCGCTGGCGGGGCTATGAGTTCGTCACGATTCCTGAGATGATTCAACGGTTACAGCAGGCGGGGCTTGCGCCTGGAGAAGCGAAATGAGCGCGCTTAGGCTGTTAGCAGTACGCATGCCGTTGTCAAGCAAAGCGCTCCACAGTTGGGTGGCAGCCCCTTGTGTGAAGTCGCGTTTTTCGATGGGTATTGTGGCGAGGGCATAGACGGGCTTGCCTTGTGTTTGTGCCCACGCTGCCAGCTCTAAGTTGCGCAAGTTGCCCCATCCAAACGGCGTTTCGGCAATCACGAGGGCGTCGGCGGTTTGGGCGAGCTGTTGGGCACGCTGATAGGCGTCGTCGCCAATCGGTGAGAAAGGTTGCTCGGTGATGTGGGTCAGGCGCAGGGCGCGCGCTACTTCCTCGTCGGTATCCAGCAGGTTGAGCACGCCCGTGCTGATGCGCCAGCCTGCGGTCATCAGGGCGTAGTACACGACCGCACCCGCCCCACCTCCAGCAATCACGAAGGCATGCGGCGCGTCGGGGGCGGTAGTTGGCGTGCTGTTGGGGCTAAGCGCAAACACCAGCGGTTTGCCTGTAAGCGGATTGGTTTGGCAAAGCACAGGAGTCTGGTACACCTGCTCCAGCAGGGTTGGCTCCAGCACGGTCTCGGGCGCGCCTTGCGCCACTAGCCGTCCTCGATGCATCAGCGCAATCCAGTCGGCGTATTGGCTGGCTAAGTTCAGGTCGTGCAGCACCACCAGCACGCCCACGCCTTGCTGGCGCGCATGGTGCTGGAGCATGTGCATCAGCTGGGTTTGGTGGTGCAGGTCTAAGTGGGCGGTGGGTTCGTCTAACAGCAGGTAGCGTGCGTGCTGGGCAAGGGCGCGGGCGAGGTTCACGCGTTGGCGCTCGCCGCCGCTTAGCTGGCTGATTGTGCGCTGTGCCAAGTGGCTGATGCCTGCTTGCGCCATCGCGTGGTGCACCGCTTGCCAGTCGGCGCGGCTTGCGCTCCCGAAGCCCTTTTGGTGGGGGTAGCGCCCCATCATCACCAGCTCAGCGACGGTAAAGCCCATCTCGGCAGGGGTCTCTTGGGAGGCATATGCCACCAAACGGGCGAACTCCGTGGGGCTATATGCCTCGTAAGGGTGTTGCTCCAGCCAGCGCGCGCCCGCAAAGGGCTGTAGCGTGCGGGCTAAGGTACGCAAGAAAGTGGTCTTGCCCGAACCGTTGGGTCCCAGAAGCGCCACTACTTGCCCCGGGGGCACTTCCAGCGTGACATCGTGCACCATCGGGGTGTGGTTGTAGCCTGCTACAATCGCTTCCGCACGCAACATCGCTTATAAGGGCACACGCACAGTGGTTTCGAAATCTACACCCAGCTGGCGCGCTGCCGAACCGCCGTTGATAGCCACTTCCAAGTAGTCGCTGCTGCCCCAATACGCCAGCGGCGTGCCCCACGGCACCTCGCCGAAGGTGCGCACCATTGGCAACTCCACCAGTGTGCCCGCGCGGCTAAGGTACACGCGGTCGGGGGCGGAGCGTTGCGTGGCGCGCGCATACACGGCCCGCCGCAGGTTGAACACCACATTGCCGAAATGGTCTATGTGCAGCGGGTGGCATACGAAACCCTCTGCCTCGCGGATGGGGGTTAGGTGAGGTAGTTGCGTCAGCGTGTCGGGGGGCGTGGGGGTGCCCAGCTGCTCCAGTGGCACGCCGTTTGCAAAATGCGCGGCACAGGGGGCAAAAATGTCGCGCCCGTGAAAAGTCGCACTCACCTCGGGCAGGTGATAGCGAGGGTTGTCTAAAACGACGGCGCGTTGGGGCGGGTCTTCCAGCAGGGCGAGGCTGAGTAAGCCGTTGTCGGGAGCGAAGTAGATGTGGCGTGTGCCTTGCACGCCAATCGCGCGGCGGGCTGTGCCCACGCCAGGGTCAACCACCGCGATAAGGACCGTGCCGTCGGGCAGATAAGGCACCGCGGTCGCCAACTGGTACGCGCCGCTGCGCACCTGCTGCGGCGGAATGCCGTGCGTAAGGTCTAACACCTCACAGGTGGGGCACAGGCGCAGCAGCACTGCTTTCACCTGGGCTACATAGGTGTCGGTATAGCCGTAGTCGGTCAGCAGCGCAATCAGCCGAGCCATCGCTCTGAGGATACCTCACAAGCGCAGAAGGTACAATCTTGTGCCAGCAGACGATGAGAACGCGTGTGAACTTTCTGCGGGAACTGATTGTGCGCAACTACGAAGGCAGTCCTTGGCACAGTTTCAAAGCGGCGGTGCGCAACCTTACCGAAGAAGAGGCACTATGGGTGCCCCCAACGGGCTACAAGGGCTATCGCTGGGCAGACGGCACCATCTTGAAAATCATTTTCCACTTGGGTGCCGATAAACTGGTGCAGCTTTCCACCGCATTTGGCGAAGGCAGCACCGACTGGGTGGCGATGGAGCATCGCTTCCAGGCGATGGGCGCTAACCTAAGCGCCGCGCTCCAAATCGCCCAAGAGGGCTACGAAGCCACCTTGGATGCGCTTGCCCCCCTCACCGACGACGACTTGGAGGTGGAACGCCCCTACTGGGGCGGCGGGCGCATGACCACAGGCGAGCTGTTCCTAATGCTCGCCGAGCACGATGTGTACCACGCAGGACAGATCATCTACATCCGCGGTATGTATGCCGCGCAGAAGGGGAAGTAGCCATGCACAAGAAAACCGTTCGAGATGTTGACGTAGCCAATAAGCGCGTGCTGGTGCGTGTGGATTTCAATGTGCCGATCCGCAACGGACAGATTAGCGATGACCGACGCATTCGTGAGGCGCTGCCCACGATTCAGTACCTGCTAGATCGAGGCGCTACGGTGATTTTAATGTCGCACTTAGGACGCCCCAAGGGGCGCGATCCTGAGTTCAGCCTGCGCCCTGTGGCGGAGCGGTTGAGCCAGCTGCTGGGGCGTCCTGTGCACTTTTTTGACGATTGCATTGGCGAGGCAGTAGAGCAGGGCGTTCTCAATCTGCCCCCGAACGCCGTCGCCTTGCTGGAGAATGTGCGCTTCTATCCGCAAGAGGAGGCGAACGACCCCGAGTTTGCGCGGGCGTTGGCGCGCTTGGGCGAGGTGTATGTGAATGATGCGTTTGGCTCCGCCCACCGCGCCCACGCCTCCACCGAGGGCGTGGCACACCACCTGCCTGCCGTTGCGGGGCTGCTGATGGAGAAAGAGCTACGCTACTTGGGGCAGGCGTTAACCGACCCTGAGCGACCGTTTGTGGCAATTTTGGGCGGGGCGAAAGTACACGACAAAATCGGTGTCATCCGCAACCTGCTGCCCAAAGTAGACAAGCTGCTCGTCGGCGGTGGCATGGCGTTCACTTTCCTCAAGGCGCAGGGCTACGAGATTGGCAAGTCGCTGTTGGACGCCGAGAGTTTGGAGTTCGCGCAGCAGATGCTGCAGCAGGCGGGCGACAAGTTGCTGCTGCCTGTGGATGTAGTGGTAGCCCCCACATTAGAACCGAACGCCCCCACACAGACCGTGCCCGCAAGCCAGATTCCGCCCGAGCAGATGGGGCTGGATATTGGACCCGAAACGGCGCGGCAGTTCGGCGAGGTGGTCAAAACCGCGCGCACTGTGGTGTGGAACGGACCGCTAGGCGCGTTTGAAACGCCCCCGTTTGAGGCGGGCACACGCGCCGTGCTGCAAGCCGTTGCCGAATCGGGCGCGATTGCTATCTTGGGCGGGGGTGACACCGCCGCGGCTGCCGAACAGCTGGGCTTCGCGGGCAAAATCACGCACATCTCCACGGGCGGCGGGGCAGCGCTGGAGTTTCTGGAAGGGCGCGTGCTGCCCGGCGTGGCAGCGCTGCTGGATGCATAACAATCGCGGGGGTAGCAGGTGCTATCCCCGCACTGCTCAACTGCCCTTCAAAAACCGCCGCGTGGTAATCACAGCTGGCACAGGCTTGCCGCGGATCTCCACTGCGCAAGGCGTGCCCGCTTTGGCATAGGCGGTGGGTAAGTACGCCATTCCGATGCCTGCCTCCAAAGTGGGCGAGTAGACTCCACTGGTGAGGGTGGCAACCACTTGCCCCTCTATGAGCACAGGGTAGCCCTCGCGGGGCACGCCGCGCTCCTGTAGGCGGATGCCCATCAACTTGCGTGAGACGCCCTCCTGCTTTGCTTTCAAGATTGCTTCCGCGCCCAAGTAATCGGTGCGCTCACTCACTAGCCAGCCTAAGCCCGCCTCAATCGGGTTCGTGTCGTCGGTGAGTTCGTGCCCATACAGGTGTAGCCCCGCTTCTACGCGCAGCACGTCGCGCGCGCCCAAGCCGCAGGGGGTTGCTCCTGCTTCCAGCAGCGCATTCCACAGGGCGACGCCCACCTCGGCGGGCGCAATCAGCTCGAAGCCGTCCTCACCCGTGTAGCCTGTTCGCGCTGCAAACAGGCGTGCGCCACGCCACTCCACAAACGCCGCGCCAAAGCGCGGCACCAGTTCCAACTCGGTGCCCAGCAGCGTGCTGAGCCGTGCGGTTGCCTCAGGTCCCTGCACCGCCAACATCACGGTCTGCTCGGTTTGGTCGTCAATTGCCACCTGCATGCCCCACGCCTTGTGCCAACGGTGAAACCACGCCAAATCTTTCTGCCGATTGGCAGCATTGAACACCATCAGGTACTCATTGGGTGCCGGCTCATAAAGGATGATATCGTCCACCACGCCGCCGCGCTCGTTGGTGAGCACGGTGTACAGCCCCGTTGCAGGGGTGAGCTTAGCGAGGTCGGAAGGCACCAATCGGCTGAGAAAGGTGCGGGCATCGCTACCCCGAAAGTAGGCACGCGCCATGTGGCTTACATCAAACACGCCCCAGTGCTGGCGCACAGCGCGCACCTCTTGCACCGTGCCCCCATATTGCACGGGCATCTCCCAGCCCGCAAACTCGACCATACGCGCGCCTGCCCGCAGGTGCGCCTCGTATAACGCCGTGCGTTGCATAGGGCTGTGGTTCGGCGGCGTATACGCAACTCCTACCGATGGTCTGTAAGACCAAGCAGCCGATACCTCTGTAGTGTGGGTGTCCCCGCCGACGACTCTCCGCGAGATGTGGACGCCTCAAAGCAACGCCGAAACTGCGAGAACCTGTACCCTCGCTACAGATGCGCGCGTTGACGTGTTTAGTCCCACTTCTCCCACAAGTCGGGGCGTTGGGTGCGCGTATACTCCAGCGTGGAGCAGTAGGTGCCGTTGTCGCGGTCGCACTCGGTTTCAGGCAAGCCATACAGCGCCTCAAATGGCGTGGCTTTGGTATGCCCGTCCGCAAAGGTTACCACCACCTGTTTCTGGTGGCGTCCGTGCGGGCGCTGGTGGAACGCTGGACGACCGGGCTGCACGCTAAAACCGTAATGCTGCCACTCAGGGCGCATAAAAGGCGAGTGCACCACATTCATATAAAACCCGTTGTTCTCCCACAGCGGCCGACTGGAGGTGCCCGACGGCACGGCATCCATGACCATCACATGGTTTGCGGGCGCGCTCAGCTGTGCCAGCGAGCGACTGGGAGGATACACATTCGGCGGGAACTGACATCCAGCTGAAAAGCCCATCGGCGAAGGATACGCAGCACCATACCCGATGCGCCCCTCACACAACAACCGACGCCCTGTAGGGCTGTCAGGCACGCTAATCGGCTTGGCAGAGGGACAACGGGAATAAAGATTGTCTTTGGAATACGGCTGCAACCAGTACAAATAACCGATGGAAGTGCACGAAGTGTAGCCACCGCCACAGAAGTTGGGGGGCGGTATCAACTGGTTTTCGGCTAAGGGGAACACCTCATCGTAGTCTTGCACATACATCATCGCGGCGATGCCGATTTGCTTGTTCTGGCTCAAACACTGCGTTTGACGTGCCTTCTCACGCGCTTGCGCAAACACGGGGAATAGAATCGCGGCAAGGATGGCGATGATCGCGATTACCACCAGCAGCTCAATTAGCGTAAATCCGCGCCGTTGCATAACCATATACCTCCAAGTCAATTGTACCTATCGTGGCTCGCTCTTGCGTTGGTGCACCGCCATCCGTTGGAGCAGAATTGGGCGTGGGGTGGCAGAGAGGCACAGTTCTTGCGCCCCCTGCCACTGATACACTCACTTCCCAAACAGCGGCGCAAACACCAGCGCCACGATGCTCATCAACTTGATGAGGATGTTCATGCTGGGACCTGTGGTGTCTTTGAACGGGTCGCCCACGGTGTCGCCCACAACGGCGGCTTTGTGTACATCGCTGCCTTTACCGCCCTCGTGCCCTTCCTCGATGTACTTTTTGGCGTTGTCCCACGCGCCGCCCGCGTTTGCCATCATCAAGCCCGTGACGACACCCATACCTAGCGCGCCTGCCAAGAAGCCGCCCAACGCCTCCGCACCAAGTAGGAAGCCCACTGCCAGTGGCGCAATCACGGCAATCGCTCCTGGCAGGATCATCTCGCGCAGCGAGGCTGCGGTCACGATATCAATACAGCGGTTGTAGTCAGGCTTGCCCTTGCCTTCCAGCAGCCCCAACTCGCGGAACTGGCGACGCACCTCGTCCACCATCTGGTCTGCAGCGCGGCTCACCGCTTTGAGTGTGAGCGCAGCAAACAAGCTCGGCATCGCGATGCCAACCAGCAGCCCAATCAGCGTGAAGGGGTTGATGAGGTTGATTGCCTGCAGTCCCGTCTGGCTCTGGTAGGCAGCGAACAACGCCAACGCGGTCAACGCTGCGCTGCCGATGGCAAAGCCCTTACCGATCGCCGCGGTGGTGTTGCCCAGCGAGTCGAGCTTATCGGTGATTTGGCGCACGCTCTCGCCAAAGCCTGCAACTTCCGCGATGCCGCCCGCGTTGTCGGCGATCGGTCCGTAGCTGTCGGTGCTCATCACAATCCCAATCGTCGCCAGCATGCCCACGCCCGCCAGCGCAATCCCATACAGCCCGTTGGTCTCATAGGCAATCCAAATGGCAGCGGCGATGCCCAGCAGAGGCAACACCGTGCTCAGATAGCCCACCGCGATGCCCGACAGGATGTTGGGCGCGACCCCGAACCGCGACGACTTGGCGATACTGCGAATGGGCGGACCACTGGTGTAGTACTGGCTCACTGCGCCGATGAAGACGCCCGCAAACAAGCCCGACAGCACCGCCCAGTAAGGTGCAAGATTGCCCACCAACGCGTTGGTAATTGCCGCAGCACCAATCACAAACAGCACAACCGCAACAATCGTGGCGCTGTTGAGGGCGATTTGCGGCTCCATCGCCCGAAACACGCGAATTGAAAACACACCCAGCACCGAGGCAATCAGCCCAAACGCAATCAGCGCAATCGGCAAGATGATATATGGGATGGGATTGTCCTTGAAGAAAGTGATGGCAATTACTGCCGCCGCGACAACTGAACCGACATAGCTTTCGAATAGGTCTGCGCCCATCCCCGCGGTATCGCCCACATTGTCGCCCACATTGTCGGCAAGCACAGCGGGGTTGCGTGGATCGTCCTCAGGGATGCCCGCTTCTACTTTGCCCACGAGGTCGGCACCCACATCAGCCGCTTTGGTGTAGATACCGCCCCCCACGCGGGCAAACAACGCCACCGACGATGCCCCCATCGAGTAGCCCGTAAGGTACTGTGCCAGCGTGGCGAGGTTCGCTTGCCCCAGCAGCACAATCACACCGATGCCTAACAAGCCCAGCGCCGCCACCGACAGCCCCATCACCGAGCCACCCGTGAAGGCGACCACCAGCGCCTCGCCCATACCGCCTGTGCGCGCTGCCTCCGTCGAGCGCACACCGCTGCGCGTAGAGGCTTTCATCCCAATAAAGCCCGCCAACATCGAACTGAATGCGCCAAAAAGATAGGCAAACCCGATTAGAGGCGCCACCTGATAAAATGCTACGGTAAGCACTACAAATAACACAATCGCAAACAGCGTAATCGCTATATATTCTCGCTTGAGGAAGGTCATCGCGCCGTCGTGGATTGCCTGCGCGTAGGTGCGCATCGTCTCGTTACCGTCGGGACGGCGTGTGACGAGCCAATAATTGAGTCCCGCTAACAAAATACCTGCCCCGCCCAGCACAGGAGCAGCATATGGGATCAGTTGAGTCGCGTCCATAGTCGCCTCCTCCTTCGCAAGCAGTGTAGTCAAGTGCGCCTACAAGTATACCCATCACTTGCGGGGGGCGATTTCTACTGGGCGAAATGCCGTAAAGAACTCTCATCCCCGTGCCGACAATCCCCACTGGAGGGCAAGGACAGCAGCCGTGTGGAGTGGGAAGTCAGGGATGGCGATTGCAGGGATGTGTTTGCTGATGCTGCCGCTGGCGGCGGAGACTTCTACTTTCCACGCACAACTCCCTCAACTACACGCCTGGACGGTGCTGGTCAATCGCGTTCGGCTGTGGTATGGGGCGCCACCACTTAAGCTCAATGTTCAGTTGTGCGAGGCAGCGTATGCCTACGCAGAGGAGCTTGTCCAGAACGGTCGGCTCAGCCATGTGGACGCTCAAGGACATCGCGCTGATTACCGCGTGAGTGCAGCGGGCTATTTCTATTGGCGTTTAGGCGAGAACTTGGCAGCAGGGCAGCCTTCGTGGGAGCGTGCCGTGCGTGCTTGGCTCAATAGCCCCAGCCACCGCGCGAACCTACTTGCCCATGAATATCGCGAATTGGGGATTGGACACAGTTTCAACGACGACCGACGCTACCGCACTGCGTGGACGCAGCTGCTGGGGACGCGACGGCATGTGTACCCTGTCGTAATCAACTTAGATGCCTACGCCACCGACACCCCTGAAGTGATTGTGTATGTGCATGGGGCACGCGAGGCGGTGGCGATGCGCTATCGAGTGGATGAGGGCGAGTGGTCGGAATGGATTGCTCCGATGGAGTGGTTTCGCTGCTATCTGCCTGCGGTTGAAGGCTGGCACACGGTGAGCGTACAACTGCAGATAGGTGACCGTATCTTCGAGTCGTCAGATGAGATTTGGCTAAGTAGGGAGTTCGTGGAGGTCGCGGGCGAGCGCGAGAGCAACCACGAACGCTGCGCCCCCTTGCTTGAGGGCTTCGGCGCAAGCGTTGAGTGTACTACCTGTGGTGAACACATCGTCCACCAGCCATATCACCTGCCCCTGCACTTGCTCGGGGCGGACGACTTCAAAGGCATCGCGCACATTCTGTTGGCGTTGCACTTGGCTCAAGCCCACCTGCGGGCGTCGGTAGAAACGGCGGCGCACCGCACTCTGCCACACGGGGATACCTGAGAGTTGGCTCAGCGTGTGCGCCAGCAGTTCAGCTTGGTTGAAGCCGCGCTGTGCGCGCCGCATCGGATGAATAGGCACAGGCACAATTCCATCCGCGTGCGGAACCCCCCCAAGCTGCTCCAGCGCTTGCCACAGGAGCCGCGCCAAAGGCGTGGCAGCACGTTTCCAACGGCGGAACTTTAGGTGAACAATTGCGCGGCGCACACTGCCTTCATACACGCTGGCGCAGACGGCGCGATCAAACGCGAACACACGCCCCCAACAGTACCGACACTCGCCAAACGCTCGCATGGGGGCCCCACAGCGCTCGCACGCAGGAGGTAAGATGGGTACCCAGTGTAGCTGACACGCAGCACACAGCGGCTCACGGTGGAACCGCCCACACGCCACGCAGCGCGGTGGATACAGCCAGTCTAGTATCCGATGGAACGCAGCTTTAGCGATAGATGACATCAATCACCACATCGCGAATACCAGGGCGCTGACGCAAAATGCGCCGTATCAACTCCATCTCGGCTTTGATATCAATGTTGTGCCCACGCAGCGCGCTCACCGTGCCGCGCAGATACACCACCCCGTGATACACCTGCACATCCAAGCGCGAAACATCTACATGGCGCTTGCTGATTTCGCGCAACACCATTCGCCGGGTCTCAGCATCGGCTGCCATCGTGTTTGCCTCCAAAGGTATTATAACCCAAACCGTGCCCTACGTTGAGGGACTGTTTGAAAAATAGATGGCTCAAGCCATTCCTGAGCAAGCCAAGCCCTCCTACGCGAGCTAAAGCGTCGCATCGGCGTCCCCGCCGAGGAACCTCAGAAACTGCCCCCGAGAAGTCGGGGCGCAGGCATGCAGCAGAGCAAAACCTTATGCACACACGAAGCCAACCTGTGTCGGATTAGCCCGCGCAGGTAAGCTTGGCTTGCGAAGGAACGGCTGGAGCCGTATACTCCTGAACAGCCTCTTAGCAGACAAAAACACGAGATTCCTCGCTCCGCTCGGAATGACAAAGCTGCTCTCGCGAAGATGAGCGTGTCATTCCGAGCCGAAGGCGAGAAATCGCTATTCACAATCTCAGGCGATCACGACTGCCTGCGTCGGCGAATCAGCCCCAGCAGCGCGGTTCCTGCGCCCAGCGCGAGCAAGCTACCCGGCTCTGGCACGACCTCATAGATATCGAGGCGGTCGATGTAGGTACCTGTCGCACCGCCGCCCTGCACAACAAAAATGAACAGCCGCCCGTCGCTGGTGATGTAGTGGCTGTAGTTGAGCAGCGTGTTGGCGTAGCCGCTGGGGGGCGTGAAGTTGTCCGCGGTAGGACCGACGCCTGTCAACTCGGCAATCGGATTGCCTGACACATCGCGGACAAATACTTTACCCGTGCCCGACACGCGCTGGTTATACAGAATCACATCCAGCAGATGCCCATACGCCTGCGACACGGGCACATAGGCGACAGTGGACTGCTGTAGCGCGCCTTCAGTGAAGGTGACGAAGTTGCCCGCGTCGGTGAAGGTGGTTGCGCCTGTGCGTGTGAAACGGCGCACGCCCGCCGCGTTGTTCTGACCGCCGTTCCACTTGTAGAACATATCGCCGTTCGGGGCGAAGGTGATGTCGCGCACGGCGGTGGGCGCGTTCGATACTGCGCCCGTGTTGCCCACATTCGCGCCCGTGTTCAGGTCGAAGCGGCGGATAATCGTGCTGCCGAACACGCCAACGGCTAAGCTCGCGCCGCCGCCCGAGCCGGGGTCAATCTCCAGCGTGTCGTAGCGCGAGACGCCCGCCTCAGAAAGCGACAGCACGCCGTCGCCCGCCCAGCTGGTATCGAGGTTGCCGTTCGTGTCGTACTTGCGGATGCCTGTGTTGGCGGCGTTGGTGCTGCCCAGCCCCGTGCCCAGATAGAGCGAGCCGTTGTAGTACACAAGGCGCGTATCGCGCGAGCCGCCATCCTGCTGAAGCTGCACTTTCCACGCCTCCGTCAGCGTGGAGTTGCTGGGAAGGAAGTTCGAGCCGTCGTAGAAGTTGCTGATGCGCGCCATGCCGACGGTCTGCAACCCACTGCCGGTGTGATAGCCCGCCACATAGAGGTTCGTACCGTCGAACGCCACATCGCCGATGTTCGAGCCTATACCGTTCGCCGTACCGTCGAACAGGTTCGCGAGCGAGTAGCTCCGTAAGTGAATAATCGTGTAACCACTGGCTAAAGCAGTAGTAACCAAACTGGTAGCACATCCCAAAACCGCGATGAGCCTACCTTTCATAGGTTCACCTCCTCTGTCTAGTCCGTGGGGAGCCCAGCATCCCTCATGGTCGACAGACTCGCCTGCGTTCTAAAAGCGGACAGCGGAGCGCGGATTCTGCAGAGGGTTGGTGCTCTTTAGGCAAGCCAAGCCTATTCGCGTCGCGCGGGCGAATTGTCGGCATAAACACCCGTGCTACTTGAGTTGTAGTGTCCCGACTTGTCGCCGTTTAGGAAATCGTGGCGTGGGAGCACCGCAAGGCAGCCCTTGGGCAAACAGCTAAAGAGGTTCTTCTACAAACCAAGCCCCTTTGCACAGGCTATTAGTCACGCGGGTCGGCTTCGCTTGTACAGGAATACTCGAGCCCTCTATTGTCAAACCGCCTCTCTGCTTCTCGGGGTATTTGAGGCAGGAAACTTTGCCTCAAGCAAGTATTTTAGTAGCGTGAGACGCTGGGCGTGGGCACTGTGGGCGATACTTGTTGTTGCCTCCGCGGCGGTGCAAGCCGCAGGCGAGCGTGTCGGTATCACTGCAGCAGGCAACAATCTTCCCATATATGCCGCTCCTTGCAGCTCCACCCCCCTGGGCACCTTACAAGCAGGCATGGATGGCATGGTGCAGGGGGCGACTCAATCCTGCGGCGCGAGCCTGTGGATGCCCACCCTGTGGGCAAACGGACTGCAAGGCTGGATTAGCGCAAGTGCAGAGCAAATTGTGCCTCTGGCAGGGCAAGGCGTCTACCCAAACGTCGTTGCGCCGCTGGCGTACCCTGTGCGCGTGGGACCCAACGCTTCCGCACTGAATGTGCGCACTGGACCAGGCACGCAGCACAGCATCATCACCACAAAGCCTGCGGGGGCCACGGGCTGGGCGATTGAAGTGTTCAACAACACCGCCACCAACACTGTGTGGTGGCGCATCTACTGGGATGACGGCACGGTGGGCTGGTCAGCGGAGGGCGTGCGCGGGGCGGGCATCTACCTCGCGCAGGCGGGCACGCCGCGCCTCAAACAG
Source organism: Armatimonadota bacterium (assembly GCA_030550775.1). GTDB lineage: Bacteria > Armatimonadota > Fimbriimonadia > Fimbriimonadales > GBS-DC > GBS-DC. The sequence goes on from JAUQOS010000015.1 coordinate 19,063, forward strand.
ACGCTCAGCGTACAAGTGCTTGGGGCACCCAGCGTAAGCATCCGCGTCAGCCCCGCCGACTTGTACTACGGTACCTCTGAAGTCAGCCTACCTGCCACTTTGGTCTACCTGGCAGGGCAGACCATCCAGCTCACCGCGCCTGAAGTGGCTCCTAACGGTGCGCGCTTCAGCGGCTGGCTGGTCAACGGTGCGCCCTATCGAGAGCGCACCCTTCTCATCCGCCGTGCCCAAAGCCTGCGCCTCACCGTGTTGTATAGCCCCAGCATCCCCGCAAGCGAAGACGAATTCCTGCGCAACTTGGTCGCGCCGTTTGCGCGGGGACAGCTGTGGCTGCCCTCCACCTACGACACCCACGCCAGCAGCAACCCCCTCTTCGCAGTGGACTTCAACCGCGTTAGCAGCGCACGCAGCAGTTGTCCTTTCCAAAACGGCTTCCTGCAAGATTGCAACGAGCCAATCGTAGCCTCACACTGGGGGCGGGCCTACACGCGTGCCCAAAGCGGCTGCACCGGCTACGGCAACTATGTGGTGGTGGTCAGCAACGTGCTCCGAAGCGGCAGCACCACTACCTACCTCGCCACGATTTACGCGCACCTGAACTACTTTCTGGTGCCCAACGGCACCCTGGTGGACGCTGGCACCCCCATCGGGCGGCTGGGCAGTACAGGCAGCTCCACGGGCCCCCACCTGCATTACGAAGTGCGCTATGTGACGGTTTCAGGAGGCACGCTGACGCTGGGGGCGCGCTTGCAAGTGCTAAACAACCCGCGTATCCGCCTTAGCGGGCAACCCCTCCAAGTGGATTTGAACTGCCGCATTAGCGGCTTGGGCTACGGTGGACCTGCCATCGTGGGCACCGCGCCCTTGCCTCCTCTGCCCCCGAATATTGAACCGCCGTGCATGCCCTACAACTGCCCCAGCGGGCTCCTCAGCGACCCCACCACCTCGTGGCCATCCGACCATTGCGCAGGCGAACTGCCGGATACACTGACCCTCTACCTCGCGGATGTGGACGGAAACGGGTGCGTAGACCTCGCCGACCTTCTGCAAGTGCTCCTGTACTTTGGAGCCGCCCACGACGGCGCGGAAGATATCAACTGGGACGGCATCGTGGATGATGCAGACCTCCTGTTGGTGCTTGCCGACTTAGGACGCGGCTGTGAGGAGTAAGCTATGCGTAGGCAGATGGGGCTTTGGCTGCTAATGGGCTGGGGGCTGCTGCTCGGTTGGACGAACCCGCCCAGCATCAAGGCGCGTGCCGCCGTGCTGATGGACGCCGACACAGGACAGGTGCTCTACGCCAAGAACGCCCACCAACCGCTACCGCCCGCCAGCCTTACCAAAATCATGACCGCCATCATCGTGCTGGAACGGTGCGACTTGGACGCGGTGGTGCAAGCCTCTGCGCGAGCCGTCAATGCCAAGCCCAGCTCGATGCACTTGCGCGAAGGCGAGCAGGTGAAAGTGCGCGATTTGCTCTATGCGCTAATGCTGCGCTCGGCGAACGATGCCGCGGTTGCCCTAGCAGAGCACACTGCAGGTTCGGTGGAAGCATTTGCTGCGCTGATGAACACAAAAGCCCGCGAACTCGGCGCAAAACACACCCACTTTGTGAACCCACACGGCTTACACGACCCCAAACATCTCTCCACCGCTTATGACCTTGCACTTATCACGCGTTACGCGATGCAAAACGATACCTTCCGCACTATTGTCAAAACACCCTACTACATTGTGGAGCGCTCGCACAATCAAGACGACTTGTGGATGGTCAACAAAGCCAAGTTCCTGCGCGACTATCCATATGCGGAGGGCGTGAAAACGGGCTACACGCGCGCGGCGGGCTTTTGCTTTGCGGGGGCAGCGATGCGCGACGGACGCAGGCTCATCAGTATTGTGCTCAACAGCGAGCAGCGCGAAGCCGACACGATTGCCCTTATGGAACATGGCTTCAACGACTGGACGCGCATCGAGCTGGCGGCGGGCACGCGCGTGGGCGAACTCGCGGTGGAAGGAGGTGAGCCAGAGCGCGTGGCACTTTACCTTCAGCAACCCCTGCGCTGGGCAGTGCCTAAAGCCCAACGCGCACGCTACCGCTGGACCGTGCACACACAATCGGTGCAAGCGCCAGTGGAAGCAGGCACCGTTGTGGGCACATTGGTGCTCTACCGCGATAACCAGCCTATCCTGAAGTCGCCTGTGGCAACCGCGAGCGCGGTCGCGCGCCGCCCGAATCCAATCCCCACAATTATGTGGGTGCTGGCAGGAGGCATTGCGCTGGGGGTGGTGCGCTGGCGCGCGGTTTGTGGACGACGCCGCGTGCGCTTCTACCGCTCCACACGCGCTTATCGTGCATAATATAATAGCGGGGCAACGAATTGAGCGAGTGGCAACAAGTAGCGGAGCATATCGCGGCACGCTGGATAATCTTAGCCATCGACACGCTGCTGGTGGCGTTTCTTATTTATCGCCTTCTGCTGCTGGCGAAAGGCACCCGCGCCTATCAAGTGCTCATCGGGCTGCTGGTGTTTGTGCTCGCGCTGTATCTTAGCGATGTGCTGCGCCTGGAAACCATCCACTGGCTGCTTGACCGCATGACCACGCTGGGACCTGTGGCGTTGGTGATCCTGTTTTTCCCCGAGTTGCGGCGCGTGCTGGAGACCATCGGGCGTGTGGAGTTTTGGCGCAGCAGTTTTGGAGTTAGCCCAGAGGTTGAACCCATCCAACGCGCCATCAACGAGGTGGTGAACGCGGTACAGCAGATGGCCCGCGACCGCATCGGCGCGCTGATTGTGTGGGAGCGCAAAGACCGCGTCGCCGAAGGCAACGGCGTGGAACTGCAAGCTGAAGCCAGCTCGCCCCTGCTGCGGGCGATTTTTTACCCCGGTTCGCCCCTGCACGACGGCGCGGTTATCTTGCGCGGGGCACAAATCGTGGAAGCCGCCGTCTACTTCCCCGAAATCAGCCAAAATCCCGACATCCCCAGCACAATGCACACTCGCCACCGCGCGGGCATCGGCGTCACAGAAACCTCCGACTGTATCGCTATCATCGTCTCTGAGGAAACAGGGCAGATTACAGCAGCCGTAGACGGTACGTGGACGCAAAATATCGACGCTGACCATCTCCGACGGCTGCTGAGCGACCTGCTCACAGGCGAGGCGCGTCCGCGCATCTTGGCGCGTATGATGGGCACGGCACTTTCGGGCGTGCGCAAAAGTCGTATCGAGCGCAAAGCCGCTCACCGCGCCGAAGAGAAAACTGCCTGAACTATCGCCGTGCCTGCCGACACAAATCCGCAAACGCGCAGTGGCGGCAGTAATCGCCAGGAAGCGGCGCAATCTCTGCGCGGCGCAACCGTTCAATCGCCTCGGTTAACTTTTCTTGCAGTCGCTGCTCCGCCTGACGCCAGTGTGCCTCCCCCATGCCGATACACTGCTCGCGATCTTCCCACGCTTGAGCACGAAAGCGCTGGAGCAGAGCTGGATGATTGGGCACAAACCGTACGCGCCTGCCCGCTTTCAGCCGATCATACGCCAGCACCACATGGGCGTCGCGCAACAGAGTGCGCACAGCGTGCAGGTACAGCAGCCCTTGCACAGCACGCCCCTCTAAAAGGTCGCTGCGTTCAGGCACACCGCCCAGTTTGTAGTCTAACACCACTGCCACTTGACGGTCGGGGCTTAGGTCAATACGGTCAATCACGCCCGCTATCGCGATCTGGCTACCGTTGTTTAGCGGATAGAATACTGCGCGCGGCGCGCCAGAGTTGTGCAGCGGCTCAAGGCGAACACGCTCGTCGTCATCGCTTAGGGGCGCACCGAACGCCCACTCACATGCATGAGGCACCACGCCGAACGCAGCGAGGTATTGCGGCTCGCGCCAGCCGAAGCGACGCACCAGCCGCTGCACCAGCGCGTACAACACCTGCAACTGCCACTCGGGCAGGTCGGGGCGCTCGTCTTCTAAGAGCTGGGCAAGCTGTTGGGTCAGCGTCTCGATCCAGTGGGCGGGGTCAAGCGTGCGCGGGCGTTGGCGAACCGCGCGACAAAGGGTAGCATGGGCGATGGTGCCCACCTCGGCGAGGCTTAGCCCGCGCGATAGCAGGCGCACCTTCAACACATAACGGGCGAAATGCTGGAACGGGCAACGCACCAGCGTCTCCAGCTCGGTGGCGCTGAAGGGGCGGTCTATGGTCGCCACGCGGGCGCGATGCGCTTGATTGCGCAACAGCAGCGGCGGCTCGGCGTAAGCAGGCGGAGCACTCAGCGACTGGTCATAGGGGTGCAGGCAGGCTTCTGGATGGGGGGCAATCTGCTCCAAGCTATAAAAGCGCACCTCCACCCTGTACCTGGCTTTCAGTTCTTCCAAGTAAAACGAGGGCAAGGCGTCGCTTTCGCCGTGCTGGGTGCGCGGATAGCTAAGATAAAGGCGTTCGCTGGCGGCGCTTAGGAGGCGCTGAAACAGCATTGGCTCGCCTGCTTGATAGTCGGCGCGTGTGGGCAGGTAGACGCGGTGAGTGCGGAGAGCTTGGTTGAGCGCGTGTCGCTCCGCCTCGCGCAAGAAGGGGTCGTCTGGATGGCGACGGGGCAGGGTACCTTCCAGCACCTGCAGCGCACACCCAACGCGAATTGGTGCGAAATCAGCATACTCCATCGGCAGCAGGCGCACGCCTGTGTCGCCCAGTGTGTGTTGATAGCGCGCCGTGCCCACCAGCCGTTCCAACAGGTGCAGGGTTTGTGTGGCGTTGCGCCGTTGCCATTCGTGTGTATAAGCATCCACCAGCTGCACGAAATTGACAAGGTCGGTGTCGTGTTCCTGGGTGGAAGTGACGCCCTCCAGCATCAATGCAAGGTTGCGTACGACTTCGGGCAGCTGCGTAGGCAGCCTCTGACGCCATTCGTTCAGCCGTTGCAAGAGGCGTTGCACCTCTTGGCTGGCAGTGCGCTGCATCGCCAGCTCCAGCCATGCGATGGCGGGCAGCCGCCGTCGCACGCGCTCGCGGAGCGTGTGCAGGGCTTCGTGGCTTAGCGCCAACACGGGGTGTGCCAACCACTGAAGCCAATCCTCGCCGTTACCTGTGCCCAACAACAAGCGCAGCCCGCTCATCAACCAGCGCACGCGCCACGAGTGTGTCAGCGGTAGGCTCAGCTCGCCCTGCAGCGGAATCTCGTAGCGCGCCCCAATCACCATGAGCGTCTCCGCCAGCGATTCAGGCTGACGCACCAACAGCCCAATTTCGTGCCAGTGCAGCCCCTCGTGGCGCAGGCGCAAAATCTCGCGGGCAACTACTTCTACCTCCGCCAAGGGGTTGGGGGTATCCAACAGCACCAGTTTGGGTGCGGGCGAGGCGGTGACCACCACGCGCTGCGTTTGAAACGCTAGCCCCTGTTGCGCCAAGCGTTGGAGAATGACTTGCGTGGGCGCGTAGCGTTCGGGGCGTTGCGGATCGTCCAGTAGGGCGAGTGCCACTTGCGTGTGCCGACCGAGTCGCTGAAGCGCTTGCAAGTCAAAAGTGGTCAACTCGGTGAAGCCTACCAGCAATAGCGGGGGCAGCGGTTCAGTGAGGCTTTCGAGAGCGCGCAGCACTTGCTGGAGCGTGCGTTGCGGTTCGGGCAGCCCGCCGGTCTGGAGGGCGCGTTGCCACTCCCGCCATAGCAGGCACAACTCGCTGGTTTTCACGTGCCACTCCTGCAGCAACTCAGGCTCGGTGAGTTCTGCTAAGAGGGCGTGGTGCTGCGCCACTGCAGCGGCGCCTTGCTCCAGCAAATCGGGGGTCAATCCATCAAGGCTCCAGCGACAGAAGTTATGTGCCAACGCGTTGTGGAACTGGGGCGAGGTGCGCACCTTGCCAAAATAGGCGTTGGGCTGAAGGAGTTGCTCGGCTAGGACGCCTAGCAGGGCAACCATCTCGGGGGTCGGCTGCGTTAGGAACGGTGCGCCCGTGATGGTACGCAGGAAACCGTGCCAGTCGGTAGCGGTATGTTCAGTTTCCTGAAGCAGGCGCGCCGCTCCTGCAGGCGCCACTAGGCGGCAGTTCGCTCCCACTACGCGGCGCGCCTCCTGAACCAAAGCCCTCATCGGCGCGCCTAAAAAGACCTGCATCCCCGTGAGAGCTCGATTTTACCACAAACTGTCACCTCCGAAACCCATGCGCAGGGCAGGGGCGCTTTATAAAGACTCAACTGCCAACAATGCCCCAACCAAGCTATCACGAACGTGTGGGGTGATTCCGCTGAGCGGTGCTAAAATGCCTTTGTAAACCCTGCCAGCTATTGTATGATTGCGTGCCCGCGAGACGTGCTACCCGAGCCGGTTGTGCTTTAGCGTTGCGGGCAGGATTGTTGGCTGTATGTCAAGGAGAAACTTACAGCAGAAGGAGCGGGATCACAAAATCAACTCGTTCTGCCCCTTCCGTAAGGTTCCCCGCACGTCGGGGGAACCGACCTCGGCACGGTTCCCCCTCCTCCGTAAGGTTCCTCCCGCGGAGCGAGGGGAACCGAAAAAACGCACTCGGTTCCCCCTACGGCGTAGGGGGAACCTGAAGGAGGGGGTTCGAGAAAAATCCGTCTCTGCCTTCTGCTTGAGGGGCTGCAAGTGGGGAAAATGCGCCCGCGGCGCCCGAGTTTGGGGTAGAACCGTGTACCCTTATCAGATCTCAGGGAAGAGGATTGGCAAAACTCAAGCGGCGGCGTTGGCAGTTGAAGCAGTGCCGCGTACCCTTGTCAGGGGGGTGGAGCAGGGTATAATCCCCGCGTTATGAACCGGCAGTTCGTGCTCGGTTTCGGCTTAGGCATGCTAACCACAGGCGTTCTCATCGGTTGTTTGACTGCCCAACGCCCTGCAGCGCCGCGTACACCCCCCACAGCCTCTGTGAGCACCGCCACACAAGGCGTGCGTGGACCTGGCGTGCCAGCGTTTTGGGTACGCCCCGGCTATCGCGTAGACCTCGTTGCAGAGAACCTCGGCAACGCGCGCTTTATGGAGTTCGACGACAAGGGCAATCTGTACCTCAGCCGCCCGCAACGCGGTGATATTCTGACCCTGCGCTGGCGCGGCAACCGCTACGAGGTCGTCAATACCTTCGTGAGTGGGTATCCCACCGTGCACGGTATGCACTTTGCCGATGGCTGGCTATGGTTTGCCCAAACAGGCGCGATCCACAAAGCGCGTGACCTCGATGGCGACGGCAGAGCTGATGAAGTGCAAACCGTCATTCCCGAAGGCAAGCTGCCCAAAGGTGGCGGACACTGGTGGCGACCAATTTTAGTGACGGACAAGTACATCTACACAGCGATTGGCGACTCAGGCAACATCAACGATGAAACTGCCACCGAGCGTCAGAAAATCTGGCGGTTCAACAAAGATGGGACGGGCAAAACGCTGTTTGCCAGCGGCATCCGCAACACCGAAAAGCTGCGCCTGCGCCCTGGCACCAACGAAATCTGGGGAATTGACCACGGTAGCGACTGGTTCGGGCGCACTCTGGGCGAGCAACCCTTGCGCTTTCAGCCCATCACCGACTACAACCCCCCAGACGAACTCAACCACTACCAAGAGGGCAAGTTCTATGGGCATCCGTTCATCGTGGGTAACAAGCTGCCGCGCATCGAATACCAGAATCGCAAAGACATCCTCGAGTTAGCCGACAAAACCGAGCCGCCCGCGTGGAGCTTCGGGGCGCATTGGGCCGCCAACGGTTTCACGTTCGTCACGAAAGACCACTTTCCAGGACATAAAGGCGACATGTTTGTGGCGTGTCGCGGTTCGTGGAATCGTGTGGTGCCCGACGGCTATCGCGTGGAGCGCGTATTGTTTGATTCCGTCACGGGCAAGCCGTATGGAAGCCTCACGATTGTCAAAACGCTGACTGCCGACAACCAAGTGTTGGCACGCCCTGTGGACTGCGCAGAAGCCCCTGATGGTACAATTCTGTTCAGTTGCGATACCACAAACCGCATTTACCGCATCTCTTGGGTTGGAGGTCGTGATGCGAAAGGCAATTAGCGTGGCAGGGTTGTTGGCTGCTTGCGTGGGCGCGAGTGTGGGCGTAAGCAGCGTGCGCCCTGCGCCCCTCAAGGCGGTTGAGGTCTACGAGCGCAAGTGCAGTTCCTGTCACGGCAAGGAGGGTGAACTGCTGGGGCGCAACTTCGAGAAAAAATACGCCTCCGATAGCGAGTTGCGCGAGGTTGTGGAAAGCATGCCAGGCGCCATCGGCATGCGCCCGCAGGAACTGGATACGATGATAGCATATGTGCGCGCGATTAGTCGCGGCGAGCCGTTCCTCGTGTGGACGGAGCGCAAGGGAGACATTTTAGAGGGCGAAGTATCACCCGGCAGGGCGACCGTGCGTGCCCAAGTGGGACGCACATCACTCAAAGTGGAACGCCCAACGCCCAATCGCTGGCGCGTGGAACTACCGAAGGGTATCCAGCCCGGCGCCGTCGAAATCATAGCGCAGAGTGGCAAGGTGCGTACCACGCTGCGCCTCAAGGACTCCCCCTACAGCCACACGCGATAGTGTTTACGCGGCTAAATCGGTGAGCGCGTTGCGCGCGATTGCGTTCTCAGGGTCAATATCCAGCGCGACGCGAAAATGCTCGCGTGCCTCATCGGCGCGCCCCATGTCGCGCAAGGTGATTGCCAAGTTCAGCCGCGCCTCCAGATAGCGTGGGTTGATCTCCAACGCCTTTTGGAACTCCTCAATCGCTTCTGTTTCGCGCCCCAGCGCCGCTAACGCCATCCCCAAGTGGTTGCGGATGTCGGCAAAGTTCGGTCGGATTGCCAGCGCCTTGCGATATTCGGCAACGGCTGCCTCAAAATCGCCCCGGCGGTAGCACTCGTCGCCTAGCCGAGCGTGATAGAGCGCGTCGTCGGTACTGGTGGCGCTGAGCGTTTCAAACAGCGCGATTGCTTGGTCAGTGCGCCCCGCGCGGTCGTGTTCCAGCGCCTGCTCAAAGCGCGCGCGGTCAAAGCCTGAGTCGAGGGCCAGCGCTTCCTCAATGCGTCGCAGCCCCTCGTCGCGGCGCCCACTTTCATACCAAAGAATGCCCTGATACAGCACCGCTTTGGCGAAGCGCGGGTTAATCTGCAACGCCTCCTTCAGGTGATGGAGAGCGCGGTCATAGTCGCGCAGTTTGCGCAGTGCCACCGCGATGGAGAAGTGTAAATCGGCGTAGTGCGGGTGGATTTCCAAGGCGCGCTCAAAGTGCTGAACCGCGACGGCATACTGCCCCCGACGCAGCGCGGCTTGCCCTAGCTGCGCATGCGACTCGGCAATGTAAAAGCGCGCCAGCTTTTGCACCATCACATCGCGCGTCTCGGTCAGCGCGTGCTCAAAAAGCTTCAGCGCGTCTTCGAACTGACCGTCGTCGTAGCACTTGATACCCGCGTCATACGAGGGGCTTCGACCAATCCCTAAAATCTTTTGTAAGAACGACATCCGCACGCCTCCGTGTGTATGGAGATTATCGGCACAGAAGGCGGGCGTTTTTAGAGGCGTACCTACAGCCCCAGCTGATCCCAAATGGCGTCAATCTTCGCCTTGACCTCTGGACTCATGCGAATGACTTCGGGCCACTCGCGGGTGAAGCCCTCTTCCTTCCATTTGGTGGTGGCGTCAAAGCCGATTTTGCTGCCGTAGCCCACATAGGGGCTGGCATGGTCTAACACATCCACAGGTCCTTTAACGATAAGCGTGTCGCGTTCGGGGTCGACATTTGCGCCCCAACGCCACAGCACCTCGCCCAAATCGTGCACGTTCACATCCTCGTCGAACACCACGATGAACTTGCTGAACATCAGCTGCCCCAAGCCCCAAATAGCGTTCATCACCTTAAAGGCATGCCCCGGATAGCGTTTGCGGATGCTCACAAAGCAGAAGTTGTGGAACACGCCCTCCACGGGCAGGTTCATATCCACGATTTCAGGCACAGTGAGGCGCACCAACGGTAGGAACAGCCGCTCGACCGCTTTGCCCATCCAGCCATCTTCCATCGGGGGCACGCCCACAATCGTGGCGGGGTACACCGGCTTTTGCCGATGGGTGATTGCCGTCACATGAAACACGGGATAGTAGTCGGCAAGGCTGTAGTAGCCCGTATGATCGCCGAAGGGGCCCTCCAAACACCGTTCGCCAGGGTTGATGTAGCCCTCAATAACAATCTCGGCGTTAGCGGGCACTTTGATGTTGACCGTTTTGGCGGGCACGAGCTCAACGGGTTTCTTGCGCAAAAAGCCCGCGAACATCAGCTCATCGATGGCGGGGGGTAACGGCGCGATGGCGCTAAAGGTAAGCGCAGGGTCATCACCCAGCACCACCGCCACCTCAATCGGCTTGCCTTGCTGCTCGGCGTGGTGGTAATGTTCCGCGCCTACCTTATGGATTTGCCAGTGCATTGCGGTGGTGCGCTTATCCAGCACTTGAATGCGATACATGCCCACATTGCGCTTGCCCGTGTTGGGGTCGTGCGTAAACACCAGCGGCAGCGTGATATATCGCCCGCCGTCTTTGGGCCAACAATGCAAAATCGGAAACTCGAACAGGTCTACCTCATCGCCCGTTTTGACTACCTCTTGAGAAACGCCTTCCTTCACGGTGGTGGGGGGCACGCTGCGGGCAACCTTGAGCAGCTTGCCCAGCTGAGGCATAATCTCGGGAATGGCGCGCAGCTTGCCCAGTAGTCCACCTTCCAGTTGGGGTAGTTCGGGCTTAGTAAGCTCCTCAATCTCGCGGGCGACAGTTTCGTAGTCATCAACGCCTAACGCAAGGCTCATGCGGCGTTTGGACCCCATCGTGTTGATGGCGACCGCGATATCATAGCCCTTGGGACGCTCAATCAGCAGCGCGGGACCGCCCGATTTCATCACGCGGTCTGCCACTTCGGTAATCTCAAGGTAAGGGTCTAACGGATAGTGGATGCGCTTAAGTTCGTTCTCTTGCTCCAGCCGCAGCAGGAACTCTTGAAAGTCACGATATGCCATAGTGAACCTCCATAACGGTTATCAACACACGCTACAACAGCAAGGAGTATACCTAACCCGGTTGCTACTGCTACCAGATTCCTCGCCTGCGGCTCAGGATGACAAGTATTGTAGGCAAACAACTTTGTCATTCCGAGCGCAGCAAAGGGGCTCAACTGGGTTTTGCCAGAGATTCCTCGCCTGACGGCTCGGAAGGACAATTTCGTCTCACCTGCAGCTCGGAAGGGCAAGCACCTTTTGCGCTAAAGCCTCGTCACCCCAAGCGAAGCAAGGAACCTTGCCTCCCAAAACGGATGGGCAGCACTGGGGTCATACCTGAGGGGTTGGGTAGAATTCGAGTGATGGGCACTGTGGGCAAGTTGTTGGTGGGGCTGGGCGCGCTGCTAGTGGTGGTGGGCATAATGCTGATTGGTTTGGAGCGATTGGGCATGCGCTCGTGGCGTATGCCGGGCGATATCGTCATCCAGCGCGACGGCTTCCAGTTCTACTTTCCGCTGGGCACCAGTATCTTGCTTAGCCTTGTGCTCACGGTAGTGCTCACTTTTTTGGCGTGGCTGTTGGGACGCGGACGCTGACAATGGAAGCGGGCTTATTTGAGTATGAGCTGCCTGAAGAGCTGATTGCTCAGGAGCCGATAGAGCCGCGCGACCATGCGCGGCTGATGGTGCTCCACCGCGATACACAGACAATAGAGCATCGTCGCTTTTACGAGCTGACGGACTATCTGAAGGCAGGCGACACGCTGGTGCTCAATGATACGCGCGTGTCGGCGTGGCGATTGTACGGGCGCAAACCTACAGGCGGGCAAGCGGAGATTTTTCTGCTGCATCCGCTGGCGGATGGGCGTTGGCAGGCGTTGGTGCGTCCGGGACGACGCTTGCCCGAAGGCAGCCGCGTGGTGGTGGATGACTTGCTAGAAGTGCACATAGAGTCGCGCCTCGAGAGCGGGTTGCGTATTGTGCGTTTGGTTAGCAGTGAGCCCGTAGAGCAAGTGCTGCCGCGTGTGGGGCAAGTGCCGTTGCCCCCGTATATCCACAAGCAACTTACCGACCCCGAACGGTATCAAACAGTGTACGCGCGGCAGCCCGGCTCGGCAGCAGCGCCCACTGCTGGACTGCACTTTACGCCTGCTTTGTTGGAGCGTCTGCAGGCACAGGGGGTTCAGATTGTCTACATCACCCTACATGTAAGCTTAGATACTTTTCGCCCCCTGCAAAGCGAGCAGGTAGAGCAACACAAGATGCACGGTGAATGGTACACCATTAGCCCTGAAGCAGCCGAAGCCATCAACGCCACGCGCGGACGCATCGTGGCAGTGGGCACTACCTGCGTACGTACCTTAGAAAGCGCCGCAATTGCTAAGCGCACTGTGCAGCCCGGCGCGCGCGAAACGCACCTGTACATTACACCAGGCTACGAGTTCAAAGTGGTGGAGGCGATGATTACCAACTTCCACTTGCCGCGCACCACGATGCTGGTATTGGTAAGTGCGTTTGCGGGGCGGGAGTTTGTGTTGCGAGCGTATCGGGAGGCAGTTCAGAAACGCTATCGCTTCTTGAGCTTTGGCGACGCGATGCTCATCCTGTAGAAATTACCAGCCTAAAAAAATGGGCTAAGGAGCTAAGCTCCTTAGCCCGAGTCTGTTACGCCCGGAAAGGAAATCGCTGGGGATTACTTCTTGCGGCGGCGTAGTGCGAGTGCGCCTAGCCCAGTTGCCAGCGCTAGCAGGCTTGCGGGCTCAGGCACCCAGTCTTGTTCTACCAGCAGCAGCCCTGCGGTGTCGATGCCAGGTGCTTGAGCATCGGCGATGTCCAGCACGAACACCTCGAACACGGTGAAGTTGCTGGAGGGTGCGTTCAAGGGGATGAACACATTGTAGCTGAATGAGCCATCGTTACCGCCCTGGTAAGCGCCGCCCAGAAACACGCCCGAACCATCGAACAAGATTGCGCTGGTGTTGCGGTCAACGACTTTCTTGAACCACACGATACGCCCAGTACCCTGAACAAAACCGCTCACCACAAAGTTGAAGCCAGTCAGAGCGCCCTTCGAGTTCGATGCGTCGTTTACCGAGTAGACCGCCGTAAAGGTACCGTTGGTGAAACTGGTACCGTCTCCTACCAAGATCGGGTTGGGATTCGCGATACCGGCGTTGAAGGTTACCTGGGGCAGCGGGTTTGCGATTATAGTGGCGGGAACCAAACTTACCACCGAACCGGGGTTCAAAACTCCCACGCTGGTGATAACATTCACATTCCAGCCCGAGGCGTAAGCTCCTACCACAACAAGGGTTGCGCCTACGCTCATCAGCAGCTTTCCAAATTGCATCACAACCATCCTCCTTTCTAGGGCTACCACGCTGAGGGCGAATCAGCGCAGTGCACTAACATTATAGCACATTTTACAGGGATTGTCAAGGGGCTGACGAGATGTGTTGGAAGTGGTGCTCTCTTGTACACATCCAAACGGCGGGAATCAGAAGGCTTCCATCGAAACACTACTCTTGATGGTAGTGCCTGACTTGACAGACTATATGGCTGTGGCGCGGCGCGGGTATGTGATGCCAGTCTATCGCGTGGTGCTTGCGGATTGGGAGACGCCTGTATCGGCTTTTTACAAGGTCGCTGCGCAAGAGCCCTATGCGTTTTTGCTGGAAAGCGTGACTGGTGGCGAGCAAATCGCCCGCTACTCATTTATTGGTTTCGCGCCAAAGTTTATCCTGCGCACGAAGGGGCGCACGGCGCGCCTTTGGCGACGCACCGCTGAATGGCAAACCCAAGAAATCGCGCCCCCACAAACGCCGTTAGACCTCGCCCGGCGCTGGCTCAAGCGGTTCCCCTATCACGCGGCGCCAAACCTACCTCGCTTCACAGGCGGTCTGGTAGGCTACTTGAGCTACGACCTCGTGCGCTTTTTTGAGCGGCTACCCAACCCCCCTATGGACGACCTACAAGTTGATGACAGCTGCTTGATTGAACCAGAAGTATTGTTGATTTTTGACCATGTGATGCACACCGTCACGATTCTGGTGAACCCCGAGCCAAGCGACGACCTCGAAGCTGACTATGTTGAGGCAACAGAACGCATTCAGCAAGTATTACATCGCCTGCGTGCACCCACCCCGCCTCCGCCGCCCTTCGAGGAGCCCTACTTCACGCTCGACCCACAGCCCAACATCACGCGCGAGGCGTTTGAGGCTGCCGTATGCAAAGCCGTGGACTACATCCACGCAGGCGACTGTATCCAGGTGGTGCTTTCGCAACGGTTTAGTCAACCTGTCAGCGCGCCGCCGTTTTACATTTATCGCGCCCTACGCCACATTAACCCCTCGCCATATATGTTCTATTTACAGTTTGACGACCTCACGCTGATAGGTGCCTCACCCGAGGTGCTGGTGACCGTAGAAGATGGCGTGGCAATCACGCGCCCGATTGCGGGCACGCGCCCACGCGGCAAAACCCCCGAAGAGGATGCCCAACTTGCCCGCGAACTGCTGACCGACCCTAAAGAGCGCGCTGAACATATCATGTTGGTTGACTTGGGACGCAACGACCTCGGGCGCGTGAGCGTTTATGGCACCGTGCGCACCACCGACTTGATGGTGATTGAACGCTACTCGCATGTGATGCACATTGTGTCGGAAGTGCGGGGGCAGTTGCGCCCCGATGTGGATGCGTTTGATGTGCTGCGGGCGTGCTTCCCAGCGGGCACAGTGTCGGGCGCGCCCAAAGTGCGCGCGATGGAGATCATCGACGAGTTGGAACCGACCCAGCGCGGCCCTTATGCAGGCGCCGTGGGCTATTTCAGCTACACCGGCGACATGGATACCTGTATCACCATCCGCACGATTTTGGTAAAAGACCATATCGCCTATGTGCAGGCAGGCGCCGGAATCGTTGCCGACTCGCTGCCCGAACGCGAGTACGAGGAGTGTTGGAACAAAGCGCGCGCTGCGCTTACTGCCATCGAACGCGCCCACCAAGCGCTGGAGTAGTAGACAAAATTCGGTATCCTTACAGGGGATGCAATCGGACTTGTTTGGGGAGCAGCATGCGCCCGTGTTGCCGTTAGCCACGCGCATGCGTCCGCGCACCTTAGAGGAGTATGTGGGGCAACAGCACCTGCTGGGCACGGCAATGCCCATCCGCCGTGCGATTGAGCAGGGCACGCTTGGCTCTGTGATCTTGTGGGCACCGCCTGGGTGCGGCAAGACTAGCCTCGCGTACTTGATTGCCCACTACGCAAACGCCTACGTGGAGGCACACAGTGCTGTGGTCATCGGCGTGGCAGAACTCCGCAAAATAGCCGAACGCGCCCGCCAGCGACTGCGCACCACAGGGCAGCCCACGCTCCTGCTGCTGGACGAAATCCACCACTTCACGCGCACCCAGCAAGATGCGCTGTTGGGCTATCTGGAAGACGGTACCTTCACTTTGGTGGGGGCCACCACCGAGAACCCGTTCTTGGTGCTTAGCAACGCTTTGCTTTCGCGGGCGCGTGTGCTAACCCTCAAGCCCTTAAGCGATGAAGAAGTGCAAACACTGGTTGTGCGCGCCTTATGCGATGCCGAGCGCGGCTTGGGCGGGCGCAACCTCCAGCTGGCGCCCGATGCGTTACGCCATCTGGTGCACTGTGCTAATGGCGACGCCCGCCTTGCACTCAATGTGCTTGAAACTGCCGCGCTGCAGACTCCCGACGGCGGCACAATTACCCTGCCGTTGATTGAACAACTGCTCCAAAAGCCGATGGTGCGCTATGATCAGCAAGGTGACTATCATTACGACACGATTTCGGCATTTATCAAGTCGGTGCGGGGCAGCGACCCCGACGCCGCGCTGCACTATCTGGCGCGGATGCTGGTGGCGGGCGAAGATCCGCGCTTCATCGTGCGACGGCTGTTGATTTTGGCTAGCGAGGACATTGGGAACGCGAACCCGATGGCGTTGGTTGTGGCAGCCGCTGGGGCAGAGGCTGTGGAGCGCGTCGGCATGCCCGAAGCGCAGATTATCTTGGGGCACCTCACGACTTACTTAGCCACCTCACCCAAGAGCAATGCGAGTTATGTCGCGTTGCAGCGGGCGTTAGAAGACGTGCGCACCAAACCTTTGCCGCCGATTCCGATGCATTTGCGCAATGCGCCCTACCCGCAGTTGCGCGCGCTGGGCTACGGCGAGGGCTACATTTACCCCCACGACGACCCGCGTGGCTGGAGCGAACAACGCTACATGCCCGAAGGCGATTGGAACACGCCTTACTACACACCTCGCTCCAATGAGGCGCACTCCAGAGACGGCTAAAACGCTGCGAAAGTGGATATACCCAAGTTGCTACGTATACCGAGATTCCTCGCCTTCGGCTCGGAGTGACATTAGCTGTAGCCGCGCAGTTTGTCACGCCGAGCGCAGCGAGGAGTATCGGCTGTGTGGGTGGGGTTCTATAAGGATGGTGCCCGGGGTGGGACTCGAACCCACACGGGTTGCCCCAGAGGATTTTAAGTCCCCCGCGTCTACCATTCCGCCACCC
>JAUQOS010000102.1:0-3625 GCA_030550775.1 Armatimonadota bacterium
GATTAGTTTAGACGCGCGACGGTGCGCGCGGTTCGAAGTATACCTTACCCAGCTGCCCCCTGACAAGGGTACAGGGCACTGCCTGAACTGCCCAAGCCGTTGCTTGATTTTCCTCGAACCCCCTCCGTGAGGTTCCCCCTACTGTGTAGGGGAAACCGAGCGGGTTTTCGGTTGCCCTCGCTTGCGGGGGGCACCGACAGGAGGGGGGTGTTTGTTTTGAGAACCCCCTCCGTGAGGTTCCCCCTACTGTGTAGGGGGAACCGAGCAGGTTTTCGGTTGCCCTCGCTTGCGGGGGGAACCTGCAGGAGGGGGGTGTTTGTTTTGAGAACCCCCTCCTTGAGGTTCCCCCTACTGTGTAGGGGGAACCGAGCAGGTTTTCGATTGCCCTCGCTTGCGGGGGGCACCGACAGGAGGGGGGCAGAATCGAGAAAGAAACCAGCGCGAGAAGCGTGCGGTAAAGCCAAGCGAGGTACCCTTGCCAGAGCCTGCCCCCCGTCCGTCTTGAGCAGAGGCGATTCCTCGCTGCTCAATGACAGCGTTGTTAGCGTGCGGCCTCATCTGTCATTCCGAGCCAAAGGCGAGGAATCTCATAGAAGGTAGCAACACGGGCTGTACCCTCTAGGCTGGGCGCGCTGGCTCGCGCACGCCAAGAAGGTACGCCAGCAGCAGTGCAAGTTCTACGGTGCCCCAGAGGAACTTTGCCCAGTTTGGGAACGCGAAGAAGGAGAAGAACGCCTCTATAAACGCAGCGAAGAAGATTAGTACGATTGAGCCAGCCAGCATCCAGAAGGCGTCAGGGGCGACTTGACGCACGGCGTCGGCCCGGGTAAGGTCGCCCGGCGCGATCATCGCGCGACCCAGCATCAGCCCTGCCCCGCCACACAGAAATACCGCGCCCAACTCCGGCACACCGTGTGGGTAGATGGATACCAGCAAAAAGCCCAACTTGCCCACATGATACATCTCGCCCGCCAGCGTGCCTAGCAGATAGCCGTTTGCGATGAGCAAATAAACTGTCGGAATGCCCCAAAAAATGCCCAAGCCGAACGCCAACATCGCCACGCGTGAGTTGTTGATGAAGTAAAAACTGCTCATTACTGCCGACAATCCGGTGTGTCCGGGCGGGCGCTGCTCACCGCGCTTCCATTGTTCAAATATCGGACGCCACTGGGGGTCTACCAGAGCCTGGGCGACAGCGGGGTTCGCTACAATCATCGCAAACGGGATAAACGCGCCTAACAACACCAACGCAATCGCCAACGCCACATAGCGGGCGTTGCGGCGCACAGCGGCGGGGAATGAGTACCAGAACCGTCGTAAGCCGTCGCGGAGGCTGCCGCGCCGCGCGCGGTACAGGATGCCGTGTGCACGCCCCATGAGGCTGTTGAGGTATTCCACCACGCTGGGGTCGGCGCCGTGCAGACGCGCGTAGGCTAAATCAGTGGCGGTTTGGCGGTAGAGCCTGCCCAGCTCGTCTAGCGCTGCGCGGTCTAAGTTTCTGCCGTTTGCCCAGCGAACGGCATCCAGCAGTTCCTCGAATCGTTGCCAACGCGCACGGCGACGCTCCACAAACTGGCGCACATTCATCAGCGTGCACCCCTGCCCTTAGGATACCCGCAGGAGGTACACTTGTGCCCGATGCAACCTCTGGCGCAGCTTGACCGTGAAGCGTGGCGGTTCATCAACTCCGTAAGCGTGATTACCGTGTGCGTGGATGGCGTGGTGAACGCAATGAGCGCGGAATGGTGTGCGCCCGTATCGCTCAAACCGCCGCTGATAGGCGTGTTTGTTGGTGAGGAGCGGTTCACGCGTCCGTTGATTGAGCGCGCCGCCACCTTCGGCGTGAGCTTACTGGCGGAAGACCAAGCGTGGATTGGGCGCGCGTGTGGGCGTTACTCGGGGCGCGCGGTGAACAAGATTGAAGCGTTCCGCATTCCAATAGAGCCCGCGCACTACATTGAGGCGCCGCTGATTGCGGGCGCCGCTGCGCAGTTTGAGTGCCGTGTTGTAGATCGGCGCGCTTACGGTAGCCATTTGCTGGTGGTTGGCGAACCGCTGCGGGCGGTGGGCAACCCCGCCAAGCGCGCCATCGCCTACTCACGCGGGCGATTCTACGCGCTGGGAACAGAAATTCCAGTGGACGAAAGCGTGCTCGAGGCGCAGTTGCTAGAAGGGGAACGCCGATAGCGCTTCCATCCACAAGCGCGACAATGTCCTCACACGGGCATCGGGTAGAATTGGGCGACACCGTACTATCGGGTGAGACTATGGATAACCGCCACAACCAGCAATATGACTGTATTGTGCTTGGGGCTGGGTTGGCGGGGTTGTACGCTGCATATCTCCTTCGAGACGCTCACTATTCCGTGTGTCTTGTGGAGGCGCGTGCGCAGGTTGGCGGGCGCATCTGCACATGGCACACGGGGCTGCACGGACAACACGCTGAATTCGGCCCCGAGTTTATTGATAGCAATCACACGCGCGTGTTGAGCTTAGCCAAACGCTTTGACTTGCGGATTGCCACGCGCCCCAACTTCTGGGGCATTTCGCCCACCCCGCCGCCGTCGCGGGCTGCGCGGCGCGCATGGCACCGCTTCTGGGACGCGGTGTACGACTTCGCGCACGCGATTCCTGAGCCGAGTTGCCTCGAGTGCTTGCCTGAGTCGCTGAAGCCCCTGGACAAGGTAAGCATGCGCGCGTGGGCAGAGCGCCTCAAGGTGTGGGCTGCGGGCGAGCCGCTGTTTCGTCGCTACACGCGCAATCTGGAAGCCACCGAGCCAGAAAATGTGTCGTTCCTGAGCATTGCAACGCAGGAAGCATTCTACGGCGAAGGGGTGGACACAGGGCTTTACACCCTGCCCGACGGCAGCGACACCCTGCCCAAAGCCCTTGCCAACGCTTTCGCGGCACAGGGTGGCGAACTGCTGTTGGAGTCCGTCGTGGAAGCGGTGGAGCAAACCGCTACAGGAGTGTGCGTGCACTATCGGCGCGGGCAGCAGCTCCACACGGTGGGGGCGCGCTATGCCATCATCGCGCTGCCGTTTCCGGTGCTACTGCAGTTAGAATGGCGCCCGAACCTTTCAGAAGCGCGTCGCGCAGCATTACAGATGGCGGGCAAAGGCACAGTTATCCGCACGCTTATTCAGTTTCGCACGCGCTTTTGGCGCAAGCAATCGCCACGTGCCTACCCAAACCAGCCTGAGCTCAGCGCCATCTGGGAAGCAACCGACACGCAAACGGGCGAGGCGGGCATCTTATCGTTCTGGACTGCAGGCGAGCCTGCCCTGCACTGGGGTGCCCTCTCGGAGTCAGAACGCATTGAGTTATGTCTGCAAACGCTGGAGGTGATGTACCCCGACTGCCGCACCCAAGTGATTGCCGCCCGCAGCTACGACTGGCAAGCCGACCCGTTCGCCCAGCACGGCTATATCTATCACGCGTTGGGCTACCTCACAGAGGCGTTGCCCCTGCTGCGCCAGCCCGAAGGGCGACTCCACTTCGCGGGCGATTACCTGAGCCTGTTTGTGGGCTACATGGAGGGCGCGCTGGAATCGGGCGAGGCGGCAGCACGCGCCGTGGCGCACGCGCTTCAAGCGGAAGCGGCACGCCTGGTGGGCTAATCCTC
>JAUQOS010000102.1:3725-7847 GCA_030550775.1 Armatimonadota bacterium
GGTGCGACAACACGAATGTTGTCGCAGCGGGTATCGTATTCGCCATGTGGCTGGAAGCCAATCTGATCTTGTATGGCGATAACCTGCAGTGGCTGCCAATGCTGCCCAGCGGTGCGTTCCGCCTTATCTATATTGACCCGCCCTTCAACACGGGCAAACCCCAGCAGCGCGTGCGTATCCACGCCATCGCCAGCGCGCACGGCACACGCACTGGCTTTGCGAACCGCAAATACGCCGTGCAAACTTACGCCTCGCCCACTTATGCGGATGAGTTTGACGACTACCTCGGCTTCCTCCGCCCACGCCTTGAGGAAGCGCATCGACTGCTCACACCTGATGGTTCGCTGTTCGTGCACTTGGACTATCGCGAAGTGCATTATGTGAAAGTGCTACTGGATGAAATCTTCGGACGCAGGTGCTTCGTAAACGAAATCATCTGGGCGTATGACTATGGCGGGCGCAGCAAGCGGCGCTGGCCCCACAAACACGACAACATCCTCTGGTATGTCAAGAACCCTGACAAGTATGTGTTCAACTACGCTGAGATAGATCGTATTCCTTACATGGCGCCGTCGCTGGTGAGCGCTGAGAAGGCAGCTCGGGGCAAGACGCCTACAGATGTGTGGTGGCTGACCATTGTGCCGACCAATAGCAAGGAAAAAACGGGCTACCCAACGCAGAAGCCCCTAAAACTACTGGAGCGGATTATTCGAGTGCACAGTGAGGTCGGCGATTGGGTGTTGGATTTTTTTGCGGGCAGTGGCACGACGGGCGAAGCGGCAGCGCGGTTAGGCAGGAAGTTTGTGCTCATTGATAACCACCCGGCGGCGATTGAGGTTATGGCGCGTCGCTTGGCAGGGACGGGGGTGCAGGTGCTTTATTCGTTGGCACAGTTGCCAACGCGCGCGCATCCTGAATCGCCTACGACGGGTAGCGACTCATCAGCGGGGTAGTTCGCGCAGGTCGGGCAATCGCTATACGGATTCCATATCACGCCAGTTGTGCCCCACTTTTGCCTCCACCGTCAGCGGCACGCGCAAGGGATAGGCTTGCTCCATCTCGGCGCGGACGGCGTGGGCAACTGCGGCGACCTGCTCGCGCGAATCGGGCGATTCCAGCAGCAGCTCGTCGTGTACTTGCAGCAGCATGCGCGCCTTCGGTTCGATTTCGGGCAAACGGCGATGCACGCGAATCATCGCGAGTTTCATGATGTCCGCCGCCGTGCCCTGAAACGGCATGTTAATCGCGGCGCGCTCGGCGGCAAGGCGTTCGTTGCGGTTCGCGCTGTGCAGCTCAGGGATGTAGCGTTTGCGCCCCAACAGCGTGCGTACATAGCCCGTCTCGCGCGCTGCTTCCAGAATTGCCTGCGTAAATGCTTTCACATGCGGAAATCGCTGGAAATATTGCTCAATGATCTGCCGTGCTTCGCTAACGCTGATGCCCAGCTCTTGCGACAGCCCATAATCGCTCATGCCGTACAAGACGGCGTAGTTCACGGTTTTGGCACGGCGGCGCAACTCGCGGTCTACCTGTTGGGGGGGCACGCCAAACAGGATGGAAGCGGTCGCCGTGTGGATATCCTCGCCGTGTTCAAACGCCTGCAGCAACATCGGGTCTTGCGACATATGCGCGAGGATGCGCAGCTCAATCTGCGAGTAGTCCAGCGAGAGCAAGAGATAGTTGGGGTCAGCAATGAAAGCGCGTCGGATCTCACGCCCGATTTCGGTGCGGATGGGGATGTTCTGCAGGTTCGGCTCGCTACTGGAGAGTCTGCCCGTTGCCGTTACGGTCTGATTGAGCTTGGTGTGGATGCGCCCTGTGAGCGGATTGACGAGTTTGGGTAGTGCCTCAGCGTAGGTGGAACGCAGTTTGCTCAGCTCGCGGTGCTTTACAATCAGTGCGGCAATCGGGTGCTCGGCAGCTAAGGTCTGGAGCACTTCCGCGTCGGTGGAGTAGCCTGTTTTGGTTTTCTTGATGACGGGTAGCCCCAGTTTTTCGAACAGGATCCTGCTCAGCTGCTTCGGTGAGCCGATGTTAAACTCCTCACCAGCGAGGGTGTAGATGTCGTTTGCGATGGCGTTGAGTTCCGTTTCCAACCGCGCCGAGAGTTCCTGCAAGTAGGGCGCGTCGATGCGGATGCCATGCCACTCCATTTCGGCTAGGATGGGCGCGAGGGGGATCTCTATTTGCTCCAGCACGCTGAGGGTCTCCTCTCGTTCCAAAATCTCGCGCAGGCGGGGTTGCAGCATCAGCAATGCGCAGGCTTCGGCTGCAGGGCGCAAGCTTTCGTTGTCGGGCAAGCGCAGGTTCAGTAAGTCCTCGCTGAGCCAGTCCAGCGCGTAGGTAGAACGGCTCGGCTGCCAGATGTAGGCGGCTAACAGCGCGTCGAACTGGGCAGGTTTTGCCTCAATTCCTGCCCCCCGCAACAGCAGGCACTCGGTTTTGAGATCCCACACGATGCGAGTGCGCTGCGTGTCGTTCAGCAGGCGCAGCAAAGGCTCTGACACGAACAGCGCGCCTTCCAACTCCAGCCACACGGCGCGGTCGGGGGCGACGGCAAGCGCAACGCCCTGCACACTCGCATCGCGCAGGCGGTTCAACTGCCCCATAAAGCGCACTCCGACAGGCGCATCGCCGTCCAGCAATCGCGTGAGCGTCGCCTCGTCGGGGTTGCGCACGACTTCAGGTAGCAGCATCTCGTAGACCGATTGCACAGGCGTTGCTTTTGCCCCAAACTTCTCCAGCAACGCGGGCAGTCGCTTGAGCACGGAGCGAAACTCGTAGTCTTCCAGCACAGCATGCAGCGCCTGTACGCGCTCTGGCGTGAGTTCAAAACGCGGGATTTCGTGGATGGGCAGGGGCGCATTGTCCAGAATCGTCGCCAGCATGCGGCTCTGGCGGATTTGGTCAGTGTGGGTTTGGAGCGCCTCACGCAGTTTTGGGCTTTCTACCTTGTCTAAGTTTGCGAGCAGGTTTTCCACACTGCCGAACTGTTGCAGTAGCTTGACCGCAGTTTTTTCGCCCACGCCCGGCACGCCGGGGATATTGTCCGACGGGTCGCCGCAGAGTGCCTTGAAGTCTACAATCTGCGCGGGGGTTAGCCCATACTTTTGCTGCACAGCTTCGGCGTCGAACACTTGCAACTCCGACACGCCGCGGATGGGGGCAAACACGCGCACATGGTCGGTGATGAGCTGCAGTTGGTCGCGGTCGCCCGTGAAAATCAGTACATCGTAGCCATGCTCGGTGGCGTAGCGCGCGAGCGCGCCGACCAAATCATCAGCTTCAAAACCCTCCTCGCTGAGGGTGGGTATGCCCATCGCTTCCAGTAGCCTGCGGGTCATCGCCACTTGGGGACGGAAGTCGTCGGGGGTCTCACGACGATGGGCTTTGTACTGCACAAACGCCTCGTGGCGAAACGTAGGCGCGGGCGCATCGAACGCCGCCACGATCGCGTCGGGCTGAAACTGCTCCAGCATGGAAAGCAGCATATTCGTGAAGGCGTACACGGCGTTGGTAGGGCGTCCGTCGGAGGTGGTCAGCGGGCGTGTGGCGTAAAAGCCCCGATAAAGCAGGCTGTGTCCGTCAATAATCACCAGCGTCGGGCGCGGCATGGTAAGGGAATTGTACCTGCCAATCGCTCACTCTCCTGCGCCAGCACGGTACCGAAGTCCGTATCAGCCGAAATAATGATGCGATGTTCTGTCCAAGCCCGCTCGAAAATCACCTCATCATCAGCCTCTTGAATGCCGTAATCACGCACATGTACGGCGTCATAACCTGCTTCACGCAGGCGCTAAGCGACAATCGGCAAGAGGGCGTTGTCAATCAACAAGCGCATCATACAGAAACTAATCGGAGAACGCGCTCGCGCACGGCGTCAGCGGCGTAGCGCAACGCCTCGCGGATGTCCTCAGGTTCCAAATCGGGGTATGCCGCTAAAATCTGTTCAGGGGGCATCCCTTCGGCGACCATCGCCACAATCGTAGCGACGGGGATGCGCAGACCGCGAATACAAGGAACGCCCCCCATTTGGTTTGGGTCAACGGTAATCCGTTCGTGCCGTCGCGTAGCGGAATTGTGCCTCCTGGCGCGGGGGTATACTTTGGATATGGCGCGTCC
>JAUQOS010000103.1 GCA_030550775.1 Armatimonadota bacterium
GCGCGTGTGTTCTTGCAGGATGGCTTCGTGGCGTTGCTGGGTTTCAATCAGCATCGCTAACTGCTGCGTGTGTTCTTGCAAGATGGCTTCGTGGCGTTGCTGGTTCTCTGCCACCTGGCGCAAGATAGTAAGGATGTCTTCCCATTCCTCGCCCAGCACCACGCGGCGAATTTCGGCGCGTTTTTGGGGATCTTGCAACGCGCGACGGATGGCGTCCGCGTCCACCAGTTGGTCTTGAAGGGCGCGCTTCAACTCAGGATCGCTCTCAATCAAGCTTAACAACTCGGCAGCACTGATAGCCATACGATTGGCATTATACCTTAGGGCAAGGGGTACTTTAGGTGAAGGTGCGGTCGCGCACTGGCTGTCGACGGTGGTTGGGGCGTGCAGAGCGAGGCTGCCCGCTCCTATCGGGGTGCTTGCGGCACACGAGGAAACGACTTACCGTTGCTTCCTTCCGGACCTGGCGGGGTTCATCGCTCACCCGTTGCGCAAGTCCCGATGTTCAACACGGGGCACGCGCCCTGTCGCGCCCGCCTACCCGCCTCGAGCCAGAATTCAGCCCTGCTATGGCGGATTGCAGGTACAGGGAACCGCCAGCTCCCCGCTTAGCGCGACCGCGGTTAATAGTTTACCTGCTGTGCCCCATTCACTCCAGCGTGAACGGTTTGAAGAACCACCAGCTGGCAAAATCGCGCTGGTCACTAAAGTGAGGTGAGGCAGGATTTTCGCTTTGCCCAGGCGGCAACACGGTTTCCCCGAACACACGCTCGCCAAACTGAATAATCTGAATGAACGAGCCACGATCGGTGTAGGGCACACCGGGCAGCGCGTTCCCCCAGCCCATGCGGGGCACTTCGTGGCGCCATAGCTCCATGCCACCTCCAAAGCGGCGTTTGAGTTGTGTCAGTGCATCCGCCAGTGCGATCGTCAGCACCTCCTCGGGCTTTTTGCCGTTGAAGTAGTCATACTGACGGGGCACAGGGGCTTGCTTGCCCAGCAGGGCGTAGGCGATGTAGCTGGGCTGAATTGCTAAGCGGAACAAGTCTGGGCTGAAGAAGTTGCCTAAGTCGTCAGCGAACACGCGCGTGCGTGTAGCATCCAGCCACGCATCCCAAAGGGCCTTGGCGGCACTGCCTTCGCGTTCGTAGCAATCCCACGCTTCCAGCAGACGCACTGCCGCGCGCAACTCGTCGGTCATTGCGCGTTCGTTGCGTTTGACTACGCGCAACATAATCGGCAGCAGCTTGCCTGCGTCTTCATCGTACTCAGCGATGTCGCGGATGTAGGCTTTGAGGTCGTCCACTGTCACGCGCGACTTGCTGCGTAGCAGGTCGTTGAGCCGATAGACGCGGGAAATCATCCCCCACACGGGCGTGTCGGCGTTTTCCCACCAGACGGCGGGCTTATTGTTCCAGTTAGCGATGTAGCCCTGCTTGGGATTTATCACGCGCGGCATCTGCGAAAAGGGCATGATACCTCTCCAGTCGTATTCGCCCGTGCCAATCAGCGGCAGGCGCGGGTCAGTGCCTTCGGGGCGGATGGGGACGCGCCCACAGTAGAAATAGGCGATGTCGCCCGTGCGGGTAACACAAAAGGCGTTGAACGACGCGGGAATATGTGCTGCAGCGCGTTCGAAATCGCTCACCGTGCGCGCTTGCAAGAAACCGTAATAGGCGCGGAACACCTCCAGCTCGCTGCCCCAGTAGCTCAGTTTTAGGGCAACAGCAGTGTGGTTGCGCGTGTCTATCCCCACAACGGGTCCGTACACGCAGCGGTACACCGTAAGTTGCACAGGGTCGGCCCCTTTGACGCGGATGGTTTCGGTGCGCTTCTCCATCGTGCGCCAAGTGCCTTTGTACCAATATCGTTCAGGGTTCTGCGGGTCTAGCTTGAGGATAAAAGCGTCCGCAAGGTCTGCCACGCCTGAGGTGAAAGTCCACGCGAGATGTTCGCTGGTGCCAATCAGCACGCCGGGTACGCCAGGAAAAGTCATACCACGCGCGTTGATGCCTGCGCCTTTGAGGTGTACCTCCGCTGCGATATGTGGCACGGTGAAGCCCATTTGCGGCGCGCCTACCAGCATCGGCATGCCAGTGGCGGATTTTTGTGGGCTGACCAAAATCGCGTAGCTACCAAACTGTGTGTATAGTCCGTACTCGCGAGCGAATTGGATTTGCGCTTCACCTGTAGCAATGCGTAGGGCAGGCAACAATACATTCAGGCTCACTTCAGGCAAAAGTTCCAGATGGGCGCGCATTTGCTGCAGGGTTTGGCGCGGATCGCGCCGATGTGCCTTGCGTGAATCTTCTTCTGCGGGCACCGTCGTCGGCGAGGTGGGATCTTGAAGCCAGAGCAGGTCGTTTGCCCACACAGGTGCAAGGTCTTTGTTGCGTGCTTTGAGGAACTGGTAAAGGGCGTAGTTGCGTAGATCGCCCGCGCTCATAACGCCCCCAAAGCGTCGCAGCATCATCACGCCGATGGCGACGGTATCTGTGGGGCGCCATGGGCGTGGCTCAATACCGTGCTCGCTATATTGTTTGGGCAGCTTGCCTGCGCGCTGGGCTTCTTGCATCCATGCGCTGATGCCTGCGGCAAAGGCGTCCAACGCCTCGCGGAGTTCGGCAGGGAGTCGGTTAATTTGCGCTTGTAGTTCCGCTTCGGTATAGCCCTCGGTACGAGCGGCTTTGTCTTGCTCTACAGCGCGTGTGCCCATAATCTCCGCCATTTCGCCCCGCGCCTGGCGACGGTACAACTCCATCTGCCACAAACGGTCTTCTGCCAGGGCGTAGCCGTTGCCGTACATCAATCCGTAAAGTGTATTGGCTTGTACTGTGGGTACGCCGTAGCGGTCGCGCGTGATTCGCACCGTATCGCCACGCACTTGCAACTCGGTCGCCTGCGCTAACACCGCGCTTAGCGACAAAACACTGATCACGCTGAAAAGCCCAGTCCGCATCGTCGGTATAACCTCCTTGTTTGGAACGCCACTTCGCACAGAGCGCCGTTCGACCGCGCGTTCGAATTTCCTGCCGCATTCGCGTCAAGTTGTGCTATAATTGGGCGCAGATGGGAAGCCGCACGGCGCGCCTAGTGAAAGCGTGCCGCGCGTTGCTGTCTGGCAGTGATCTTGGATTGTTTTCACTTTTAGCTAAAGAAAGAGGTCGACGCCGATGATGCAAGTGGGCGCATTCACCGTTCGGCAGGCGGATGTGTCGGATTTGTCGCGCGTGGAGGAGCTTGATCGCCTGTTTGGGAATGCAGCACTTTCACGCGACTATTTTGAAGCGTGGCTACATTACCATCCGCAAGGGTTTCTGGTAGCGGAATATAACGGGCGCGTGTGGGGCTATTGTATGGCGATCTACCTCAGCGCCGACCAGATTCGCGAGAACTGGTACCACGATACAGGCGGTGGCACTTGCAGTACGCACAACCCGCTGGGGGAATACTTTTACGCTGTGAGTATCGCGTCGCAAAAGCCTGAGGCCGCACGCACTTTGTTCATCGCCGGGCGCCGCTTACTCATACGCTCGCATGTGTATCGGGCGGTGTTTTATGCGCGGCTCCTGCGCTTCCGCAAGTGGGTGGAAGAGCAGGGGTTTGACCCCGAGAAGCTCACGCTCCAGCAAAAACAGCGGTTGCTGGGCATCTATATCAACACGCTGCAAGATCCTCTTCAAATCTTCTATGAGGGGTTGAGCCTTATGCCAGAGTATGGGGTAGTGGATTACTTGGAGGGCGACGACGACTCCCTCAACTGCGCGTTGCGACTGATTTGGCAAAATCCATACTATCGTCCGCTGGCGGCTACGCGCGCTGTCGTTTCGGTTTCCGAAACGCCCGCTGCGGTGCCTGCCCGCTGAAACGGCAGTGGCACTTGCAAGTTCAGTAAAAGTGGGGTATAATTGGTGAACTCTTACGACTGTGGAGGTTGCAGACAAATGGCGAGGTATCGTGGGTTCACGCTCATCGAGTTGCTAGTAGTTATCGCGATTATCGCCATTCTTGCGGCGATCTTGTTCCCGGTGTTTGCGCAGGCGCGCGAAAAAGCGCGCACGACCCAGTGTCTGTCCAACAGCCGCCAAATCGGCACAGCCATTCAAATGTACGCGCAGGACTACGACGAGGCGATTGTGCCATGGTATGTGGGCGGCGGCGACTATCCAACCCAGCCCATTTGGGAACGCTTCTGGCTAGGGCGCCTGTGGCCCTACATTAAGACCGAGGTGAACCGCCCTGCGGAAGGGCAACTCTTCGTGCAAGGCGGGCGCCCGCGTGGATTGTACGCCTGCCCCTCGTGGTCTGCAGACCGCTACCTGAAAGCCGTCGCAGAGCCCGACTGCTATCCGGGTGATTTAGAGACCATCTATCGCCCCTTCGTGAACAACATTGTGGAGCTGTTCTCGCACTATGCGTCAGTGTTCCAGATGGATCTTTCCGTGTATGGTCCTGACCACTGCTCGGCACTTCAAAACGGGGTCTGCAGTGGCACGAATCAGGATCCTTGTTATTACTTCCCTGGCTCGTTCATCAGCCGCACGCTGCCTCAGCGCAACCGTACGAACTATCTGGCAAACATTCGCCGCCCCGCGGAAACCATTCTCACCGGCGATGGAATTAGCGCTGCATCGAACGTGGGTGGCCTGCGCGTGTGGACTTCCATTGGGTGCGAGAGCCGCTATATCCACCAAGATGGCAGCAACTTCACCTTCCTGGATGGGCACGCCAAGTTCATCCCGCGCAACTCTGAGCGCTACCTAATGACCACACGCTGTGGCAATCAGAATGTCGTGGTGATGAAGTACTACACCTACACTGCGGAGTAAAACGATGCGCAAAGCAATCGTTTGGACGCTGGCGCTGTGCGTAAGCGTGTCGCTGCTTGGGGGCTGCGGCTCCAAGCAAGAGGCTGCCTCAGGCTCTGAGCGCGGCTACTATTACGAGGGGCCGATGAAGCCCAAGAGCGAGCGCGGCGCACACACCGGCGAACAGCTCGGAGGCGGTCAGTAGAACCGAAGGGCGTGGAGCAAATCTCCACGCCCTTTTTGATGAACTATTCGCGGTTCGTTATAGCCCCAAAATGCCACGCAAGAATCGCCCTGTGTAGCTGGCGTCCACTTGAGCAACCTGCTCGGGCGTGCCTTCCGCCACGATATAGCCTCCTGCATCGCCCCCCTCGGGACCCAAGTCAATAATCCAATCCGCCGTCTTGATTACGTCAAGATTATGCTCAATCACAATCACTGTGTTGCCTGCATCCACCAAGCGATGGAGCACGCCCAGCAGTTTGCGCACATCCTCAAAGTGTAAGCCTGTGGTTGGTTCATCCAAGATGTATACTGTGTTACCAGTGGCACGTTTGCTGAGTTCGGTCGCCAGTTTCACGCGCTGTGCCTCACCGCCCGACAGTGTGGGCGCAGGTTGCCCCAAACGGATGTAGTCCAGCCCCACATCGTAAAGCGTTTGCAACTTGCGGGCAATCGCAGGGAAGGGCGCAAAAAACGCCAACGCCTCCTCTACCGTCATGTTGAGCACATCCGCAATTGTTTTGCCTTTGAACTTGACCTCCAGCGTCTCGCGGTTGTAGCGCTGTCCTTTGCACACTTCGCAGGGTACATATACGTCGGGCAGGAACTGCATTTCGATTTTGATCATACCGTCGCCGCGGCAGGCTTCACAGCGTCCACCTTTGACATTGAAGCTGAACCTGCCGGGAGTGTAGCCGCGCGCGCGTGCTTCGGGTGTGCTGGCGAACAACTCGCGGATGGGGTCAAACACGCCTGTGTAGGTGGCAGGGTTGCTGCGCGGCGTACGCCCGATGGGCGATTGGTCAATATCTATCACCTTGTCAATGTACTCCAAGCCCTCGATGCTGTCGTGTTCGCCCCATACGCGCCGCGTACCATACACATGGTACATCAGACGGGGATAAAGCGTTTCTTGGATGAGCGTGCTCTTGCCCGAGCCAGAGACGCCTGTGATACACACAAACAGCCCCAGCGGAATGCGCACGGTGAGGTTCTTGAGGTTGTTGGCGCGGGCACCACGCAGCACTAGCCAGCGGTCGGGATGGGGCGGGCGGCGCATCGCGGGGATTTCAATCCGTCGCTTGCCCGACAGATACTGCCCTGTGAGGCTTTCGGGGTGGTTCATCACCGTTTCTACTGTGCCTGCTACGACCACTTCGCCCCCGTGTTCGCCCGCACCAGGACCTAAGTCAATAATCCAGTCGGCAGCGCGGATGGTCTCTTCGTCGTGTTCGACCACGATGACGGTGTTGCCCAAGTCGCGCAGGCGTTTGAGTGTGTTGATGAGCTTCTGGTTATCGCGCTGGTGCAGCCCGATGCTGGGCTCATCCAGCACATAGAGCACGCCCATAAGCCCCGAGCCGATTTGGGTGGCAAGCCGAATCCGCTGCGCCTCACCGCCTGAGAGAGTCGTAGCTGCCCGATCCAGCGTGAGGTAGCCCAGCCCCACATCCAGCAGGAAGTTGAGGCGGGTGCGCACCTCTTTGATGATGCGCTCGGCAATGGTGCGTTCACGGGGCGTCAGCTGCGCTTCTAAATCCGCAAACCAGCGCGCTGCTTCCTCGATGCTCATCGCCGTGACTTCTGCGATGTTCTTGCCCCCTACCGTCACGGCAAGGCTCTCGGGCTTGAGCCGTTTGCCCCCACAGGCAGGGCACGGGCGCGTCGCCATGTATTGCTCCAGCTCTTGCTTGAGGTATTCGCTCTCCGTCTCCTCGTAGCGACGCTTGAGGATGTTGATGACACCCTCGAACTCAGTGTCAATGTACCGGGTGCGCCCCCAACGGTTGCGAAAAGCGACTGTCACATTGCCTTCGGTGCCGTACATAAGCGCGTGGAACTGCTCGGGGGTAAGGTCTTTGAGGGGGGTGTCGATGGTGAAGCCCAGTTTTCGGGCGACGCCTTCCAACATCGCCAGTCGCCAATCGGTCATTTCGCCGTCGCGCTTGACAAACGGGCGCAGCGCGCCCTGCCGAATGGAGAGGCTGCGGTCTGGCGCGATTAGGTCAGGGTCAAACTCGGTTTTAGTGCCCAACCCGCTGCATTCGGGGCATGCGCCGTAAGGACTGTTGAACGAAAAGTTGCGTGGTTCCAGCTCGCCCAAACTGATACCGCACTCAGGGCAGGCAAAGTGTTCCGAAAAGTGCAACTCGGCGTTGGGCACGATTGGCTCTTCTAAAATAAGCGGCACCTGAGGCATGGCTTGCAAATTGTACCCTCTGGCGACTCTCTCAACCTCGGTAACAAGAAGCTTGAACGAACGATGTCATCAACGGTTCTAACCCGCTGGCAGCGCTGTTCAACTTCGGGCAGAGCAGTTAGGCGATTGCAAGCCTACGCGCTCATCATAGCAAGA
The DNA here is from genome assembly GCA_030550775.1 of Armatimonadota bacterium. Classification (GTDB taxonomy): domain Bacteria; phylum Armatimonadota; class Fimbriimonadia; order Fimbriimonadales; family GBS-DC; genus GBS-DC. The sequence continues at coordinate 7,387 of JAUQOS010000103.1, forward strand.
GGGGCGGGGGAGCCCCTGGTAAGGGCACAACGCATAGGTTCAACTCGGCTGTACCAGCAACTAACTTGGCTCCCTCAACCTCCTCCCCCCTCCGTAAGGTTCCCCCCGCTGCGCAAGGGGAACCGACCCTGGCGCGGTTCCCCCCTCCGTAAGGTTCCCCCCGCTGCGCGAGGGGAACCGAAAAACGCACTCGGTTCCCCCTACGGCGTAGGGGGGAACCCGCAGGAGGGGGTAATCCGTCTCTGCTCTTTGCTTGAGGGGCTGCAAGTGGGGAAAATGCGCCCGCGGCGCCCGAATTTGGGGTAGAACCGTGTACCCTTATCAGCAGGGGAGCATCCCTACGCCTTACAAG
>JAUQOS010000016.1 GCA_030550775.1 Armatimonadota bacterium
TCGCATTGGCAGCAGCCTGAGACGCGCAGCTTGTCCGCCTCCCTCGTCGTAAGGTTTCAACCGCAGCTGCCAAAGCCGTTGCCTATTTTTTCGGAACCCCCTCCCTTAGGTTCCCCTACCCGTAGGGGGAACCGAGCATTCTCAGGGCGAACCTCGCTGAAAACTCAAACGAGGAGAAAACGCGATGCACAAAGTACAAATCGAAACCGCCACGGTGCAGGGCAGACAAGCGCCCGCTTTAGTAGTTCGGAGAAGCCGCCTCAAGATACTTTGGGTTCTACTGGGCAGCAGCTTGGTAACCCTGCCTGTCTGGAGCGACACCGAAATTACCTCGACGCGCGCTAATAGAACGGACTTTGCGAGTAGACGACTACACAGCTTTGGAGTGCCCTTCAAACGCCACCATCTATTGGGTCTGGTAGCCACCCTTACCCCTACAAACAGAAGCAAATTGGGGAACATTTTGCCTGCAACCCCTTGACAACCCTGCCCATTCTTGTTATAATTACCACGAGGGCGAAGCCTATCGGGGCAGACCCTGTGAAAATCGACGCAAATAGTGGCATGCGAAGCAGGAACAAGGCTGTGGGGGCTATAATTAAGACTCGGTGCCCGCGCCGGTGGAACCAGTGTCGGGGGCGAATCGTATAGTTTCACAGGTGCGAACGCCCAACAACTCGTATAACGGCGCGGTATGATTGTACCTAAATGCGCAAACTCGTTTAAAAGCAAGCAGGAGGTGTAAAACCAGTGCCTATCTTGGATGAGGAGATGGATGTTTTGATGGATACGCAGGCAACGGCTCGACTAAGCAAGGCGGGGCGGGACGCCCTTTACGACGACCCGCTTGGCTTGGAAATGGATGTCAGCGACATAGATGAAATGGAAACGCTGGAAGAAGAGTTTGCCTCGCTGGGGCTGGGCAGCCTTGACCTTGGCGAGGAAATCGGTGGCGAAGAGGAAGTGGATTTCTGGGGGGGCGTGGGCGAAGAAACCCCGCACGAAGAAGACAGTGTCGAGCTAGAGCTGTGGATGTTGCAGAGCCGTCGCTCGCAATTACTGACTCCCGAAGAGGAAATCCGCTATGCCAAGCAAGTGCAAGAGGGCGAACGGCTCTACAAAATCCGCCGCCAACTGGCAGAAAAGCGCAAGGCGGACCCTGAAAGCATCAGCGAGGAAGAATGGGCAAAGGCAGCCAACTTGCCCACTTGGGAGCTGGCAGCGCGCATTCAAGAAGCCGAAGAAGCCAAGCGACGCCTCATCGAATCGAATCTGCGCTTGGTGGTCAGCATCGCTAAGCGCTATGCCTCGCGCGGCATCTCGCTGGCTGACCTTATCCAAGAGGGCAATCTAGGGCTTATCCGCGCTGTCGAAAAGTTCGACCCCGAGCGCGGCTTCCGCTTCAGCACCTACGCCACCTGGTGGATCCGCCGCGCCATTGCTCGCGCTGTCATCAACAACAGCCGAACCATTCGAATCCCCGTCTACGTGGCGGAGCTTATCAACAAGGTCATCAAGACCGAGCTGCGCCTGCAACAAATCCTGCAACGCGAGCCAACCGACGAGGAAATCGCCGCTGAAACCAAGATGTCGGTCGAGCGCGTGCGCGAGATTCGGCGCGCCGCGGTGGAACCCATTTCTATTGAAAGCCCCGTCGGCGAGCGCGATAACGCCACGCTGGGCGAGTTCATCCCGTCGCAGGATATCGTGCCCACACCCGAAGATGTCACGGAGCGCCTCATCCTGCGCGAGCAAATCGATATGATTTTGGAAAAGCTCCAGCCGCGCGAACGCGATGTGGTGCGCCTGCGCTTTGGGCTGGACGACGGGCATCAGCGCACACTGGAAGAAGTGGGCGCTGAGCTGAAAATCACGCGCGAGCGCGTGCGCCAGCTGGAGCTGCGTGCCCTGCGCAAGCTGCGCCTGATCGGCGAGCGCATCGAGGACCTGCGCCGCAATCAAGGGCTGGAACTGGAAGACGCGCTCGCCCTCATCGAAGAAGTGCAGTAAAAGAAACCCTATCACGGGCGGGCACACACCCGCCCGTTCGCTTCGTGAAACGCCATGACAGGCACGCGCGTTCCCATCCCGACCTTAGAACGACTGGCGACCTACCTACGTGTGCTCATCGAAGCACGCGAGGCAGGCATTGAAACGCTTTCCTCACAGGAAATCGAGCAGCACTCAGGCATTAGCGCCGCACAGTTTCGCAAAGACCTTTCTTACTTCGGCGAGTTCGGTAAGCCAGGCGTAGGCTACTCTGTGCCCGGCTTGATTGCATGCATTGAGCGCATCTTGCACTTAGACCGTGAGCAGCCCGTGCTGCTGGTGGGCGCAGGCAACCTCGGCGCCGCACTGGTAAACTACCCCAACTTCAAAGCCCATCGGCTTCGTATCGCTGCCGTGTTCGACAACAACTATGTCAAAATCGGGCGACCGTTTGGCGAGCTGGTGATTGAGGACATTGCCCGCGTTAAGGAAGTAAACGCCGCAATTGGCGCGCGACTGGGAATTATCGCTGTGCCTGCCTACGCCGCCCAAGAGGTCGCCGACCTGCTAGTGGAAGCGGGCATTACCGGCATTTTGAACTTCGCGCCCACCCTGCTACGCGTGCCGCCCCATGTGCATGTGCGTAATGTGTCGCTGCTGCAGGAATTGGCGGTGCTGTCGTACCATGCCGTAGAGGAGGCTGCGTGTAGCAACGGGCTACTTGCCCGAGGAGGCGACGATGGAATTTGATTACCTCGCGCTCGGCAGCGGAATCGCTGGACTCACCTTTGCGATCAATGCCGCCCCCCACGGCTCGGTGGCAATCCTGACGAAAAAGCAACGCTCCGAATCTAACACAAACTACGCGCAAGGTGGCATCGCCGCGGCGATTGGCAGCGACGACTCGTGGGAGTTGCACCTCCAAGACACGCTGAACGCGGGCGCAGGACTATGCGACCGCGAGGCAGTGGAAGTGTTGGTCAAAAACGGACCACGCCTGGTGCAGTGGCTAATCGAACTCGGTGCGCAGTTTGACCGCAACCCCGACGGTAGCCTCGCGCTCGGCAGAGAGGGCGGACACTCGCGCAACCGCATCATCCACGCTGCCGACCACACTGGCTACGAAATTGAACGCACGCTGCTGATTGCCGCCCGAAAAACCCCACACATTACCATACTGGAACACTATCAAGCATTAGACCTCATCCTCGAAGATGGCGTGTGCACGGGCGTGCAGGTGCTGGACACACTCACCGGCGATGTGTTCGAAATCCGCGCCAAAGCGGTGTTGCTGGCAACGGGCGGCTGTGGGCAGGTGTACCTCCACACCAGCAATCCGCTAATTGCCACCGGCGATGGAATCGGCATGGCATGGCGGGCGGGCGCAGTGATTGCCAACATGGAGTTCATTCAGTTCCACCCCACCACACTGTACCATACCGACGCCCCCTCGTTTCTGATTTCCGAGGCGGTGCGAGGCGAGGGCGGCATCCTGCGCCGAATTGATGGCTACCGCTTTATGCCCGACTATGACCCCCGTGCAGAGCTTGCCCCACGCGACATCGTCGCCCGCGCGATTGACGCCGAGCTCAAGAAAACGGGCGACCCGCACGTCTACTTGGATATCACGCACTTAGATGCCGAGTTCATCAAGCGTCGTTTTCCAACGATTTACCAAACCTGCCTACAGTACGGGATTGACATCACGCGCGAGCCGATTCCTGTGGTGCCCGCCGCGCACTACACCTGCGGCGGCGTGTGGACCGACTTGGACGGGCGCACCACCATTCCGCGCCTTTACGCCTGCGGCGAGGTTGCCTACACGGGCGTGCACGGAGCAAACCGCTTGGCAAGCAACTCGCTATTGGAGGCGTTGGTGTTCGCCGAGCGCGCCGCTCTCCACGCCACCACGCGCCTTGAGGAGCCGCCCCCCCAACCGAAGCCCTCGTGCATCACTATCGCATTGCCCCCTGTCACCCCCGCCCCCCAAGTGGCAGACCACGCCTACAACTGGGACGCCAGCCGTTTGCAAATCCGCAAAGTGATGCAAAAGAAAGTGGGCATCGTGCGCACCACCCAGCGGTTGCAAGAGGCGCGCTGTGAACTGGAGTCGTTGACCGCGCAAGTGGAAGCCGCCTATCGTGCCTTACCGCCCACGGTGGAATCGTGTGAGGTGCGCAACTTGGCTGCGTGTGCTCTGCTAATCACCCACAGTGCCCTCGCCCGCAAAGAGAGCCGTGGCTTGCACTATGTGTTGGACTACCCCAACACACGCCCCGAACTGGCTACCTGCCCCACACTGGCGTATCCTGCATGAAAAAAGTAGACTGCATCATTCGCCCCCACAAGCTGGAGGAGGTCAAAACCGCACTGAGCGCGTTGGGCATCACGGGAATGACGGTCAGTGAGGTGCGTGGCTGCGGTAGTAGTCCGCCTGAGGCCAGCTGGCTGGGCGAAGAAACGCTGATTCGGCTACCCATCCGCTTGCGCCTGGAAATGGTGGTGCCCGATGAACAGGTAGAACCGATCATTGAAACCGTGTTACGCCACGCTGCTACAGGGCAGCCCGACGACGGGAAGATTTTCGTGCTGCCCTACCAAGACGCCATTCGCGTGCGCACTGAAGAGCGCGGCGAGGCGGCCTTATAGCCTAACCACTCGCTGGTTCGAACATCACAATCCGCGCGTTGCCTACGCCCTCCAGCTGCTGGATTTGGGCAAACGCTTCAGGCGGGATGGGATTGTCCACTTGCAGAATCATCACGGCGCGCCCGCCCATCGCCTCGCGACCCACATGCATGCCTGCAATGTTCACTTGATAGTTGCCCAACACGGTGCCCACGCGCCCAATAATGCCGGGGCGATCTTGGTGCTCGGTCATTAGCAGGATGCCCTCAGGGCGGATGTCTACGAATAGGTCGTCAATGTGCGTGATGCGCAGATCGCTGCGCCCAAACACCGTGCCCGTGAGTTTGTGCGTACCGCGTGGGGTGTACGCAGCGACGGTCAGCGTGTCGGGGTAGAGTTCGGTCTCGGGGCGCACACTCCATTCCAGCTGCACACCGCGCTGCTGGGCAATCAGCGGGGCGTTGACAAGGTTCACGGGCGTGTCGGTGGTGCGCTGAAATAGCCCCGCTAACGCCGCGCGGGCGATTAGGTCAAACGGCAGGTCGCCCCACTCGCCCGCGAACACTACCTGCACACGCTCCACGGGGGCGTCAGCCAGCTGGCTGTGCAGGATGCCCATGCGCTCCGCCAGCTTGAGATAAGGCTCCACACGCGTCATCAGCTCAGCGGGGATGGGCGGCAAGTTCACTGGGCTGCGCGGCGCACCGCCCTGCAGCACCGCCACAATCTGCTCCGCCACATCAATGGCGACTTTTACTTGCGCCTCAACAGTGGAGGCTCCTAAGTGAGGAGTTAGCACATTTTGGGGCTGATGCAACAACTTCAAATCGGGAGGCGGTGGCTCGGTGGGGAACACATCCAGCGCGGCACCTGCCACATGCCCCGACTCGATAAACTCGGCCAATGCCTCAGCGTCAATCAGTTCGCCACGCGCGCAGTTGACGATGCGCACCCCCGGTTTGGTGAGCGCAAGGGTGTTGCGATTGAGCAAGTGGCGGGTGTCGGCAGTGAGGGGCGCGTGCAGACTAATAAAATCACTTTCGCGCAGCAGGGTCTCCAGCGGGACAGGCTCCGCGCCAATCTGGCGCATTTGTGTCTCTGACACATAGGGGTCATACGCCAGCACGCGCATGCCGAAAGCGCGAGCGCGGCGGGCTACCTCACGCCCAATCTTGCCCAAGCCGATGATGCCCAGCGTCTTGCGCGACAGCTCCACGCCTACAAACTGCGTGCGTTTCCACTCGCCCGCGCGCAGGGAGCGATCGGCTTGCGGAATGTGGCGCGCTAACGCCAGCAGGTGCGCCATCGTCAGTTCGGCAGCGGCAATCGTGTTGCCCTCAGGCGAGTTGACCACTACGATGCCGCGCCGCGTAGCTGCCTCCACATCAATGTTATCCACGCCCACGCCCGCACGCCCAATCACCTTGAGGCGCGTGCCCGCCTCAATCACAGGCGCATCCACGCGCGTCTGGGAGCGTACCATCAACGCGTCATACGCACCGATAATCTCCAGCAGGGTCTCCCGAGGCAAATTGGGGCGGTAATCAACTTCCATCGCCTGTTGCAGCACCGCTAGCCCTTCTTCCGCAACCGAGTCGCTCACCAGCACACGCATCGGTTGAATTGTACCTGGTGAGCGGTCGGTTTCGACAGTTCCTACGGGGTTTGCATCAGCAGAGTCAGCACAGATAGGGTGCAATTGTGCCACTTTTTGCAGTATAATTAGCTGGGAGACGGGGATGTCACTATATACACTGCTGGAATGGTGGAACTTCATCTTTGCGCTGCCGTTGGCGGTGGGAGGGCTACTGTTGCTGGGCTCGGCACTCTCCGGGCTGATTGACCTCACGAACGGCGCCGAAGACAGCGACACCGCCGAAGCGGAGCATTCCGACGCTCACCACGATGCGGGGGGGCATCGTGCGGCAGCCGATGCTGTGCTCGACGCCGATCACGATACCCACGCACCCGTTAAAACGCCCTTCACCACCTCGGAGCACCACGAGGTCGACAAGCCATTGTGGCTAAAGCTGCTCAACCTGTTCGGCATTGGCATGGGGCTGCCGCTTTCAATGGCGCTGCCGCTGCTGATGATGGTATGGGGTGTGGCGGGGCTAATTAGCAACGGGGTGCTGGCACCACTGCTCAAGCTGCCTGCTCTTTATGCGCCCCTCTCAATGGTGGTTGCGCTGGTGGTGATGGCGTTCACAGGGCGCGCTGCAGGGCTAATTGTGCGACGCGTTCTGCGTCACGAAGCCACCCCGATTGTGGACAAATATGGGCTCATCGGCGCCACGGGGCGTGCGGTCTACGAAATCACTGCTGAAGGGGGCGTCGCCCACGTGCGAGACCCCTACGGCAACCTGCACCGCATCGTGTGCCGAACCGCGCCTGGTGAACCCACCATTCCTGCCGACACCCCTATCCTCGTAGTGCGCTACGACGAGCAAACCCACCTCTACTGGGTCGAGCGCAATCCACTGGAATTGCACGAGGACGAAACGCCTGAGGTACAATCCTCAGCGCAGCAAACACAACGTATCGGGGGACAGTAAGGAGGCATAAGAATGCACACTTGGTTCATCCTCATCGGCTTGGCGCTGATGCTGCTGGCAGGGTTCGGTGGCAGCTTTTTCGCGGGCTGGGGACCCATCCAGCAAACCATCTCCGCTGCCATCGGGCTACTCCTGCTGCTCATCGGGTTCATCTTCCTGATGATTTCCAAGTTCTATGTGCGCCCATCTGCCAACATGGCGTATGTGCGCACGGGCTTTGGAGGACGGCGCGTGGTGCTAGATAGCGGAGCACTGGTGTTTCCGTATCTGCATACGCTGGTGCCCGTGTCGCTGGAGACGATGAAACTTGAAGTGGAGCGTAAAGGACCCGACGCACTGATAACCCGCGACAACCTGCGCGTGGATGTGAAAGCCGAATTCTACATCAAAGTGCAACCGGAGGTGGACGCGATTTTGAATGCTGCACGCTCGCTGGGCGACAAATCTGTCAATGCGCAATCGGTGTCGCAGCTGGTGTTTGAAAAGCTCGTCTCGGCACTGCGCAGCGTGGCTGCCACCAAAGACTTGGTGGAGATCCACGCCCAGCGCGATGCCTTCGCCAGCAGCGTGCAACAGCTGGTGCGCGCCGACCTAGAACAAAACGGGCTAACGCTGGAGTCAGTCACCATCTCGCGCTTAGACCAGACCTCGCAGGAGCTACTGTCAGATAACAACATCTTCGATGCCCAAGGCAAGCGTAAAATCACCGAGATTACCCAAGCCGCGCTGGTAGAGCGCAACCGCATCGAACAGGAGGCACGGCGCGAAATCACCCTCAAGAATGTGGAAACCCAGAAGGAAATTCTGGAGTTAGAGCGCCAGCGTGCTGAAGCTGAAGCCGCCCAGCAAGCCGAAGTCGCCAAAATTCAAGCCGAAAAGAAGCGCGAGGCAGACATCTACCGCATCGAGCAAGAGCGGCAAGTGCAAGAGGCGCAGATCCAGCAAGAGCAGGCGGTGCGCGTAGCCGCCATCGAGCGCGACCGTCTGTTGCTGCTCAAACAACAGGAACTCCAGAAAACGGACATCGACCGCGAGAAAGCGGTGGAATTGGCGCAGCGCGAGAAGGAAATCGCTATCGCAGAAGCCGAGCGCCAGCGTGCCGAAGCCGAAAAGCAAGCCTTGGAGGCGCAAGCCGAGCGCGAACGCGCCAAACAGCAAATCATCACCGTCGAACAACTGGCAGCTGCCGAGCGCGAGGCGCAAGCCAAACTCATTGCTGCCAAGCAACAAATCGAGCAGGAGCGCATCAAGCGCGAAACCGATGTGCAGGTGGCGGCGTTCGCGGAGGTGAAAAAAGCCGAAGCGCAAAAACAAGCGGCAGAGCTGGAAGCGCAGGCAATCCTCACGCGCGCCCAAGCCGAAGCCAAAGCCCGCGAGCTGGAAGCGCAGGGCGAAACCGCGCTCAAAATGGTCGATGTCAACATCGCCCGCGAACAGGTGGAAGTGGAACGCGCCCGCGTGGAAGTGGAACGCCAAGCCCTAGAGTACCGCCAAACCTACAGCGAAGCCGCGCTCAAGTTCGAAATCGAAAAACTCCGCATCGAGGCACAGCGCGATGTGCAAGTGGAACTCGCCCGCTCTATCGGCGAGTTCATGAGCCGCGGCACCATGAACATCTTTGGCGACCCCGAAACGCTGGCGCGCATGACCGAACAGTACGCCAAAGGCTTGGGGCTGGGCATGGCTATCGACGGCGCGCTGTCGGGGCTGCAAGCACTGGGCGACGGCAGCGGTAAACTCGGCGAAGTCGCTCAGCAACTGATGGCGATTGCCCAACGCATCGGTGCCGTGCGCATGCAAAGCCAAGTGGACGCCGCACAAAGCACGGAACCGAAAACCGAAGGCTAACCCCAAAGCCATAAGGGGCGGACTTTTAGCCCGCCCCCTAGAAAAAACCAACGGTGCAGTGGCATTTCTGCCATCGCACCGTTGGTTTGGCGATACTTTTAGCGGCGGCGCCGACGCAACGCCAGACCCGCCAAGCCCACGCTCAGTGCCGCTAGCGACGCAGGCTCAGGCACAGGCTCAATCTGGGCACGGATTTCGCCGAAGGGGTAGCGCTGCGTGTGAATGTCCACATACCACATCCCGGCGAGGAACTCCTGCTCTTCGGAAGCGCTCAACACACGCGTGTTGATAGAAAGCCACGAGCGCGGGTCGGGATCAAGGTCGTTGCGGTTCGCGTCACCAAGGAAGAAGCGGTTCGGACCATTCGTGCCTCGCGCCCCGTAGTGCACATTCGCAAACAAGATGTCGCTGTCGAAGCCTGTGGCATAAAGATAGATCGTCAACACTTTGGTTTGCTGATCGTAGTCGCCAAAGACTCGACCCAGCACTGTGCTATCGGTGGGAGGCACCACTTCAGCTCCTGTCAGTGTCGCGCCGAAAGTCCAGATTTGCGCATGGAGTGTCAGCGTACCCAGCGCCAAGAACATACCCAAGGTTGCACAGAAGCGCTTTATGGCTATACCCTCCATTTCAATAAGCCGTGTAGGGCAATACACGGTGCGCCAACTGTACCACAGCCTGTGCCGAGTATGCAACTCGAGCTCACCTGCACGGGCTAAAGCGTAGCGTCGGCGTCCCTGTACGACTGCAAGCCGACGCAGTTCGGTCGCGTTTGCGCAGAGGCGGCGTGAGCCGTCCTTTTGGGGACGCTCTCCAAGCCAGCTTCCCCGCTTGAGGGTATAATCCTTCCAGCAATGGAAGTGCTCTTCCAAGACGAGGAGCTGATCCTCCTGCGGCTGATAGAGGAACTCAAGCAGTACCTCCGCCTGCGCCGCCCGCTTATTGAGGCGTTGGAGATGGCGGAGTTGCTAAATGTGCCGCAGCAGCTCGACGAACTCAAAACTCTTGTCGTGCAGATCTTGCTCACGCAGGTGGAACACGGCAAACGCATCGCGCATCTTGAGACGCTGGCAGGAGAACAAGGCATGCGCCTTGCACAAGTCGAAGAGCTGGCGAAAGACCATAGTGTGCGCTTGGCGCGTTTGGAAGCTTTGGGCGAGGACCACAGTGCACGCTTGGCGCGCTTGGAAGCGTTAGCTGAAGACCGTAGTGCGCGTCTTACCCGTGTAGAGCAAGTTGCAGAAGAGGTCCGAGAAGGGGCGCACAAAGCCAAACAAGAAGCGCGCGAAGCTAAGCAAATCGCGTCAGGGCGTGACGTGCGGTTGGTAGTTGAAGTGTCGTGGGGCGTGGGGACAGACGAGAGGGAGCGAACACATGCGTGCGCTGCCATCCTACGCCGAGCGGGCGTGGATGCCTCCGGCGCGGCGACGGGCAGGAGCGCGACCCCCGAGGCGATTGAACGCGCGCGAGCGTTGGGCGTGCTGCTTGCGCTGGATGGAACCCTGCAAAACTTCGAAACCCTCGCCTGAGGTACACTCATAAGCAACCTACAAACCTTGGTAGGAGGTGTGCTATCGCAAACGAGAAAATCGTGCGCGAGATTTTGGTGAATGTCTCCGCCCGTGAGACGCGAATCGCCGTGTTGGAAAACGGGCAGCTGATGGAAGTGCGCTTCGAGCGGGGCGAGCGCGTGGTGGGCAATATCTACAAAGGCGTGGTACAAAATGTGTTGCCCGGCATGGACGCTGCCTTTGTCAACATCGGGCTGGAGCGCAACGCCTTCCTCTATGTGGGTGATATCTTGCCCGAAGCGATTGACGCCGAAGAACCACAACAACCCGTCAAACGCTCCGAACTGCGTAAGCGCAATATCAGCGAACTGCTCAAAATTGGGCAGGAAATTTTGGTTCAAGTTGTCAAAGCTCCGCGTGGCACCAAGGGCGCACGCGTCACAACCCGCATCACCCTGCCTGGACGCTATGTGGTGCTGATGCCCGACGCGAATGCGCTAGGCGTCTCGCGCAAAATCGAAGACCGCGCCGAACGCGAACGCCTCCGCCAAATCGGACACAAACTCCACCCGCCGGGCTTTGGACTGATTCTGCGCACCGAATCCGAAGGTAAGACCGAGCGAGAAATCGCCCAAGATATCGAATACCTTACCCAACTGTGGCAGCAAATTCGTGGACAGATCGCCCAAGCGCAAGCTCCCGCGCTGGTGCACCGCGACGCCAGCTTGCTTTATCGCGTGCTGCGCGATGTGTTCTCCTCCGAAGTGGAACGCCTCTGGATTGACGACCCCGAAGAGTACGAAAAAGTGCACGAAGTACTGCGCGTTATCGCCCCCAACCTGCGCAATCGCGTAATGCTCTACGACAAGCCCACCCCGATGTTCGAGCATTTCAATATTGAAAAAGAGATGGAACGCCTAATGCGGCGCAAGGTCTGGCTTAAGTCGGGGGGCTATATCACCATTGACGAAACGGAAGCGTTCACTGCTATTGATGTGAACACGGGCAAGTTCACGGGCAAAACCTCGCTGGCGGAAACCATCCTCAAAACGAATCTGGAAGCAGTAGAGGAGGTGTGTCGCCAACTGCGCCTGCGCGACATCGGGGGCATTATCGTGATTGACTTTATTGACATGGCGCGCAAGAGCGACCATCGGCAGGTGATGCAAGCGTTGCAACGCACGCTCAAGCGCGACCGCGCACGGTTTCGTATCGGGCGCATCAGCTCGCTGGGGCTGGTGGAACTCACGCGCAAACGCACGGGCGAATCCGTCACAGAAAGCCTCACCCGCCCATGCCCCACCTGTCACGGACGCGGGCGCATCCCCTCGCCCGAAACCGTGAGCCTGTGGATTGAACGCGACTTAGAATCGCGCGCTCGCAAAGAGCAAGTGGAAGCCTACCTGATTGAGGCGCACCCCAGCGTGGTGGAATACCTCGTGGGCGAGGATGGCGTGAACATCGACATGCTAGAGCACCATCTGGAAGTGGGGCTGTTTGCGCGCGCCCGCCCTGAACTACCTATCGACGAATATCGCATTCAAGGAGGCGCGTTGGAAACCTTCAAACGCCAATACCTACCCTACAAGCTACTCCAAGTGGTGGAGTGCCAACTGGTGCCTTCCGCTATCAACGACGAGCAGAAAGTGGCGTTCACGCACGACGGCTACCTCATCCTGTGGGAAAACGAACCGCCCACCCAGCCCATCACAAAGGTCAAAATCAGCGAAGTGCGCCGTTCCTTCGCCTTCGCAGAGCCTGTCTACGAGGGCAAACTCAAAAAGGCAGAGGTGATATAAGCCCATTTTTCAATTCTGCCCCCCTCCTTAGGTTCCCCCCGCACGCAAGGGGAACCGAACTCTAAGCGGTTCCCCCCACTGCGTAGAGGAAACCTTACAGAAGGGGTGCGGAGAGAAGCAGGCAGCAGCTTTGGTAGTTAAGGCAGTACCCCGTACCCTTGTCAGCCGCTGCGCTCGTGGTGAAAAAACTGTAGCTAACCCCGCCATTCCGACCCGAAGGCGAGGAATCTCGAGAAAGTAGAAACAGGGGCGGCAACCGTGCCTGCTTCGCAAAGCAATACTCGCGGCGCAAGGTACAATTTCGCCGATGGCAATCCGCATACGATTGGGGCAGGACGAGGTGCAAGTAGAGCCGGGTGGCTCTGCCCAACTGGTAGCTACAATACGAAACGAAGGCGAGACAACAGACCAAGTGGCGTTGGAGGTGGAAGGCGTTGACGCGGAATGGTGTGCGATTCCCATTCCATCGTTCACGCTGGCACCGGGCGAGGAAGTGCAGGAGCGGATTTTGATCCGCCCGCCGCGCAGCGCGGAGAGCCGCGCAGGCGTTTACCCACTGCTGGTACGCGCGCGCTCGTTAGAAAACGGCGGTTCAGGCGTGGCGCAGGCGAACTTGGTCATCCGCCCCTACAGCATGCTCACGCTGGAGATTAGCCCCCGTCGCAACTTCGCCTCGCCCTTGCGCAAGCGTGCCCCCTACGAGTTGACCCTTGCCAACTACGGCAACACGGAGCAAACCGTGCAGCTCCATGTATCCGACCCTGAGGACGAACTGGTGTTTGAACTGGAGCGTGAGCGCGTGCTGCTGGCGCCAGGCGAGACGCAGCAAGTGCTTGTGCATGCCCAGCCGCGTCGCTTGCCAATCCTGGCAAACCCCGCGTTGTACAGCTTCACTGCCACCGCCCGCAGCATGGAAGACCCCCTACGCTCTACCTCCGCTCAAGCGCAGCTGGAGCGACGCGGTCTCGTTAGCCCGCTTATGTTGGGCTTTCTCGTGGTGCTGGCGCTGCTAATCGCCCTGTGGCGCTATACGCGCCCTTTGCCGGTAGAGATTGAGTCGTTTGAGGCGCAACCCACGCAAATCACAGTAGGCGAAACAGTGGAACTGCGCTGGAGCGTACGCCACGCCGATGAAGTGCGCATTGAGCCTGCGTTGGGCAGCTTTGACCCGAACCGCGTGCGCTCGGTGCAAGTGCAACCACAAACAACCACCACCTACCGTCTGATTGCCCGCAACCGCTACGGCGAGCAGATGCGTGAGGTGGTGGTGATTGTGCAAGACGCCCCAGAGCCGCCCGCGCCAGAGATCGTGCGCTTTTATGCAGAGCCGCCGCAAATTAAGCGCGGGGAATCGGTACTACTGCGCTGGGAGGTGCGCAACGCCACCGAGCTTATCCTCACTCCGCCCGGCGGGCAGAAGTTAGACCCTGCCATGCCCGGCTTTGAGCACCGCCCCTCGCGCACAACTGAATATGAACTGATTGCTCGCAACGCCGCAGGTAAAACCGTCAGCAAAAAGATTACGGTGGAGGTGATTGACCCCTCGCTAGCACAGGTGCTGAGCTTCACCGCGCAACCTGAGCGAATTCGTGCGGGCGAGAGCGCTACCTTGCGCTGGCAACTGCTGAACGCGGTGCGTGCGGAGATTGACCAACGCATCGGGCGCATCAACCCAGACGAGGGCGAACTAACGGTGCAACCTGCGACCACTACTACCTACACACTCACTGCCTACGACAGCGAGGGCAGAGCTGTGCAGGCGAAAGTCACCATCCAAGTGGAGCCAGCGGGCGAGCCAAGTAGCCCCGACTCGCCCTAAGTAGGAAACCCGCAGCCCTTGCCGAACTCAAAGCCGATGCTCTCGCGTAGTGCGGTTTACGCAACAAACGGCGTCGTTGCCAGTTCGCAGCCGTTGGCGGTCAGCGCAGGTCTCTCTATTTTGCGCAGCGGTGGCAGCTTCGTAGATGCCGCCATCGCCACCTCCGCCGTGTTGTGCGTGGTGGAGCCTTGGGCGAGCCATTTAGGGGGCGATGCGTTCGTGGTGCTGTACGACGCTGCCAAACGCCAGACGCTCGCGCTCAACGGCTCAGGGGCTGCCCCACAGGTCGCCACGCCTGAGCGGTTTCGTAACGGCATCCCTGTGCGCGGCATCACTGCTGCCACCGTGCCCGGCTTAGTAGATGCGTGGTTCCGCTTGCACACGCTGTATGGCAAGATGCCATTTGCTCGCTTGCTGGAGCCCGCGATTGAATATGCCGAGCAGGGCTATCCCATCAGCGCGCGCAAAGCACAGATTTGGAGTAACGCCGCACGCTCCAGTGCCCTGCGCCCCGTGCTGCAGGGCTTGCTGGGGCAAGAGCGCGCCCCGCGGGCAGGCGAAATTGTGCGCTGTTTAGACACCGCACGCACCCTGAAGGCAATCGCCGCAGGTGGGCGGGATGCGTTCTACAGGGGCGAAATTGCGCGGCGCATCGTCGCGTTTTGCCGTCAGCATGGGGGCTGGTTCGAGGCGGATGACCTCGCGCGCCATGAGAGCGAACTGCTCCCCCCACTGCGCGTGCGCTATCGCCGCCACACTGTGCACGGACAGCCCCCCGTGTCGCAAGGCATTATCTTGTTGGAGGCGCTCGCCTTGCTAGACGGTTTTGACCTGCGCCGTATGGAACTTGCCCAGCGCACGCATTTAATGATCGAAGCCATCAAATGCGCCTATGCCGACCGCTGGGCATACTTGGGCGACCCCCGCATGGTGCCCCCGCGTGCCGAAGCGCTGCTGGATCCCACCTACATCCGCGAGCGACGCGCCGCGCTATCCACCGAGCGGGCGAAGCCGCTTTATGCGCCCGGTCAACTGCGCGATACGAACACCACCTACTTCTGCATCGCCGACAAAGAGGGCAACGCCATCTCGTTCATCCAAAGCATCTATCACCCCTTTGGTAGTGGCGTGGTGGTGGAGGGCACAGGCATCTTGCTCAACAACCGCATGCGGGGCTTCTCGCTGAACCCGAACAGCCCAAACCACCTTGCGCCGGGCAAACGCCCAATCCACACGCTCAACGCCTATGTGATCACGCGCGGTGACGAACTTGCCTATGTGGGCGGCACACCCGGAGGCGACATCCAAGTGCAAACGAACTTGCAAGTGATCAGCCAGCTGATTGATTTTGAGTTAGACCCCCAGCGGGCGATCGAGCAGCCGCGTTGGGCTTGGCAACCCACCTCCAGCACAGAGCCGTCGGAAGGCGTGCTTACAGTGGAGACCGACGACCCAAACGCGGAGCTGCTGGAAGCCTTACGCCAGCGCGGGCACAACCCTCGCACCACACCGCTGGGCACGCACCCTAGCGCCGTGCAGCTCATCCAAAAACTGGGCAATACCTATTGCGCCGGCTCCGACCCGCGCGCAGAAGGGCACGCAGCGGGCTACTGAGCACCTTGCACGAACCCTGCGGCGCGTGCGCTTCAGCAGGTATCCTATCACTTGTGCCACACGCTTCGAAAGCCGTATCGGCACAAGCGATTGTCGCCTCGCCTGCAGTGGCGACTTTCGGGTTGGAGGAGGAGCTGTTCATCACCGAGCCGACGCGCCCCACGCTTGGCGCGCTGTATGTAATGGCGAAACTCCTCTGGCGCAATCCACGCTATTACTACACTCACTCAGCAACCAACTTTGCGCGGGGGGCAGAAGTGCGCCAGTGCCTTATGAGCAGTGTGGAAATCGCCACACGCCCCCACGCCACCATCGACGCGCTGTTGGAGGACCTGCAGGTACGCCGCGCCGATCTGGCCGCCGCCGCTGGCGAAGCCTACCTTGTGCCTGTGGGGCATCTGTTTGACCTCGCATCGCCCACAAATACGGGCGGGCTACACCTTCACATCGGCGTTGCACCTGAGCGACGCCCAATCGTCTATGCCAACCTCGCGTACTTTTTGCCCGTGCTACTGCTGCTCTCGGCGAGTAGCCCCTATGCAGGAGGGCGCCGCTTTGGACAGTCGTATCGGATCGCGCACTCGTTCGCCATCGGTGCGTTGCGCCCCGACCCCTACTATCGCTTCCAAGACCTAATCCTTTCGCGACGGCTGGGCACGATTGAAATCCGCGCCCTTGACCCAATTTGGGACTTGGAACGCCTCCGCTGGCTATTGCGGGCGGTAGCCACCATCGTGTCGCTGCCTGAGCGCATGCCGGTGGACTTGGAACGGTACGCCCGATTGCGCGAACAAGCGGCGCACGCGGGCTACACGCCCGAGCTGCAACGGCTGTATGCCGAACTACGCACACTCGTTGACTTGCCAGAGGAACTCCTGCAGCGCACGGTTGCCGATACGCTTGCCGAATCAGTGGCGCGTGTGGGACTTGCAGGCACCTACGCGGCGCTGGACAACGCCTACCGCACCGGATATTGGCAGCAAGTCGCGCCGCGGACGCTGCGCCCTTCGCCCATCCGCGCGCTTTTGGGCTTGGGCGGCTACTACTTGCCCAAGCTACCCTATATTGCCTACAAAGCGTGGGCAGAGTGGCACTAAAAAACGCTTTCTTTACAACTTGCCCATGCGGCGCATCGCCTCTAAGCAGAGGCGGATGGTTTCCAGCGGCGGGTGGGCGTAGGTCTCTTGCTCCACGATGTACCACTCCGTGCCGCCAACGGTTTCACACGCCTCAAAAAAGTCTGCCCACTGCACCTCACCTTCGCCAATGACCGCACTGGGGTTCGTGCTTGAATATTCCTTGCAGTGGACGGTAATTGCGCGCCCTGCATAGCGACGCACAAACGGTGCGGCGTGTGCCCCGCCGTGCAGTGCGTTGCCCGTGTCGATTTGCATAATCACTTCGGGGCGCGTGTGGCTGAAAAACAGATCCCACGGCAGCGTGCCATCCTCCAGCGGTTGGAACTCAATCGTATGGTTGTGGTAGCCTGTGCGGAAGCCGTGTGGTTGAATGCGCTCCGCGATTTCGTTGAACAGCTCAGCGGTCTGAAGCCACGCCTCGCGCGACGCAGTGCGCTCAGGAGGCAAGCCCGGCACAATCAAGTAGGGACACTTCAGCGTGGCGTGGAACTCCAGGGTGCGTTCTAAGTTATCGCCCAACAGCGCGTCTAAGCCAATATGCGTACCACAGCACTCCAAACCGTTGTCATCAAGCATTTTGCGCAGGGTAGCAGCGTCGTAGCCGTGGTAGCCCGCAAACTCCACCCCTGCGTAGCCCATCTTCGCAATCGCTGCCAAAGTGCCTGGCAGGTCGCGTTTGCAATCCTCGCGTACCGAGTACAGCTGCACTCCAACTTTCACTGGCATAGCAACCGTTACTGTTCGCGTTCAAAAGCGGAATTCCTACCGCTTGTGCTAAGCGTTGGCGTATGTGGTAAATTCCGAGCAGCACCTTGTGGTGCCAAAATCGCTGGAGGCAAAACCATGCGCAACCGATGGCTCGGAGTGGCTGTGATTGCTTTGGTGTTCGGGGCAGGATTTGCAACCCACCAGCTTCTCGTGCCAGACATCGAGGCAAGGCAACGCGCCCTGTTTCGGGACTTTGAGGAACTGGAGCGGCTTGGAGCATATGTGATCGGCGCAGACGGCGAAAATCTCGGCAGAATAGCTCGCAACGGTCCCAATGCGCTCGGCAATAAGTATGACGCGGGCAGCCCCTATAAGCACAACGGGCTTTTCAACCCATACAGCAAGTATGGTAGTCAGTATAGCTCAACTTCGGCATTCAACAAGTACGCGACGGATCCCCCTAAGGTAGTCGTGAAAATGGGCAGTGACCTCTACCTTGTGGGAGTGCTCACCACGAACCGCTACTTGGCGACTCAGGGGCAGCGGATTAATCCACACTTGCTGCGTGCGTGGCTGGAGTCGCAGTGAAAGCAGCATCCTACCTTGTGCTCTCCACGCCAACTGCGCATGGAGCTGTCAACGCAGGGCAGAGGGAGCACACAGTTGCATCGCACTGCAAGCAAATGGATATGGTTCAAGCCGTTTCTGAGCGAGCCAAGCCCCCCGGACGCTGGCTAAAGCGCAGCGCTGGTGTCAACGCTGGCGCCCACAAGCCGATGCAGGTCGACTCGTTCACATCGGAACAGCCTCAACCGTCGGCTCAAAGGCGCACGATGTGTTGCCTGAGAACTCGCGCCCTGATTTCCTAAACAGTCTACTTGAGCCGACGGCAGGGAATCTCGGCATCGGTCGCGAAATGTGCCATAATCATCCACAGGAGGCGAGAGCGTGGACGAACCAATCAAGCGTTCGGAGGCGATAGAACGCGAGTACACGCAGGCAGTGATTTACGGGATTGTGGGGTTGGTGGCGTTGGTGCTCACTTTCCTCTTCTGGCGCTACGGCGGGATGTTTTACTCCTTCTCGTGGGGCTTTGGGTTGGTTTGGCTCGGTTCGTGGGGGTACGCCGCGTGGTCGTTTTACAAAACAACGCGCGTGCCTGCTTATCCAGTAGAGTGCCCCTTCTGCCATAAAGAGAACATCCTTACGGGACCGCCACAATCTGATTTTGCCTGCGAGCATTGTGGGCGGCGCGTGCCGATTGAGAACGGGCGCGTGCTGGAAGTGATTGCCGTCAAGTGCCCCCACTGCGGCTCGATGGAGCAGGTCTCGGTGAAAGCCACTACGGCTATCTGCGAGCAATGTCAACGCGAGTTTCCTATTCGTGCTACAGGGCGAGTACCTGCCGATATGCCGTTGCCCCAAGACGACCCCACGCCTTACGAACTGGTGTTGTTGGGCATTGATCGTCGCCATGAGGAGCAGGCGCTACAAGCGTTGGCGCGGTTTTTAGACCTGACGCGCACCGACGCCAAAAAGTTGCTGGAAAGCGTGCCGATAGTGTTGCTTACCAACCTGCCGCGTCGCAAAGCCGAGGGCTATGTGCGCGAGTTGAGCGAGCAGGGCGTGCAAGTGGAGGCGCGCCGCATAGAAGACCCCAACCGCGTGCCCACGCCGTGGAATTAGCGCGGGCGCGCAACCAGTTCGGCAACGCTGCTGCGCGCCCATTCAGGGCGTTTCGGGTCGGGAGTCAGCACCGCCTCGCGCGGATGCACCACTTGCCACCGCTTTATGCCGTGGGGTAAAAACAGATACGCGCCCGCAAACGGTAGGCGTATTTGGAGTGTTTCGGCTTCGGTAAGGCTTTCGCGTGCTCCGCGCAAAAAGTCGTCGGGTTCTACGCCCCCCGCGCACAGCATCGCTCTGCCGAGGCGCGCGCTGCCATACACGCGGTCGATGTAGAGCGCGAGCGCAAGGTACTCCTCGTAGCCGTCGCGGCGGCGCGAGCGCCACCGCTGCAGGTTTAGCCCCTCGCGCGCTATCCGAGCCACCAGTGGCTCCACGGCGCGACGCAAGTAGGCATCCAGCGTGCTTAGCGACGCGCCCATCAGATACGGCGCTTCGCCACCTTCCGCGCGTGCCTGCTGCACTAAGTAGTAAGTAAACCACCGCTCGCCCAAGTCGCCGTTTGCCCACGCCTCTGGTTCCACATACGAGTTGATGGGCGGCATAATCCAGTGCCCATACTCGTGGGTCAGCTCACGCAACCACTCGTGCGGCGGTACGCGCTCGCTAAGATCGTAGAGGTAAATCAGATTTTGTTGCTGCTCTGCGCCTGCTCTGCCTTCGGTCATCAAGAACACGCGCAGCAGGCGGTCGTAGCGCAGCGAGTGGTCTAAGCCCAACTTGGTGTGGGCAAGGATGTAGCACTTTAGCAGCAGGTGGCATGCGCGCTCGGCGTAGGGGTAGAGGCTCTGGCGTTGTGCGTGTACCTCCACAAGGGGCGTGCGCGGCTCGCTTTCCAAAATGCCCTGCACGCGATAGGCAAACGCCGCTTTGTGGAGGGGGTCTTCCACAGGCGTGGGCAGGGGCTGCGGCGTGCCAACCACACGGTAGCGCATAGACCTACTGGCGCGTGAGGAGATAGATGATGCTTAGGATTAGCCACAGCACGCGCAAAGGCTCTTCCGCGGAGGCGCGGCGAGGCGGTTCGGGCACTTCTATGGTGTCGCCGGGCAGCAGCGGCTCATCGGGGCGTGTGCCTTGCGCCACCTCCAGCAAGTTCACCGTGATGCGCTGGGTTCTGCCGCGCTCGGTAGGGCGCGAGATGGTCACGCGCTCTAAAATCGCGTTTGGGCGCGGACCACCCGCTGCCTCAATCGCTTGGGTGAGGGTCATCCGCTCGGTGTAATTCAGCAATCCGGGACGGTTCACCGCCCCCCGCACCACGATGAACTGGCGCACGGCGCGGAACGGCACGGTAATCTGGTCGCCGGGTTGGAGCTCAATATCTGCTTGCAGGGTGTTGAGGTCAACCGTGAGCGGTTCAGGGGCGTTTGCGCGGCGTAGTTGAACACGCGCGGTATCCGCTTCTGGCAAGGTGCCGCCCGCTCTGCCGATGGCTTGAATCAGTGTTTTGGCATCGCTGTAGTCGTAGGCGCCAGGGTTGCGCACTGCCCCCAACACTAAAACGCTTTGCCCACCTGCTCGGAGTGGCACGAAAATCCTGTCGCCTGGTTGTAGAACAGGGTTTTCGTTCGCGTCGTTTTCGCGCAGGAACTTAAGGTAGTTGACGGTCGAGCGTTCGCCGTTGGCGCGTTCGAGGCGAATGGCGCTCAGGTCGGCGGCGTCGGTGGGTTGGGCGGCGTCGAGCGCATCGCGCAATCGCCAACCCGATTGCAAAGTAAACTCGCCCGCGCGGCGTACGGCCCCCTGCACAGTTATCTTCGGCTCTGCCCGCTGCGCGATTTCCACGCGCACTTTCGGCTCGCGATAAAACTCACCTTCGCGCAGGCGTTTGGCAATCTCCGCTGCCAACTCGTCGGGTGTGCGCCCTGCGGCTTCCACGCGCCCAATCAGCGGCATGCGAATCGCGCCTTCAGAGTCAACCACATACACGCGCGAAAGCGACTCGTCGCCCTCTACCGTGATGCGCAGCGAGTCGCCCGCTTGGATGCGCGGCGCCTCTTGCGCCCACACGCTCATTAGCACGAGCCATGCCGCCAACAGCCAAACCCAACGCTTCATACACATGAGGATACCTGACCGCGCAAGCCCCCTTGCGCCCCGCCACCCAAAAGCCACCGTTTGCTTGCCAAAAGGGGTATACTCTCAATTCGAACGCGTTGTCACACATGGCAACGCACGCAAGGAGGTGAGCAGCGCCATGGAGCCGACAACCACGACACCTGAAATGCCAGAGGCTCAAGCACAGGCGACTACCCAGGAGACGCCCGCAGCCGAGATCAGCGTGGAGCAGCTGCAGGCGCGTGTGAGCGAGCTGGAGCAGGCGTACGAGGAGCAGAGAAACCTTTACTTGCGCGCGCTGGCGGATTTTCAAAACTACCGTCGCCGCCAACAAGAGGAGATGGAACGCCAGCGCGGGCTGCTGCTGGAAGCCCTGATGGAGGAACTGCTGCCGATTTTGGACAACTTTGAGCGCGCCTTGCAGGCTGCGGAAGCGACCCGCGAACTGGAACCACTGCTGGAAGGCGTGCGCATCACCGAACGCCAAATCAAAGCATTGCTGGCACGCTACGATATCCATCCGATTGAAGCCATTGGGCAACCGTTTGACCCGAACTTCCACGAGGCAATCCAGCGCGTGGAAACCACCGACTACGAAGACGGCATCGTGATTGACGAGGTCGAGCGCGGCTATCGCATGGGCGAGCGCGTGTTGCGCCCCAGCCGCGTAATCGTGGCACGCCGTCCCTCCGAGCCCTCGCAAAGTATTGATGTGCAAGTCTAAGGCGTAGCGTTACAACAGCACGCGGATGCGATGGCATTCTTGCCATCGCTCAGCGTATGACCATGCGAATGTTGCTGCACCAAAAGTGTAGCGTCGGCGTTGCACCGAAGATGCATCAGCGAGACGCTGGCGCTACGCCCATCGGTGTCCTCACCGACGAAACATCGGCGCGTCGGCGTCCTCGCCGACGATTACCAACATCCGCCTACCAACGATGCGACACTACTTCGGAACCGACGGTGTTCGTGGCGTGGCGAACGATCTGCTCACGCCCGACTTTGCGCTTCGCTTGGGGCGCGCGATTGCACAACAACTGTTGGAGACCGTTCCGCACCATCCCCCGCGCGTGCTGATTGGGCGCGACCCGCGCCGCAGCGGCGCAATGCTGGAAGCCGCGCTCACCAGCGGCTTGTGCGCTTTGGGGGTGCAAGTCACTTCCGCAGGCGTGGTGCCCACTCCCGCCATCGCCTACCTCACGCGTGAAGGGCACTACGATTTGGGCATCGTCATCTCCGCTTCCCACAACCCTGCCCACGATAACGGCATCAAACTCATCGGGGGCGACGGCTACAAGTTCCCCGACGAGTACGAAGCGCACATCGAAGCCCGCCTCTTGGGCGCGCCTGAGCCGTTTCCATACCCTCCGCCCGAACGAATCGGGCGTTGGCACTACGACCCCCGCGAGAGCGAGCAATATTTGCTATTTTTGCTGCACCTGATGCGCGAGTTGACGGGCGAGCGCGAGCCGCTGCGCGGTGTTCATATCGTCGTTGACTGTGCCAACGGGGCTGCCAGCGCATACGCCCCTGCCCTGCTGCACGAACTCGGCGCGAAAGTGAGCACGTTCCACGCCGAACCCGACGGCGATAACATCAATCGCGACTGCGGTTCCACACACCTCACAACCCTACAACGCGCAGTGCTGGAAACCAACGCCGATCTCGGCGTGGCATATGACGGCGATGCCGACCGCGCCTTGTTCTGCGACGAACAGGGCGACCCCGTCGACGGCGACGCGATTATGACCCTCTGGGCACTCACACGCCATCACCAGCAAACGCTCAATCCGCCCGTTGTGGTCGCCACCGAGATGAGCAACCTCGGCATGCAACGCCGCTTGGAAGCCGAAGGCATTCAGCTACACCGCACCAAAGTGGGCGACCGCTATGTGGCAGAAGCGATGCGCTACAACGGCGCGCTCATCGGCGGCGAGCAATCGGGGCATATCATCTTCCGCGAACGCGCCACTACAGGCGACGGGCTTATCACCACCCTCGAAGTGCTGAACCTGTACCTACACTACCAAAAGCCCTTCTCTGAGATCGCCCACCCGTTTGAGCCGTACCCGCAAAAACTGATCACCATCCCCGTGCGCGACAAACACGCTTGGCAAACCCATCCCGACATCCAAGCGCAGATTCGCGCAGCCGAGCAAC
This sequence comes from Armatimonadota bacterium, assembly GCA_030550775.1. Taxonomy (GTDB): domain Bacteria; phylum Armatimonadota; class Fimbriimonadia; order Fimbriimonadales; family GBS-DC; genus GBS-DC. The sequence continues at coordinate 23,518 of JAUQOS010000016.1, forward strand.
TATTGGGCACGCGCGGGCGGCTCAATGTGCGCGCCTCGGGTACCGAAAACGCCATCCGCATTATGGCGGAAGCTGAAACGCTGGAGCTGGTGGAAGCAGCGCTGACGCCCGTTGCGGAAGCCGTGCGCCGCGCACTGGGCTAAGCGCAATCTCAGCTTCAGGTAGCTTATTTGCTGGTGAGCGCGCGATGGCGCAGATTACTGCGCCGAACCAGCGCACGGAACAGCCACCACGCTTTAGGTTCAGCCGCGAAGCGTATGAACTTATGGCGCCCATGGGGCTGTTTGAAGGCGAGCAACTGATTGAAGGCGAGGTGATTAAGCAAGCGTGAGCCAACGCGGGAGTCGGCTTTTCCCGGCGTATTTATCCCAGCGTGCGCAGCGCCACGCGCGCGGGCGCACCATCGGCACCCTCAATCAGCAGCGGCATACAAATCAGCTCATAAGCGCCTGCCTCTACGCCGTCTAAGTTCAGCCCCTCAATAATCACCTTGCCTGCGCCGCACAAAATCTGGTGTACCTTCGGCTCAGGCACACCGTACCGCTCAATAGAAAGGTAATCCACGCCCACCACATCAATGGCGTGGCGCACAATCCACTCCGCGGCGTCAGGCGTGAGCGCAACGTAGTTCGCGTCAAAGTCTGTGGCAGTTGCCCAACGCGCGCTGTTATCGGTTCTGAGAAGCAAGCGCGTGGTCGTGGGCGGAATGTTGGCACTCGCTAATACCTCTGCGGTAATCTGTGGATAGCCTCGCAGGTCTGCCACCCACGCATAGCCGATAAGGCGCGCAAGCGGAATCTCGTGTACACGCTTGCCTCCTTCGTGAAAGTGCCATGGTGCGTCGATGTGCGTGCCTGTGTGCGTGCCCAGGCGCAATGCGGAGCCGTTGGCGAGCGCGCCGTCGGCAATCCGCGCAACGGGCGTTAACTCAAACGGCGGGTCGCCCGGATAGGTCGGCATTGGCTGACGCAGCGCAACGCTGATGTCGATAATCATCAGCGATGATTGTACCTACTCTAACTCGACCACCTGTCCATCGTAGGCGAGTTCCATACCTTCGGGCAGCTCGGCGTTGGTGGTTTCGTAGTCTAAGTCGTGGGTAAGGTGGGTAAACAGCGTGCGCGCAGGCTTGAGTTCAGTGGCGACCTCGATTGCCTTCGCTAAATGAAAGTGCGTGGGGTGGGGTTCGCGACGCAGCGCGTCCAAGATGAGCAGTTTTAGCCCTTGCAGTCGCTCCCAGGTGTCAGGCGGAATGTAGCTGACATCGGTTACATAGGCGAAATCGCCGATGCGAAACGCCAAGATCGGCATCTCGCCATGGAACACGCGCAACGGCTCAATCGTTAGCGTGCCAATCTCGAGCACGCCCGTGATTTCGCGAAACTCAATCTGTGGGATGCTGACGCCAGGAGGGTAGGGGAAGAAAATATATCGGAACACGCGCTTGAGGTCGTCTAACGCGCTGGCTTCCGCGTAAACGGGTACGGTGCGCCCTGTGTAGATTGTGAACCCGCGAATGTCATCCAGCCCCATGATATGGTCGGCGTGGGTGTGGGTGATCAGCACGGCGTCTAAGTGTTGGTCTAAGCCTGTGCGCAGCAGCTGCAAGCGTAGTTCGGGCGGGGCATCAATCAAGATTTGGGTCTCGCCGTGCTGGATGTGGATGCTGGGGCGCGTGCGATGGTTGCGCGGGTCCGTGGAGGTACACACAGCGCACCGACAGCCCAGTTGCGGCACGCCCATTGAGGTGCCACAGCCCAGCACGGTGATGCGCACTTAGCCCTCCTTCTCTTGATGGAGCAGAGTGAGTGCGTGGCGCAAAGTAGGCACGAGCCGGTTTGCCACTGCTTGGGCGGCGACGGCGATTGCTTGGCGCACGGCATAGCGGTCGGAGCGTCCGTGCCCGATGATGCACACCCCATCCACGCCCAGCAGGGGCGCACCTCCCCACTCGCGATAGTCTAAGCGGCGCCGGATACGCCCAAACGCTGGGCGCAACAACGCCAGCGGCACGCGGTTGAGCGGATTGCGCATCAGCTCCTCTTTGACCACTTTCATTACGATTTCCGCCACGCCTTCGCTGGTCTTGAGAAAGACATTGCCCACGAAGCCGTCGCACACCACCACATCGGCGATGCCCTCAAAAAAGCTCTTGCCCTCTACATTGCCCACGAATTCGTCTTTGAGTTGGCTTTTGAGCAGTTGGTAGGCTTCCTTCGTGACGCTGTTGCCTTTGGTGGCTTCCTCGCCGATGTTGAGCAGCCCCACGCGCGGGTTAGGGATTTCCAGCACTTGTGCGGCGTAGATTTGCCCCATCAGCGCGAAATCAAGCAGGTGGCGCGGGGTGCTATCGACGGTGGCGCCGCTGTCCAGCAAGACGCAGCGCCCCGCGTAAGTGGGCAGCACTGTGGCGATGGCGGGGCGGTCTACATAGGGTAGGCTACCCCACAGGAGTTTAGCAGCGACGCCCACCGCGCCCGTGTTGCCCATTGACACTAACGCATCCGCTTTGCCCTCTTTGACAAGTTTGGCAGCTACCACCAACGACGAGTCACGCTTGCGTCGGATTGCCATCACGGGGGCATCGTCCATCGTGATGACTTGCGAAGCGTGGTGTAGGGTGAGATTCGGTGGGCGTCCGCGCGCGGGCAGGAGCGGCTCAATTTGCGCGGTGTCGCCCACCAAGATGATCTCAAAGCTCACTTGGCGTGCCGATTCCAGCGCGCCGGCGACAATCTCGTGCGGGGCGTGGTCGCCCCCCATCGCGTCGACAGCGATTCGCATCGCTTAATCTTCCGACACAATACCTTCGGTGATGGCGACTTCGTACTTGCGTTTCTTATAGTAACCGCACACGGGGCACGCGCGATGAGGCAGCACCATCGCGCCGCAGTGCGTGCAGCGGCTCAAACCGGGCAGCTCCAGCTTGTAGTGGGTGCGCCGTTTGGCGCCCCGTGCGTGCGAGTGGCGTCGTTTTGGGTTCGCCATAGCCGTTTCCTCCTTGTGCGTAGTTTACTCTTCGCTGCTATACCACGCGCGCGCCAGCAACTCGAAGGCGGGATGCCCTAAGCGCGGCGCGCAGCTGCAAGTGCCCTCGTTGAGGTTCTGCCCACAGGAAGGGCACAGCCCCTTGCAGTCAGGCTTGCACACCGGCGCAATCGGCATCTCCAACCACAAGTACTGACGCAGCAAGTCATCAGCGTACAAATAGTTCCCCTCAAATACGGGGAATGAGTCCCGATCTTCCACTTCGGCATAGCCATACGCGCTCAGCCCAGCCGGCGTGCCCACCAGCGGGAACTCCTCGTGGATTTCGAACTCCACGGGCAGCTGGTAGAAGTTCAAACAGCGTCCGCACTCCAGCCACACAGTGGTCTTGAAAGTCCCCGAAATGCGCAGGATGCGTCCGCCGCTTTCAGCCACTAAAGTACCGCGTATCGGCTCTGCCAGCGGGGGAGCCTCTTCCCGCTCCAACCAAAGCTCGATCGGGAACTCCAAGCGTCGTCCCGGATGCTGGACGACATCGTTCAAATCCAAGCGATATGTGCTCATGGCAGCTCCCCCTGTAGCCTGCTGGCTACGAGCGAAAAGTATACCCCATGAGTGCGTTAGAGGCAACACAATTGCACAAGCGACGCCCCTGTGGACATTCGGTGAAAAAGCCCTCCTGCCAGCACGCGATTCTCTCAGCGGGTGCCTACGGACGGTGGTAGCAACACAGCGCGGTATAATCATCGCGCATTTGACTGGCGTACCCTGACGCGCTTGCTGCTTGGGCGGTGTCTGGCGTCAGTTGTTTCGCGCAAACCTCTCTTTTGGAAGAGGGATGGGCAAATGAAAATCTACCTATACACGGACGGCGCTTCCATTGGCAATCCGGGCGCGGCAGGAATTGCCTATTTGTTGAAAGACGAACAGGGCAACATTATCAGGCAAGGGCGCGAGCCGATTGGAACCGCCACCAACAACCAAGCGGAGTATCGCGCGTTGTTGCGTGGGTTGGAACTGGCGCGCCAAGCGGGCGCGGATGTCGTGGAATGGTTCTCGGACAGCGAGCTGCTGGTGCGTCAGTGGACGGGTGCTTACCAAGTCAAGTCGCCCCAGCTGCATTCATTGATGCAGCAGGCGCGCGCGCTGGCAAGTGGCATCACGGTTGTGCCCCATGCAGTGCCGCGCAACAGCCTACCCGAAATGCGTCAGGTCGATTCGTGGGCGCGCCGCGTGGCTAAGGGGCACTTGAAACCGCATCGCACTGCGCCCCGCACGCACCCTTAGCGTCCGCGAGCCTTCTTCGTGCGGCGGGCGGTGGATTGACTGCGAGCTGCGCTGCTAGCAGGGCGCGTGCGCATCTGCGCCCACTGACGCAACGCTTCAATCTCCTCACGCATCATCACCGACAAGGGCACCGTGTGGCGGATTTCCTCCAGCATATCCTCGGTGGTAAGGTCGCGCCCTGCGTCAAAAGCTGTGAACAGCCCCGCCACCACCACTTGTTCGATTTCCGCCCCCGAGAAGCCCTCGGTGGCGCGTGCCAGCCGCTTGAGGTCAAACTGCTCGGGGTTGCGTCCGCGCTTGCGCAAGTGAATCGCAAAAATCTGCTCGCGCTCAGACTGGGTGGGTAGGTCCAAGAAAAAGATTTCATCAAATCGCCCCTTGCGTAGGAGCTCCGGCGGAAGCTGCGACACATCGTTGGCAGTGGCGACCACAAACACAGGGGCGCGCTTGTCTTGCATCCAGGTGAGAAAGGTCGCAAACACGCGCGCGGTGGTGCCCGAGTCGGAGACGCCAGAGCCTTGCACGCCCGCAAAGCCTTTTTCCAACTCGTCTATCCACAGGATGCATGGAGCGACCGCCTCCGCCACGCGAATGGCTAAGCGCATGTTCGCTTCCGACGCGCCTACTAGACTGCCGAACACACGCCCCACATCCAAGCGGAGCATCGGCAAGCCCCACAAGTTGGCAATCGCTTTGGCGGTGAGGCTCTTGCCCGTGCCCTGCACACCCAGCAGCAGCACGCCCTTCGGCGCAGGTAGCCCGAATGCGCGCGCCTCCTGCGTCAGCGCCGCCCGACGCTTGCGCAACCACTCCTTGAGCAAGTCCAGTCCGCCCACATCTTGGATACTCTCAGAGGCATCGTAATACTCCAGCACGCCCGACTTGCGCACAATTTGCTTTTTCTCGCTCAGAATCGCCTCTACTTTGAGTGCCCTGTGCTCCACCACCGAGCGGGCACAGACATTTTCTATTTCATCCATCGTCAACCCCTGCGCTGCGCTAACCAACTCATCCAACTCCTGAGGCGAAAGAGCCGTACGCACTTCGGGTTGACTGGCTTTCAGCACGAGCAGGATTTCTTGGAGTTTGTGGGCGATTTCCTCGCGCGTGGGCAAGGGCATCTCCAGCACGGTGATTTGCTTTTCCAGCTCGGGTGGCAGCTTGAGGATGGGGCTGAGGAAAATCACCGTGCGGCGCGAGCGATGTAGGCGCGGGTAAAGGTCGCGCAACAGGCGAATCACGCGCTGGTCGCTTAGGTACGGGTGGAAATCCTTGAGGATCACCAGGGCGTCTTCTTGGAGGCGCAGCAGGTGGGTGATGGCTTCCAGCTCGGGGGCGAGAGTGCGCCCCGAGGCGGCTTCGGAGGGCATCGGGATGGGCGGTTCGTAGCCGCGTGTGTAGGTCCAAATGTGCAGGCGTTTCTGGCGTTGTTGGGCAATGTGCTTGATGAGTTCCTCCGCCCGCGCTTCCTCGGCGGTTTGTAAATAAATCAGCGGATAGCGGGCTTTGATAAGCACGCTCAGCTCGCGCTCAAAGTCGGTCATCGCTCTTGTAAGTATAACCCAAGCTGCCGCCTACTTGAGTAGGCGAGGTTCCTCGCTCCGCTCGGGGTGACGAACTGATTGGCTCTAGTCAGCTCTGTCATTCCGAGCCGAAGGCGGGAGATCTCGGTACAGTCGGCAACGCGGGTTATTACAACCCAAGTTGCTAGCTATCGGAATGGCAAAGCGGTTTTGGCGGAAGTGAAGAAGTTGCTTAGTTTGCCTTCAGTCTGCCCCAAGGCGCATATTATCAGCCAAGTACCAGCCCGCCAGTAGGCTCAAAAACAGGAAGTTGCCCCCAAACAGTGTGGTGTAGAGCCAGTCGTGCGGATAGGCGAGGGCAAACAGAAGCGTAAGCCCCGCGCAGGTGCCGAACACGCGTGCCACGGAGCGGCTTAGGCCGCCTTGTGTAAGCGCAAGCAAGGCATACAGCAACGCCGCGAGCGGGAAGCACAGCGCGCTTAGTGCCACCAACACAGTGCCCGCTGCCAGCTGCTTCTTACGCCTGCGCCAGGGGAACGCCTCCTCCAGCGGGGCAATCCAACGGCTTACCGCCATCAAAAAGCCCGCGAGAAAGCCCGCTAGCCCCAGATACGCCAGCAGGTTCCAGCTCCAGCCCAATAGCCGAGGTGTGCCTGGGATGCTGTGGGCTAGTACCACCAGAAACAGCACTGCGCCCCAGCCCAGCGATTGCGCCGCGTAAAGCTTCCACTCCGCTGGTAGGCGCAACGCCGGCAGGAACGCCCTCGCAGGCGCAGGTGGCGTGGCTTGGGTACGCGCAATCATGCTCTCCAGCTTGCGCTGCAGGTCGGGATTGTGCGGATCCAGCTGAACGGCGTAGGAGTAGGCGTTGAGCGCTGCTTCGTAGTGCCCTTGAGCCCGATAAACATCGCCGATAATCTCGTGCCCTTTGGGGTTTCGGGGCGCCATGCGTGTAGCTTGCTTCGCCCACGACAGCGCATCTTGCAGCCGACCCTGCAGGAAGGCACGCTCGGCTTGCATAATCACGCGGCGTAGTTCGTCTTCCCTCGGAGGCGTCGTGCGCTTCGGGGGCGGGCTACTGGCACGCGAGGGTTGCGCGCGCGGCTGGCTATAGCGGGCACTGGGCGGCTCACCCATCTGCAAGCGCAACAGCGCGTCGTAATGCCTGCGCCGCTCAGGGTCCGAAAGCACTTGATACGCCTCCTGAATGCGCAAAAACATCTCCTTCGCTTGGGGCGAAGGGTTCACATCGGGGTGATACTTGCGCACCAGCTCGCGGTAGCGACGCCGAATCGCTTCCTGCGTCGCATGCATTGACAGCCCCAGCACCTCGTAATGGTTCTGCATTACGGTTGCCCAGCAGCGCCAAAGATGGCGCTGAAGTAGCCCGCGTAGAACTGAATCACGATAATCGCCACATAAATCGCTACTGCCAGATAAACCACCACGCCCAGCACATGGCCCGCTTGATGAGCGCGCAGCTTGCCCTCTTCCTCGTAGTACTCAGCCACTTTATCCATCATAAAGCCCAGTTCGCCCGTGTTCTCGCCTGTGGAAACCATATCCATCACCATCGGCGGGAACACGCCCGTGCTGGCAAAGGCATCGGTAATGCGATGACCCGCCTCCAGTTTCGCGCCTGCTGGTTCAATCCGGCGGTGCAGGTATTCGTTGCCTGTGGCTGCCGCCGCGTAGTGCACCGCTTGCGAAAGGGGCAGCCCCGCCCCATAAAGCGCGCTCAGAGCCCGCGCAAACCGCGCCAACGCCAGCTGGCGCACGGTAAAGCCAATCCACGGCAGGCTCACCGTGAACAGCCCCCACGCATACCGAAAGCCTTGCGCCTGCATCGCCAGCCGAAACAGCGCCCAAATCACAAAAATAACCAACAGGATTTTGGCGAAGGTCATCGCGATGCCCCATAGCACAGTACCCACAGGGGCACCGCCCGGAGCGCCCACCAAAGTAATCAGCGCAGGAATGAGGTTGGGTATCACAATCGCGAAAAACAGCACCAGCTTGGGATAAAAAGTAACGCGGCTAATCAGGCGACGCAGTTCGAGTTCGTTTTCGAGGTAGGTAGCGATTTGGCGCAGCACTTGTTCCAGCGCGCCACCTGCCTCGCCTACGCGGATCATCGCGCGAATAATAGGCGAAAACACTGCGGGATGCTTATCAAAGGCGTCGGCGAGGCGTTCGCCAGCCAAAATGCTGTCGCGGATACTGGCGAGCGTGCGGCGGAGGCGGGCATTGCCAGTGTGCTGTTGGCTAAGCGTATCCAACGCTTGATAAATCGGTACGCCTGCCGCTAACATCGCGGCGAACTGGCGGAAAAAGAGTGCCAACGCTTTAAGGGGCACACCCCCGAACAAGGGCTGCCATACTGTTTGCTGTACTGCGCGCGTGGGCGTGCGCGGCTCTGGCTCCGCATAAAGCTCAATCAGCCAGTAACCCTGCTTGCGCACAGCATCGCTCGCTTCCAAGCGCGTGTTCGCCTGCACCGTGCCGCGCACTTCGCGCCCGTCGGGCGCTTGCGCCACATAGCGAAAGGTGGGCATCGGCGAAATTATACCAGCACTTTTAGCGCTTGTACAAAGCGAGGCAGATGTCTGCCGCGCTCAAAGCGGGGCATGGAAGGTGTTGCCAGAAGCTTTTACCGCTTGCGAGCTTAGTGCGCGATTTTTTTTTTCGACTTCTGGGGACGCCCTGTGCTAACCAAGCTCGCCTTGGCAGGCTACCAACCGACACAGCAGCCGGCTCCGTTTGCGTAGGATAGGCTCCAAACCTGCCCCTGTGTTTTTAGGTTTCAATGAGCACCCGCCCTTGGGGGCGAATGCTACCCGACGGGAGCGTAATCTACGTTGGCTCCAGCGACGATTATGACTCGTTTCAATGAGCACCCGCCCTTGGGGGCGAATGCTACTGTCCGATTTCGCGGACGTTTTGAACAAATGTGCGTTGAACGTTTCAATGAGCACCCGCCCTTGGGGGCGAATGCTACCCGCGATTTGAAGTAGCGGAGGTTGTCGATCTTCAGAAAGTTGTTTCAATGAGCACCCGCCCTTGGGGGCGAATGCTACTCACAATGAAGCAGCAAAGCGTCAAGCGCAACAAACGCGTTTCAATGAGCACCCGCCCTTGGGGGCGAATGCTACCCGCAACGGCGGGCGCGATGTTGAAGGTCCCAGGTGACTACAGTTTCAATGAGCACCCGCCCTTGGGGGCGAATGCTACTCCCACTACCTCAGGAACACAAGCTGAGCACTCACTACTGTTTCAATGAGCACCCGCCCTTGGGGGCGAATGCTACCCGCGCGAGAAAGCTCCGCCGCCTGAAGTTGAGGCGGAGCTGGGCTGTTTCAATGAGCACCCGCCCTTGGGGGCGAATGCTACGCTCCGAACACACCGCGAGGGGAACACCCTCAAGGTGACGGGGGTTTCAATGAGCACCCGCCCTTGGGGGCGAATGCTACCTCTGTACCAAGGCGGACCCGAAAGGGTTCGGATTCCCAAGTTTCAATGAGCACCCGCCCTTGGGGGCGAATGCTACGCCCCGTCCATCGAAACCAACGTGAACGTGGACGAGGATCCGTTTCAATGAGCACCCGCCCTTGGGGGCGAATGCTACAAAAAACTAGAGGACAACTTCTTCCATTGGATGGACAATCGCGTTTCAATGAGCACCCGCCCTTGGGGGCGAATGCTACCTAAGCTATTTGCCGTCTTCTCTGCGAATACAAGTATAGACGGGTTTCAATGAGCACCCGCCCTTGGGGGCGAATGCTACCCCGACGAACCACGATGGGAGTGGCCGCCGATTCACCAAGGTTTCAATGAGCACCCGCCCTTGGGGGCGAATGCTACGAGCTATTCCGAGAAGCAGCCAGGCGCGGACGACACCGCACCGTTTCAATGAGCACCCGCCCTTGGGGGCGAATGCTACCGGCATGTTTATCGCCGGGGCCGGTATAGCCGTTTGCATATAGTTTCAATGAGCACCCGCCCTTGGGGGCGAATGCTACATCTTCAAGCGGTGCGCGATCGGTCACGCTTGAAGCGGTTCTGTTTCAATGAGCACCCGCCCTTGGGGGCGAATGCTACGCGCGGGCGAATTGGAGGTAACCATGCCGCGAACCAAAAAACAGTTTCAATGAGCACCCGCCCTTGGGGGCGAATGCTACATCTTCAAGCGGTGCGCGATCGGTCACGCTTGAAGCGGTTCTGTTTCAATGAGCACCCGCCCTTGGGGGCGAATGCTACGCACAACAAACACAACAAGAAAAAGCTGCCGCGCAAAATAAGGCGGGTTTCAATGAGCACCCGCCCTTGGGGGCGAATGCTACTGGCGGAGTTGAAGCTTTGCTTTGCACGAGCCTGGTTTTGGGTTTCAATGAGCACCCGCCCTTGGGGGCGAATGCTACCTTCGCGAAAAGGCGAAGGTGCTTTGCCGAGCCTACAACCTTAAGTTTCAATGAGCACCCGCCCTTGGGGGCGAATGCTACAGCCTAGCTCGCGCTGGCGATGCCAATGCCGCCGAGAGTTTCAATGAGCACCCGCCCTTGGGGGCGAATGCTACGCGAGCTAAATCGCTTGAACAACTTGGCAACAACGGCGACGAGTTTCAATGAGCACCCGCCCTTGGGGGCGAATGCTACGACCTTAGGAAGCCAGTCTCCCCCGATATCTTCGTGATCCAGGTTTCAATGAGCACCCGCCCTTGGGGGCGAATGCTACTTTTTACCACCCAGCTGGCTCGTTGAACTCGTCGAGGAGGGCGTTTCAATGAGCACCCGCCCTTGGGGGCGAATGCTACCTTGCCCCGACGGGACAAAGTTCCGTGGGGGTTTCAGCCAGTTTCAATGAGCACCCGCCCTTGGGGGCGAATGCTACGCGAGCGAGATGGAGGTTCATATGGCACGCAAGAAGCAGCAGAAGGTTTCAATGAGCACCCGCCCTTGGGGGCGAATGCTACAGAAGGAAAGCCGTGCTCGGAAGCATCGATGGCACGCACCGTTTCAATGAGCACCCGCCCTTGGGGGCGAATGCTACGCAGTGTTATCGGTTGATGGTTGAAGCGCATCGGGCTTCGCCAGTTTCAATGAGCACCCGCCCTTGGGGGCGAATGCTACGCTCGCGTTTGCGCAGATGGCCTTTGCGGCACGGCAATTCAGGTTTCAATGAGCACCCGCCCTTGGGGGCGAATGCTACGGTATAGCTTACCTCAAAACACCCCCCCTTTGTCAAGGGTTTTGCCCGTTTCTTAACAATTCGCCCGAATTTTGAACTCAGCGTTTGCG
>JAUQOS010000104.1 GCA_030550775.1 Armatimonadota bacterium
CAGTAGGGGGAACCGGGCAGGTTTTTTGCTGATTTCTCTCACGAAGTGGGGGGAACCTACAGGCGGGGGGCAGAATTTAGTCGCTCGTAAGAGGCGCGTGGCGAAACTCAGGCAGCGGGTTCTTATCAGGGTTAAAGCAGACGGCTCAAGCCATTGCCGCGCAAGCCAAGCCCGCCTGCACGGGCTAAAGCGTAGCGTCGGCGTCCTCGCCAACTCTCAGAATCCACTCACAAGTCCCCTAAGCATCCATACACAGGAAAACCACCCCCAACGCCGAACCACCGTTGGCGGAGGTGCGTTTATGAAAATCGTTGCCGTTTTACCGCCGTCGGAGCAGGTGCAAGCACAAATCGGTATGGTGCGCGCACTGTTCAGTGGGCACACTGTGGAGTTAGCCACCAACGCCGAGGAGCTGCAACCCCACCTGCCTGATGTAGAGCTGCTTATCTCTACGGCGTTCACCCCGCTTACCCGCGAGATGTTGCAACAGGCACCGCGTTTGCGCTTTGTGCAAGTGGCGGGCGTCGGCACCGACCATGTAGACCTTGAGGCTGCACAGGAGTTAGGGATTACCGTTGCTGCCGTGACGGGCGCCAACACCGTCAGCGTTGCCGAGCATGTGGTGATGGTCGCGTTGGCGCTGCTGCGCGGCTTGATACCTGCCCATACCATGCTCGCGCAAGGGCAATGGTCGCTGCCCTACTGGATTGCGCACGCTCGCGACTTACAAGGCAAAACAGTGGGTATTGTTGGCATGGGGCGCATTGGGCGCGAGGTCGCCGCGCGCCTACTGCCGTTTGGCGTCACGACCTTTTACTACGATGTGAACCCCCTGCCCCCAGAGCAGGAGGAACGGTTGGGCGTGACCTACTTGGAGTTAGATGCGCTGCTGCCTGAGTGCGACCTCATCACCTTGCATATGCCGCTCACGCCGGAGACGCGCGGGCTGTTCAATCGCGAACGGCTGTTTGCGATGAAGCAAGGGGCGTTCTTTATTAACACGGCGCGCGCGGAGCTGGTAGACGAAGCGGCGTTGGTGGAAGCCCTACAAGGGCACTTGGGCGGCGCCGCTATTGATGTGTTTTCGCCTGAACCTCCACCCCCCGACCACCCGTTGCTGCGTTTGCCGAATGTGGTTCTGACCCCGCACGGGGCAGGCGTCACGCAGGAGGCACAGCAACGCATCGCGCAGGGCGTGATTCAGAATGTGTTGCGCTTTCTGGAGGGCAGACCGCTGGCGGATGTGGTGGTGCAGGGCACCCGCTAATCATGCTGGTGGGTATATACCCCTACAGGATGACCGTACAGCTCTTCCAGCATAGGCATCTGCATCACCTCTTGGGGGGTGCCTGTGCAGACCAAGCGGTGGTAAATGCACACCACGCGCGTGGCGTAGCGGCTGACCACGCTCAGGTCGTGCGAAACCATCAAAATGCCGACCTGTTGTTCGGTGCGCAGCTGTTCGATGAGTTCATAGAAGCGCAGGCGCACCCCCACATCAATGCCAGTAGCAGGCTCGTCAAGCAACAGGAGCTTAGGTTGCTGAGCGAGCGCGGCGGCAATCACCACGCGCTGCAGCTCGCCCCCCGATAACACACGCAAAGGCTTATCCAGTAAGTGTGTGGCATCTACCGCTTCCAGAATCTGGAGCAGTTGAGCGCGTTGGCGCGCACGATCGCCCAGCATCGCCCACAACAGCTCGCGCGTTAGTAGTGGCAGCGTGCGATCAAACTCTAACGCCTGCGGTACATAGCCAATCTGCTGGCGCTCAGCAGTGGTTAGCCGCTCTGGGGGCTTGCCCAACACTTCCACGCGCCCCGTGTAGGGCAACAACCCCAGCAGCACGCGCAGCAAGGTGGTCTTGCCCGCACCGTTGGGACCAATCAGCGCGACCGTCTCACCCGCGTTTACCGTAAGCGAGACGCTGTCTAATATCGGGCGACCCCCTAACGCGACCGACAAACCTGCAACCTCTACTAAATGCCCTGCGTTGCTCACTTTCGTCGTGGCGATTCGTACCTCGCAAAAGCGTTATGGTTGTGAATCGACTCTATCGATTCGCACTCCACACGGAACCAGCTAATCTCCTCGCGCTCGGCAAGGCGTATGGTCAGCTCACGGGCGACATCCTCCACAAAGCGTGGGTTCTCGTAGCTGTGTTCAGTTACATACTTTTCGTCAGGGCGTTTGAGCACGGGGTAGACCAGCGAGCTGGCAGACTCCTGCACAATCGGTAGGTATTCATCGGGCAAGCGCGGCAGTTTATCCTTTGTTTGGAGCCATAGGCGTACTAAGGCGCGTTGGTTGTGCGCCCCGTATTCCGATATCGCTTTGCTGCACGGGCAGAGCGTCATTGCAGGAAACACGAAGTGGCTTACGGCATACGACGCGCCGTTGTTGAGCTTGCATTCCCACTCCACTTCCACATCGAGCCAGCCGGGCGTTTGCGTGACAGGCGCAGGCACCTGAAGGAAATACGGAAAGCGCAGATGCAGTTGTGCTGCGCGGCTGTTGAGTCGCTCGCGCGTAGTTAGTAGCAGTTCGCGCACCTCAGCAGGCGTACGCGGCGACGATGCCCACTCGTAAAGCGCTTCCACCAAGCGGCTCATATGCGCTCCGCGCTGCTCTGCCTCAATATCTACGCTCAGGTCGGCAATGGCAATCACTGGCTGCTCGATGTTGGAGGGCAAGCGCAGAATCATGGGCAGGCGCAATCCCCGAATACCCACTGCGTGCAACGCCACACCGCGCGTGTCTTTTTCCGAAGCAACATCCGGTAAAGGCACGAAAGTTGTCATACTGCTAAATCATACCCCGATGGGCAACGCGAATCGCAAGGGCAACGCGAAATTTTCCAAAAAGCCCTGCGGATGTACTCTGCAAGGTAGAATATTGCCCATGAGACGCTGGCTACTGGCGCTGAGTTTTGTTTGGCTGCTGACCGCTTGGGGCACAGAACGCCCGCTGTGGATTAGCCGCGCCGAAACCATCACCCCGTTGGAACTGCAAGCACACTTGGAGTTTATTGCCTCGGATGAGTTAGAGGGGCGCGACACACCCTCGCGCGGGTTGGAGATTGCAGGCTTGTACATCGTGTCGCACCTGAAACGCTGGGGGGTGCAACCAGGAGGTGAGAACGGTACCTATTTCCAAACCCTGCGCTTCCGCACCGACTCAGTCACCCCCAGCGAGACGCGCATTCGTATCGGAGCGCGTGTGTTCGAGTGGGGCGTGGATTTCGTGGCACGCCCTGTTGCGCTCAACGCCACTGCGCCATTGGTTTATGTGGGCAACGGCTGGTCAAACCCCGAACAGGGCATAGACCCCTACGCGGGGCTGGATGTGCAAGGCAAGGTGTTGGTGGTGCAAGCAGGCTACCCCAAACCCGTGCTGGAGATGGGCTTGGAGGTGGCTGCCAAGGCGGGCTGGCGTAGCCCTGAGCAGAACGCTACCGAGAAAGGCGCGTTAGCCATTCTACGGATTGATCCCAGCGATATGGAGCGTCTGGAACGGTTGGCGCGCCTGTGGAGCAACCGTCGCACCGTGCAAGGATTGGAACAGCCCAGCAGCGTGCCCGTGATTGTCGCCTCACGCACCTTGCTGGAAGCGATTTTCGCGGGCGAAAGCGTCACTGCCGCGGAACTTATTCGCCGTGCCGAGAACAACGAGCCTGCGCCCTCATTTGCTCTAAATACCAACAAACAAATCGCCATCACCATCAGCACACAGACGCGCACCGAGTCCGCGCGCAACGTAATCGGCATTATTGAAGGCTCTGACCCCGTGCTCAAACGCGAATATGTCTCCATCGGGGCGCACTTAGACCATGTGGGCGTCGCGCGGGGGCGCGACGGCACCGTGCGCATCTACAACGGCGCAGACGACAACGGCTCAGGCTCGGTCGCCCTGCTGGAGATTGCGGAGGCGTTTGCCACAGGACCACGCCCCAAACGGTCAATCCTGCTTCTGTGGTACGCAGGCGAGGAGAAGGGCTTACTTGGCTCGCGCCTGTTCGTGCAGCAACCCACAGTGCCGTTGGAAAACATCATCGTGAACATCAACTTGGATATGGTGGGTCGCAGCCGCCAGCCTGGCGACACCGACCCGCGCAACCGTTGGCTCTCCGCCCCAAACGAGGTGTATGTGATTGGACCACGAATCGCCAGCCCCGACATTGGCGCGGTGCTGGAGCGCGTGAACGAGCAGTACCTGCGCATGCGCTTCAACCCGATGTACGACTCCATCACGCATCCAGAGCAGCTGTTTTTCCGCAGCGACCAGCTGAGTTTTGTTCAGAAGGGCATTCCTGCGGTGTTCTTTTTCACGGGGCTACACGCTGACTATCACCAGCCCACTGACACGGTGGAGAAGATAGACTTCGAAAAGATGGCGCAAGTGGCGCGCACGGTGTTTGGCTTGGCGTGGGAGCTTGCCGAAGCACCGGAACGCCCCGCGCGCGTGGATGTTGAACGCCTGCTGAACCGCATCCGATGAAACCCACTGAGCAAGCCTTAGCAGCGGCAGCGGAGGCGTTGCAACAAGCCCTGCAACGCTTACACATTCCTTTCGACGCAGCGCACTTCGCCTGGGAAGGCATCCTGTCTGTGGAGTACAAGGAGAACACAGGCGATGCGCCCGGCATGGGCTGGCGCGGGGTCAAACGCTACAGCCTGGGACGACCACCTTACATCGATGCGCAATTTGCCTTGCGCTACTTCGAAATCGAACCGGGGGGCTACTCCAGCCTCGAAAAGCACGCCTACGTGCATTTGATAGTGGTGATTCGCGGGCGTGGGCGCGCGTTGGTGGGAACGCAGGTGTTTGACCTGAAGCCCTTTGATGTACTATATGTGCCTCCGTTGGTACCCCACCGCTGGCTCAACCCCTATGAAGAGCCGTTTGGCTTTTTGTGCCCCGCCGACGCCGAGCGCGACAAACCGCAACCCCTCACGCCCGACGAGTGGAACACCCTCCAGCAGAACCCTGAAACCGCCCCGTATGTGTTTTGAAGCAATTCTGCCCTGCTTGGGGGTCACCCGCGTGAAGGCAGTAGGTCTTGCGCCTCAAAACACTCTGGAGCGCGTGGGCGGAAACGGGCACTTGCTGTACACGATGTCGGTGTCAAATCCCCGATGCCCACGCGCCCAGTTGGAACCACCACGGTTCACTCGTAGCTCACGGACACCCAGCGACGCTCGTTAGCGGAGATTTCCACTGCCTCCAGCACCGCTTGGCACTTGAATCCGTCATAGAAGTTCGGCGAGGGCAGCTCGTCTTTGCTGATCGCTTCCAGCGCATCGCGCACTACATGCACGAAGGTATGTTCGTAGCCGATGATGTGCCCCGGCGGCCACCACGCGCTGATGTACGGATGCACGCCTTCGGTCACCATAATCGTGCGGAAGCCGCGCATGCCTTGCGGGTCCGTTTCCAGGTACAGCTCCAGCTCGTTCATGCGCTCTAAGTTGAACACGAGGCTGCCTTTGGAGCCGTTGATTTCGAAGCGGTTGTAGTTTTTGCGTCCTAGCGCGAAGCGGGTGGCTTCGAAAGTGCCCAGCGCACCGTTTTTGAACCGCGCCAAGAACATCGCGGCATCGTCGACCGTGACCTCGCCCATCTCAGTGCCAGCCTGACCGCCCAAACGGTCATCAACATCGCTCTGGAGGGGGCGTTGTTTGATGAAAGTGTGCATCATACCGCACACTTCGGCGATCTCGCCCACCAGCCAGTGCGCAAGGTCAATGATGTGGGCGTTCAGGTCGCCGTGTACGCCCGAGCCGGCGATGTCTTTTTGCAGACGCCACACCAGCGGAAAGTTCGGGTCAACAATCCAGTCTTGCAGATAGGTGCCGCGGAAGTGGTAGATCTCGCCGATGACGCCGTCTTCGATGAGTTTTTTGGCGAACGACACGGCAGGTGCCTTGCGGTAGTTGAAAAAGATGCCGTGCTTGACGCCGTTTTGCTCGACGGCTTCCACCATTGCGCGTGCTTCGGCGAGGTTGTTCGCCAGTGGCTTTTCGCACAGCACAATCTTGCCGTGCTTGGCTGCCTCGATAGAGATGGGCGCGTGTAGGTTGCCCGGCGTGGAAACATCCACGAGGTCAACATCGTTTCGGGCAACAACCTCACGCCAGTCAGTCGCGTATTCTTCGAAGCCGTACTTTTCAGCGGCGGCGCGCACGCGGTCTTCGTGGCGCCCGCAGATGACTTTGAGCACGGGCTCGATCTCAAGTTCAGGAAAGAAGCGTGCGACTTGGCGATAGGCGTTGCTGTGCGCCTTGCCCATAAACTGATAGCCGATGAGCGCGACATTGAGCTTGCGTTTTGCCATCGTTATGCCTCCTTTAGGTCTTGGGCGGGGCGGGCAAAAAACGCCCTTGCCCGCCCAAGACGTGAGTGACTCGGATTTGGCGCACACGGCGCTGTGTGCCCCTTAGCACGACGCCACCAATGGCGTTGCCCAAGCGACGACGGCAAAAATGCCGTCACACCCGATGCCATTCACCGACACGCTGCTTAGCGTGGCGTGGGGCGCGCTGCAGGCGGGCGACTCGGTGGTTGCTGTTGTGCTGCAGCGTCGGGGTCGTACGGCTTGACGATGGTGTTGGTGATTTTCGCCTGCGCTTGCAGCTGCCGCACGTAGTTGCCCAGCTTGATGCGTACGGCTTGCTCGCGTAACTCTTGCTGCTCTTCCGGCGATGCCATTGTGCCCGTACGCTCCTTACGCAAAATCACGTAACCTGCCGCTGAGCGGAACGGCTCCGATACCTGCCCCGGCTGAAGCGCGTTGAGCTTTTCGCGGATGTCAGGCGGAATGAAGTTGATGTTCTGCCAGTTGAGCTTGCCGCCGCGATCTTTAGTGAACGGGTCGTCAGAGTATTCCTTCACTGCCTCGGCGAAGTCCAGTCCTTCTTGGATTTTCTGGTAGGCTTCGCGGGCACGCGCTTCGGCAGCAGGGGCGTTCTCCTCCTGCTGTTCAGGCGTGGTGCCTTGAATGCGCACCACAATCTGGCTATACTCCACGAACTCATCCAAGTTCACTTCGCGTTCCACCAGCTTCTCTGCTAAGGTGAACATGCGCATACGCGCATAGAGTCGGCTGGGGGGTGCTTGGCTGCGACGCATAAAGTCTTCCAACGACATTCCAGGAGGCAGCTGCGCCTCTGCCGCTTGTAACTGTTGCTGATAGCGCGCTTCAATTTCCGATTCAGGCACCGAAATGCCCTGCTTACGCGCCTCCTGCTCCAGAATGCGTAGCAGGATCAGGTCTTCCACTGCCGTGGCTGCGAAGCAGTCGTAGCTGAAGGCAATCACATCGCGGGCGTAAATCGGCTCGCCGTTGACAG
This sequence comes from Armatimonadota bacterium, assembly GCA_030550775.1. Lineage (GTDB taxonomy): Bacteria > Armatimonadota > Fimbriimonadia > Fimbriimonadales > GBS-DC > GBS-DC. The sequence goes on from JAUQOS010000104.1 coordinate 7,347, forward strand.
TGGCGACCACTGTATCGCCCGCAGGCAGTGGGAGCGGGCGATACTGCTTCGGGAAGTCTGCAAACACCCCCTGGGTAGCGGTCTGCGGTTGGCGTTGTTGACGGGTAGTTGTTTGCGTGCGAGTCGGTTGTTGCTGAGTGCGCGGTTGTTGCCTTGAGGATTGCTGCTTAGACGGTTGTTGGGTGCGTTTGCTATCTTGTGTTTGCTTTTTTTGCTGCTGTGCGATGCCCACAAGCGGGCTAAAAGCCAACGCGAATCCTAACAAGCCCAATACACCGTAGCGGTAGCTCATTCGTTGCCTCCTGTACGCAAGCGT
>JAUQOS010000105.1 GCA_030550775.1 Armatimonadota bacterium
AAGCGGGGGGAACCTTACGGAGGGGGTTGAGGAAGCCAAGTTGGTTGTTGGCACAGCCGAGTTGAACCTATGCGTTGTATCCTTGTCAGATCTCAACCCCGGCTCGCTGGAAATACCTTGCCGTCAGCTCGGAATGACAGATGGGTTTTTCGGGGATTGCTCGCCTGTGACTGGGAGGAACAGGGCGGCTTTCATGCATCTGCTGTTCCAAGTGCAGAGTGGAGTTTTGCCCTCTTAGCAGCGACGGGGGACAGCTCGGGCTAATCAGTTATTCGTCAAGCCAATCGCACGGGCACGCCTCGCGCGTGTAGGTACTGCTTCAGCTCACTAATTGAGTAGATACCGTCGTGTACGATGGAGGCGACCAGCGCAGCGGCGGCGTGTCCTTCGGTGAGTGCCTCGTAGAGGTGTTCGGGCGTGCCAGCGCCTCCAGAGGCGATAACGGGCACGGGCACAGCGTCCGCCACTTGGCGTGTGAGGGTGAGTTCGTAGCCCATTTGCGAGCCGTCGCGATCCATGCTGGTAAGCAGAATCTCGCCTGCCCCAAGTGCCACCACTTGCTGTGCCCACTCGACGGCATTACGCCCCGTAGGAGTACGCCCGCCGTGCGTGTAGACCTCGTAAAATGAGCCGTTCCAGCGGGCATCAATCGCAACCACGACGCACTGGCTGCCGAACTGCTCCGCGGCTTGCGTAATCAGCGCGGGGTTCTCTACTGCGACGGTGTTGAGGCTTACTTTGTCTGCGCCTGCGTGTAAGATGGCGCGGATATCGTCTATGGCGCGGATGCCTCCGCCCACTGTGAAGGGGATAAACACTTCCTCTGCCACGCGCGCAGCCAGTTCGAACACAGGGGCGCGCCGTTCGTGGCTGGCAGTGATGTCCAAAAACACCAGCTCGTCGGCGCCCTCACGGTCGTAGAGGCGCGCCAGTTCCACAGGATCGCCTGCGTCGCGCAGCCCTACAAACTGTACGCCCTTGACCACGCGCCCGTTTTTGATATCCAAGCAAGGGATGATGCGTCGGGTTTCAGCGGATGCCATTGGTTTTTTTACGATTCGTCGTGGGTGGGCGGGCGCCACTGCACCGCGATGATGGGCGCGTCGGCAGGCGGCGCAGAGCGTCCCGGCTTCGCGCGGCGGTTATTGCGCCCGCGACGGCGTGGGCGCGGTGGAGTCGGTTCGGACGCGCTTGGCTCGGAGGTAGCAGAGACCACCACCTGAGGCTCAGGCGTGGCTTCACTGGGCGACTCTGCTGCTTCGGCGTCAAGGATTGGCTCAAAGGGCGACTCTTCCAAGCGGATTGGCTCCAATACTGGCTCTTCCCAGTCGGGTTCGGCGGTTTCGGAGGGCACAAGCGGCTCTTCGGGGGTCTCCACCAGTTGGAAGTACGACTCAATCGGCACGGGTTCACCTGCCAACAGGCGTATCAGGTGCTCGTGGGGCGCAGCGATGAGCAGGCGGCTTTCGCCCTCCTGCAAGTAAAGCGCGTGCTCCATCGTGCTTTCGGCTACCAGTTCGCCTTCGGTGGCATCGTACACGCTGAGGGGCATCGGGAACTGCAGCGTGCGCACGCCGCCACGCCGCGCGTGGATGTGCACCCACGGATAGCGCACTTGCACGAGGTCGTTAGTATCTAACCAGATGTGCCCACCTGCCCAGCGCACCAGCGCACGCACGATTTCGGGGGTGAGGCGCCGCTCGCCCAAGAACACCGCTTTCCAAGTGCGGTGGTCGCACACTACCAGCGAGGGTAGCCCCGTGTCAATATACTCACCGATGATGTCGCATTCTTCAGCAAGCGCGTAGAAGGAGGGTTCCCACGGCTCGGGCATGCCGATTTTGTCAACGCTCAAGAACCGAGCTAGCGGGTGCGCTTTGTTCACGATCTGCGTGCCTTGCAGGCTTGCCCACGGCTGGCGTGCGATGGCGATGCCGAGCGTTTCGCGGGCGTTGGCTAAGGCGTCACGATGTCCATGAAACAGTGTGCTGGCGTAGAGCCAGACCAGCACGCGCCCATCGCGCTGCAAGCGTTGGCGAATGGCTTCGTGGGCGACGCGCGACATGCGCCAAGCGTTCAGGAAAATCACCACACGGCTGGGCGGAAACTCGCGGCGCACAATATCTTCCAGCAGGTAGAAGCCCACAGAAGCGCCGCTGCGCAACACTGCTTCGCGGGCTTGTACGACCATCTGCTCAATCAAAGGTGAGCCTGCGCGCACATAGCGGGTGCTCTCGGGGTCTACCACGACAGCGACTTCAGGCGGGTTTTGGGGGATACGCTCGCGCAGTGCCCACAAGCCTTGGGCGCGACGGGCAGCATTCCAAGCGTCGGGATGTGCCAGCCAGCCCTCGCCCCATAAATCCATCCACATCTCACCATGCGCATAGGTCAGCGACTGCGCCAGCGAGCGCATGTGCACCTGTTGAACTGCCAGCGCGGTATGCAGGGGTGGGTTGTAGTCGTCGTCGGGCGTAGCTTCCGCTTGCGCCGAGCCTAAGTGATGCCCTGTGGAAGGATCAGTCAGGCGCGTGGCTTTTCCATAGGGCGTTCGGTAATCCTCCTCGGCTAAGAACAGCTTGCCGTGCAAGTGCACCGAGTCGACAGGCACAGGCAGTGCGCCCAACTCGCCCGGCAAGCGCGTGGCGTAGCTAATCGGCGCGGAAAGAAAGTCAATATGCCCCGAGCGCAAGAGTTGGCTCAGCGCGAAGTGCCCCGCATAGGGATGTTTCCACTCCAACACATAACCGTAGGGCACGCCGACCAATGCGCGCCCAAATGATGCTTCTTTGACCGCTTGCGCGAGCCCCAAGATGCGCCGCGCCATGATGTCCGATAGGAAACGGTGATAGTCAATCCAGCGCCCTTCGCGGCGCGGGTGATAAAAATGGTTCGTGCGCCCAGTAGGGGCAGCGGGCTGGAAGGGGGGTAGCGTCGCGGTGCTGAAAGTCACCTCGCCGTTGAACCAGCACGCGCGCAAGACCACTTGGTCGTTTTTATATTGGCGGCGCAGCCACTCGCGGAAGGCATTCAGCGCAGCTTCGCTGGTATCGTAGCCCCCTGATTCGGGCAAAAACCACTCGCCGTAGTCCAAGTGGTAGCCTAGGGTGATGCTGCCTTCGTCTTCTTGCTCTACTAGGCGCACCAGCGCAACGAGTTGCTCTTTTGCGAGATTCCACCATCGCTCGGCGCAGACCGATGGTCCTCCGATGGTGCCATCGGCAAAGCGAATCACAGCCTCGGGGAACTCCGCTTGCCATTTGCCCACGGGGGCGAAAGCGATGCGCCACAGCAGGTGCGCCTCGGGGTTCGTTTCGCGGGCAAGTGTTGTCCAGTAGCGGATTTGGTCGAAGGCTTCAATCGCGCCTGTGTCGCGCACGGGCAGCGTCACCAGCAGCGAGTACAGGTGGATACCTGCTTCCGCGGCGAGTTGCATCTGTTGTTGCACGCGCACTGCTGCCTCGGGCGTATGCGGGTTGCCGAAAAAGAGAAGCGGCTTGAACGCGCGCTCGCCAAAGAGGATTGTGGGAACGCCGTGTTGGAACTGCACCTGCGCGATGGGGTGGCGAATCGGCGGTGGGGGCGGAATTTCGGGTTCGGCGACGGCGGGCGGCGCCTCCAGCAGCGCAGTAGTGCCGTCGGTAGGGGTTTCAACAGTGGGTTCGGCGGTTTTACGGCGGCGTTCGCGCTTAGCCTTCGCGGGGGCAACCTCCGTGACTGCCGACTCCGCCGCTGGCTCTGGCGTGGGTTCGGCGGCTGGCTCAGCTGCTGCCGTAGGTTCCTCTGCGGGTTGTGCGCGTTTGCGGCGGCGCGTGCGCTTAGGAGTGGGCACCTGCTCGGGTGCGGGGATGGCTTCGGGCGTCGCGGCAGTTTCCGAGGCAGCTGCGGGGGGTGCTTCAGGCGCAGCTGTTTCGGGTTCGGCAGAAGGGGCAACCTCAGTCGCTGCTGTTTCGGGGGGTGGTGTTTCGGTGGTGGCGCGTTTACGCCGCGTGCGCTTAGGCTTTGTTTCAGCAGCTGCAGGTGTTGCTTCAGAGGCAGCTGTGGGTTCCGCGGGTGGGGCTTCGGCTGCGGGTACTGCCTCTAAGGCAACAGTTGATTCGGTGGGTGTCATTTCAGCGGTGGCGCGTTTGCGGCGCGTGCGCTTAGGGGGCGCTTCCGCTGCTGCGCTTGGCTGTGGCTCCGCGCCGACGGTAGGGGGTTCAGACACGGCAGCGCGCTTGCGCCTGCGCTTGGGTGTCGTAGGCTCTGCAGTCGTTGCCGACTGTGCCGTCTCTGGCTCGACGGCTAGAGTTTCCTGAGTGCCCTGAGGTCGGCGCGAGGGGGTTTCAGCTGCTGTCGCCTCGGATACCGACTTCGCGAGGGCGGATTCCTCCGATTCGGAAAGCGTTTTCTTCCGTCTTGGCATGGCTTTCAATTACAGGCAGTGATTGGATCCACGCCAGCAAGTCGGCGGGCGTTTCAAAGTAGTAGTCGGGTTGCGCCGCACGTAGGTCTTCGGGCAAGTGGGCGCCCCATGCCACCACGCCAACTTGCGTGCCCGCTGCCCGCCCGCAGCCGACATCGAACACCGTGTCGCCGATGTAAATCGCCTGCTCGGGCGCCACGCCCAATCGCTCTAATGCTTTCAGCACGGGGTCGGGGGCGGGCTTGTGGCGCTCGGTGTCATCTGCCGTCACGATTGTGTCAACAAACGAATCCAGTTTCAGTTTGGGCAAGGAAAGGCTTAGCTCGGCGCGATTTTTGGAAGTGACCAGCGCCGTGGCATAGCCCTTGCGGTAGGCAACGCGTACTGCCTCAACAGCTTCGGCAATTACACGCTCGCGGTCGCGGTGGGCGGCGTAGTATGCCATTTCGTCGGCTTCCATCACCTCGTGCGGCGGGTGATGCGACACGCGATCGTCTAAGTAGCGCATCTGCACGCTCAACGGCAGCCCGATGAGCCTTCGGATCTCCTCGCGTGGCAGCGCGATGCCCAAATGCTTTCGGTATGTGTAATCCAGTGCGTCCACAATCAAGTTGACAGTATCAATCAGCGTGCCGTCGATATCAAACAAAACGGCGCGTAAGTGTGATTCCATCGGTTGGTTCACCTCATGAAAGTTCTACAGGCAGTGCCTGCGCTTTGAACGGCAAGTGTTGTACAATCTGGTTCTTTTCGTTGACCAACACCATTTTCGGTTCGACCCATTCATCGGTGAACACGGTGCTGGCGATGATGATGCGATGCCCCTTCTGCGCTTTGTGCGCCGCGGAGCCGTAGATGGCAACCTCGCCAGAGCCAGGTGGCGCGGGAATCACATAGGTTTGAAACCGCTCCCCGTTGTCCATCACCCACACATGCACCATCTCGCCGGGTTCCAGCCCGATGGCTTCCATTAGCAGCTCGTCAATCGCGATGCTGCCAATGTAATCCAGGCGCGACTCGGTGACGCGCGCCATGTGGATTTTCCCTTTGAGCCGTTCTACTAGTCGCATAAGGTTGTGCCTCCAACGCCAGCAAGTGAATAGTCATTTACATGATACCCAATTGGGCACCTCTACTTGAGTGCCAGCCGTATCACGGTGTACACCATCACGACAACGAAGATGAGGCGTAGGGCGGTGGTAGGCATGCGCTGCGCCAGTCGCACACCCAGTTGCGCGCCCACCAGAATGCCCAACACTGCGGGCACCACGATATCGGGATGGAGTTTGCCCTGCACCAAATAAAGCAGCGCGCTGGCGGAGGCAGTTGCACCAATCAAGAAAGTGCTGGTGCCGATAGCACAGCGTAGTGGTGCGCCCAAGATTGTGTGGATCAGAGGCACTTGAATGATACCGCCGCCCACGCCTAACAACGCGGAAATGACGCCTCCTAACGCGGATAGCCCGATGGTGATTCCGCGCTGGCGTGCGTTCCACCGGGCTCGACAATCGTGAGAAGTTTGTTGAGGTGGCTTCGGATGACGCATCGCCCACACCATCTGCCCCAATATATAAAGGATAAGCCCGATGAATAGCCACCGTATCGCTTCTGAGGGGATAAAGCCCACCATCAAGCCGCCTGCGATAGCGCCCATCAGCGTAGGTATCAGCAAGCGCACGCCCAAGCGCCAGTCCACCAAGCGTACCCGCAAGTAGGTCGGCACGCCCGCACAGGAGGTCGCTGCGACCGCAACCAGACTGGCTGCCACAGCCTGCTTGATAGGCACATTCATTAGGAGCGTGAGCGCAGGTACTAAAATAATCCCGCCGCCCAAGCCTAACATTGTGCCGAACGCACCTGCTCCTACCGCAATCGGGAAAATCCACAGCGTGTTCACGGTCGTAAATTGCGCGGAAGACGCTCCTGCACGGGCGGCAACGGTTCCAGCGGCTTGTGCGGCTCCGTTTGATACCAGTACGCCACGCTCGAGTAGTCGTTCTCTTGCAAGTTCGCGTGCCCGTGCTCAATGCTCACGCGAATCGACTGCGTAAACAGAATGGGGTCCTCTATGTGGAACCGATAGGAAGTGCACTGGCGTCGCTCAGGGTGTTTGGGGTCGTGCTCGGGAATGGAGGTGCCTGAGTAGAGGTAGGCTTTCGGGTGCATGCCCCACGCTTGGCTGAAGTAGTCTTCGGAGCCGGTGCCGTGCAGTGAGGGGGGCCACGGCTCGCCATCAATGAAAATCATGTCGTCTCCTTCGCCCCACCAAGTGTACTCTTTGAGCAGCTGCTCTTGGGTGCCCACTTTACGGATAACAGGCAAGGGGTCAATGTTGTCCACCGACAGCACGCAGCCCACATAGTGCCCCGCGCCTTCCGCATCTAAAATCAAGTAGTTTTCGCGGTCGCTGAGGTTGGGGGTATCAAGCAACTCCCAGTAGTTGCGACGCTGCTCAAACAGGTTGCCCTGCGTGCCCTTCGTAGGATACTCTTGCCGATAGTGCGCGTGGAAGCGTAATACATTTTCAGGAAGGGGCGTAGAGTACTCTTCGTAGTCAATGTAGTAGTAGAATGAACTGATCTCGGTGTCGCATTCGTTGACGACCTCGATGCGGGCGCGGGTGGCAAATGGCATCGGGAAGTAGCAGTTGAGCGCAACGCCGCCCCCGTAGTTGCCCTCGTTCGATTCGTGAGTCACAGTGGCAAACGGCATTGACATGTAGGAGCGTGCGATACCGTGCCCTAAGCCGAAAAAGTCGCCCAGCGGCGCGAGCACGCTGGGGTCGGTTTCTTCATCCCACCACATGCGCAGCACGGTTTTGCGCAGGTACAGCGGGTCGCGGCAGCCGACCGTAATCCAGATGTGGCGAATACAGCCCGTGCCTTGAATGTCGGCAAGCACAGCGGTTTCGCCCTGTGGAATGGTCAGAAAGTCGCGGTTGCCGCCCGTTTTGTCCCAGCTGGAGACTCGGCGAGTGCGACCCGCGCGGCGATAGATAAGCCGCGCCAGCGGACCCGTGCCCTCAATGCCGTGCAAGATGTCCATGCGCGTTTGTGCCTCCTGGAGTCGGTGCGTTCGGCATAGC
>JAUQOS010000017.1 GCA_030550775.1 Armatimonadota bacterium
TGGTAGCGGCGGGCGGACTCGAACCGCCGACCTACCGGGTATGAGCCGGTCGCTCTCACCAACTGAGCTACGCCGCCATTAATGGTGCGGGCGGAGGGACTCGAACCCCCACGGGCGTAAGCCCACTAGAACCTGAATCTAGCGTGTCTACCAATTCCACCACGCCCGCAGCGCCCAATTAATATACCCCATCCGCAGGGGCATGTGTCAAGGGGCTGCGCACCAACCAAGCCAAGTAGGAAATTCAACTCGGCGGTTGAATTTCTGACACGCACGGAGGTGAAACCCTATGCGACTGTTAGCAACGGTGCTCGGTTTTGCGCTATCGCTCGTCAGTTGGGCGCAAGGCTTACAAGCAGGGGCTGCCGCCAACAAAATCACGCCCACCAAACAGGTGTTTCTGGCAGGCTACGCCCCCAACCGCCCCAACACAGGTGGCGTGCACGACGACATTTGGGCACGCGCCGTCGTGGTTCAAGTCGGTCAGGAACGCCTAGCCATAGTTGTGTGCGACCTTCTGGGCTTGCTGCGCGATGATGTGCAAAAAATCCGCCAGCGCGTCAAAAGCGTGCCCCCAGAACGCGTGATGGTATTGTGCACCCATGTGCATTCTGCCCCCGACACCATTGGGCTGTGGGGCCCCTCACCGACCCAGTCTGGACGCGATGAGGAATATGTGCAGTTCGTGATTGAAACTGCCGCCCGCACCGTAGACGAGGCTGCCAGCCGCCTTCAACCCGCCACGGTTGGATTCGCCAAAACCACCATCGAAGGCGTCGCCTACAACTTCCGCGTGGAGAAAATCCTCGACACCGAAGCGGCTGTGATGCAGTTCCGCAGCAAGGAAGACGGCAAGGTAATCGCCACCCTAACCAACTTCGCCTGCCATCCCGAGGTACTCAACAACGACCAACTCACTGCCGATTTCTGCCATTGGTATTACCAAACCGTGGAGTCCAAGGTCGGAGGCGTGGCGTTGTTTGCCAACGGCGCGCTAGGCGGGATGATTTCTCCTGCGCCCAACCCTGACCCGAATGTGCCCAAAGGGCGCGACTGGGCACGCGCTGAACGCTACGGCACCATTATTGCCAACCGCGCCTTAGAAGCCATCGCAAACGCGCGCTTCACCGACGAGGTGCGCTTAGAACACCGCGCGACTACCTACACGGTGCCTCTGGAAAACGAACGCTTCCGCCTCGCCTTGGCAGCGGGCATTATTCCTCAAGGTCCCTCGTTCGCCAACGGCACCATCACCACCGAGTCACACTTGATTCGGCTGGGGGATGCGGTGATGTTTACGATGCCCGGCGAGGTGCTGCCCAACTTGGGGATTCTGCTCAAGCGACGACTTGCCCCCTATGGCGACCCTGTGTTTCTGTTCGGGCTGGCAAATGATGAGTTGGGCTACATCCTCAGCGACGCCGACTATTACCTAGACTTGTATAGCTACGAGCGAAGCATGTCGGTCGGTCCGGAGATTGGGCCTGCGATGATGCAAGCCGCGCGCCAGCTGATGGCGCAACTCACGCCGCGCACTGCTGCAGCCGAATCGCCAGTGGAGCAGGAGCTGCGCAAGTATCTGCAGCGGTTTCGCCCTGAGCGTGCGGGCAACTTCCGCGCGACTTATCGCCTAGTGTTGGAAGGTGCAGGCGAGTTCTACCTGCGTATCGCCGAAGGTAAGGCAACCCTGAGCCGTGAGGGTAGCCCCGCAGAAGCAGCCGTGACCATCAAAGCCCCCGCGCAGGTGTTTGTGGACATCATCAACGGCAGGCGCGACCCGCTGGACGCCTACAACACAGGCGAACTGCAAGTGGAGGGCGATCTCGGAGTTGCCCAATACCTGCTATTCGTGTTCGAGTAGCAGGAACTGCGTCCGTAGAGGGCAAACTTGGGGCTATGGAACAGCCGCCTACGCGCTTTCCTGTTGGGCGCACGGTGTTGCTCGGCGCGATGTTTATGGGCATGGGCATGACCATGCCCATTTTCAATCACTTTGTGCCTGTCTTCTTGCGCGAGTGGGGGCTGACTGCCACGCTGATTTCCTTCGTACTCACTTGGGATAACTACCTCAACATGTTTATGCAGCCCCTCGTCGGCCAGCTTTCGGATAATACGCACACGCGCTTTGGCAGGCGCAAGCCGTGGGTGATGGGGGGCGCGCCGATTGCACTCACTGCATTCCTGTTTGTGCCCCTTGCGCCCTCTGCCCTCGCGATGATGGTTGCCATCTTCCTCACGAACTTCGGGAACGCGCTTTTCCGCTCGCCGGGCGTTGCGCTCATCGGCGATTTATACCCCCCAAGCCAACGCAGCATCGCAAACGCCATCATCAATCTGATGCTGGGCGTGGGCGGCGCCGCTGCCTACGCACTGGGCGGTCTCCTGTACGGTTGGTTCGGGCGCACTGCGCCGTTCGTCTTTGGCAGTAGTGTGATGCTGCTCGCGCTGCTGGTCGCTATCTTCTTTGTGCACGAACCCAAACGCCCCCTTTATGAGCCAGAGGAGAAAGAAGCGAGCATGCGCGACGCGCTCCGTGCGCTTGTGGCAGCCCATAACCCATCAATGCTATGGATGATGTTGGCGATTCTGAGTTGGTTTATGGCGTTCACGGCGTTGGAGGCGTCGCTCTCGCTGATTGGCAAAGAGGTGCTGGGCATCGCCCCCGACGCAATGGGCACCTATGTGGCGTTTATCCCGGGCGCGTTTATCTTAGCGACGCTGCCAAGTGGCTTGCTGGCAACCTACTTTGGGCGCAAGCCGGTTATCTTGGCGGGCGTGGTGGGGCTCACGGGCTTGCTGGTATACGGCTACTTCATCCAGTCTGTGCCGATGTTGCTGGGCTTTCTGATTCCTGCAGGGATGCTGTGGGCACTGGTCAATGTGAACTCACTGCCGTTGCTGTATGATACCGCCCCGCAACTGCGCCCTGGTATCATCACAGGATTGTATTATCTCGCCTCCAACCTCGCAGCGGTGTTGGGACCCCAAGGCTCTGGCGTGCTGGTAGACCTTGCCGGCGGCAACTTCCGCACAGTGTTTTTGTACGGTGCGTTCTTTATGCTGGTGGCAGCGGTGTGTATAACGCGTGTGCGTGCGTAGCAGGTATACTGCTGTCGTGCAAACGCGCGCGTGGCTGCTGCTACCGAATGGCACTTACCGCTGGGAAAGCCTCGAGCTGCCCCCCTTGCAACCGGGCGAAGCTTTGATTCGCCTGCGTGCCTGTGGCTTGTGCACAGGCGAGATTATGGATTGGTACACGCTGCGCAAAGCCCCCTTCGTGCCGGGGCACGAGCTGGTGGGCGAGGTGGAGATGCTGGGCGAAGGCGTGAGCCATCTGCGAGTGGGCATGCGCGTGGTGGTGCATCATCACGCACCGTGTTTGCAGTGTGAGCTATGCCAGCGGGGGGCATTCGTGCACTGCCCTACTTGGCGAAGCACAAAACTCAACCCTGGTGGACTGAGTGAACGGTTTATTGCCCCTGCGCCCATTGTGCGCACCGATGTATTACCCATACCCGACGGCGTGTCGGACGAACAAGCGGTGTTTACCGAGCCGTTGGCGTGCGTGGTGAAATCGCTCCGCCGCGCAGGGCTGCGCCCCGGCGCCACGCTGGCAGTGGTGGGCGCGGGCGTAATGGGGCTTTTGCACCTGATGCTGGGGCGCGCGTGGGGAGCGTCGCGCCTGCTAGCAGTGGACAAGCTCGCCCATCGGCTGGAAGCCGCCGAACAGCTGGGCGCAACGCCCCTCCTTGCCAACGACGCACCCCGCCTGGCCCGCCACACCGCTGAGATTGTGGTGGTGGGACCTGGCAGCGAGGAAGCGCTTGCCCTCGCACTGGAACTGGTGGCACCCGATGGCGCGGTTGTGCTGTTTACGCCCGCCCCGCCGGCAGTGCGTGCGCCCCTCGCATGGCACGACCTTTACTTTCGCGAGGTGCGCCTTGTGCCTAGCTACTCCGCCAGCCATACCGAAATGCGCGACGCGCTCCTCCAGATCGCAGCAGGCTTGCCCGTGCAGCCGCTCATCACACATCGGCTGCCGTTAGAGCGAGCCCCTGAGGGCTACACCCTACTGCGTCGCGCCCAAGCGCTGAAGGTGGTGGTTTCTCCCTTGCAACAGCCTTGACAGGGGCACTGTGAGCAGGCTAAACCTGCAACGCAGCCACCATTGGAACCCCCTCCTTGAGATTCACCCTACTTGTAGGGGGAACCGAGCATGTTTTCGGTTCCCTTCGCGAAGGGGACCTTACGGCGGGGAAAGCCGCGTTGCAAAATCAACAGACCCCGCAGCGCAGCAGGAAATCGTCGCACAAGACAAGAAACGGTACAATTGCTATCCCTGAACGCAGGAGCAACCACGAGCAGGAGGCTCGGTTCGTTCGGGGCATAGGTGGTGAGGGCATGCTTTTGCGATCGCCGTATAGCGAGGCTCTTATTTGTGTGGTGGATGATGAGTTGAGTGCATTGGATTTGATGCGCACTATCCTTGCAGAGGCAGGATACCAGCGGGTGGTGACGGCGCGAAGCGTCCGCGAGGCTGTGCAAGTCTTGCAAACCGCTCGCCCTGACCTGGTGTTGCTGGACTGGCATTTGAGCGATACTGATAGTGGCGAGTTCATCCGTGTCTTGCACACGCTCTACCCCGAAGAAGTGATACCTGTGATCGTGCTTACGGCAGACCCATCTCCCACAGTCAAACATGAAGCTTTGCGCGCAGGCGCTTCGGACTTCCTGCATAAGCCCTTTGATATAACGGAAGTGCTGTTGCGGATGCAGAACCTGTTGGAGATTCGGCGACTGCATATGACGCGCACGCGCGAGCTGGAGTTGGCGCGCTTAGAAACACTGGAGCGGCTGGCGCGTGCGGCGGAGTTCCGCGACGATACCACAGGACACCACATTATTCGGGTTGGGCGCCTCAGCGAGCAAATTGGGCGCGTGTTAGGACTAGACGAAGAGCAGCTGTTCCAGCTGCGCCACGCCGCGCCCCTGCACGATGTGGGCAAAATCGGCATTCCCGACGCAATTTTGCGCAAGCCTGGCGCGCTAACCCGCGACGAATGGCGCCTTATGCAACAGCACACCGAAATCGGCGCGCGAATCTTAGAGGGCTGCCCCTATCCTGTGCTGGAAATGGCACGCCAAATCGCGCTCACCCATCACGAACGCTGGGATGGACGCGGCTACCCTCAGGGCTTGCGCGGCAACGAGATTCCTCTTTGGGGGCGCATCGTGGCTGTTGCCGACGCCTACGACGCGATGACCAGCCCACGCCCATATCGCCCTGCACTCAGTCACGAACAAGCCGTCGAAATCATCTACGCTGAACGCGGCTACCACTTTGACCCCGTTGTCGTAGACGCCTTCTTAGACCCTGCTACCTTTAGCCAGCTGAAGGAGGCATCCGAGCCATCCGTTACTTAGCGGTAGACCCCGGCAGCCACAAAGTCGGAATCGCCATCGCCGAGTGTGCCGCGGGCGAGTGGCGCGTGCTGTTCCGCGCGATTGTGCCTGTAGAGCAACTGCGCCCCGTGCTGGAAGAGTGCCTCGCCCGCTATACGCCCCAGCGATGCCTAATCGGGGCAGGTACAGGCAGCAAACGCCTGCTGCCCCGACTCCACGCATGGTTCCCCGAAGTGCATTGGCTGCCTGTGCCTGAACGCGAAACCACCCTCCGTGCCCGCGAACTCTACTTCCAGCATCATCCGCCGCGCGGCTGGCGCCGCCTGCTGCCCAAAGGTATGCGCATTCCGCCCGAACCCTACGACGACTACGCTGCCCTTGCGCTTATTTACCGCGCTGCTAAAACCGAATAAGAGGGCAAGTTTCTACTACGAGATTCCTCGCTCGTGGCTCAGAATGACAATATGGGTTGCGCTTAGATAAGCCTGTCACCCCAAGCACATTGACTGACGAAGGCGCGAAGTACTTGCCTCAACAGTCAAAGCCGTTACCTACTTTTCTCGAACTCCCTCCGTTGGGTCTGACAAGGGTACAGAGTACCACCTCAAACTACCAAAGCTGCCGCCCGATTTTTCCCAAGCCCCCTCCTTGGGGTCTGATAAGGGTACAACGCATAGGTTCAACTCGGCTGTACCAACAACCAACTTGGCTCCCTCAGCTCCCTTACCCCCCCTCCGTAAGGTTCCCCCCGCTGCGCGAGGGGAACCGACTCCGGCACGGTTCCCCCCTTCGTAAGGTTCCCCCCGCTGCGCGAGGGGGAACCGACCCCGACCCGGTTCCCCCTCCGTAAGGTTCCCCCCCGCTGCGCGAGGGGAACCCAGAAAATACTCGGTTCCCCCTACGGCGTAGGGGGAACCTGAAGGAGGGGGTTCGAGAAAAACTTATCTCTGCCCTCGGCTTGAGGGGCTGCAAGTGGAGAAAATGCGCCCGCGGTGCCCGAATTTGGGGTAGAACCGTGTACTGGTTCCCCCTACGGCGTAGGAGAAGCCGAGCCGATGGCAGTTCTCCTTGCGAAGTCGGGAGAACCTTACGGAGGGGCAGAATTCGAAAATCCACTGCAAGAAGCGCGCGGTGGAACCTAAGCAGTGTACCTTTGTCAGGAGCGCAGCGAGGGGTCTCGAGCGCAAGGTTTGTACAGATCCCTCGCTGCGTTCGGAATGATAAGTTTACGGTTGCGAAAAAGACCCTGCCACCTCGAGTGAAGCGAGAACGCTCAAGCGTGCCTTGCCGGAGATTCCGCCTAAAACGAATAGGCAACAACTGCAATGCGGGTATAATTGCAACAGATGAGCCGACATGATCGACCCACCAGCCGACGCGACTTTCTGCGTGAAGGGTTGCGCTCGCTGGTGAACGCGGGGTTTGGGGGTATTTTTGAGAAGCTGGAGCGGGTGAGCGAACTGATGGAGCGCGGCGAGCCGAAGCCCGCGCCACTGACACCTGTGCTCAGCTGCGAGACTCGAAGCCTGCACCCACTGTTCGAATCGGGGCAACTGACCGTAGAAAACAGCTTTGCCCTGCTCAACGAGCTCGACATTCAGGGCGTAAGCCTGAGCAGCCGCCACCTGACCAGCCTGCACCCGCGCTACTTGGAGAATCTGCGCGAGGTTAGCCATCGGCACCATCTCACCATCACCGGGCTGATGGTGAGCGAGCCTATCAATCTCAACGACGACTCCAACCTCAGCCGGCGGATGGACGAGGTGGCGGAATATCTGCACGCGGCGGCGATTTTGCATGCGCCGCTGGTGCGCCTGCATCTTGCGGGCGAGCGTGAGGATGAGCTGTTTGAACGCGCCGCACTATTTCTACAACGCCTGCTGCCCGAAGCCCGCCGACGCCGGGTGCGCCTCACCATTGAAAACCGTGACGGCGTCGGGCGACGCCCTGAACTACTGGTGAACCTCGTGCGCGCGTTGGACGCGCGCTGGATCGGTGTCTGCTACGATTTTGGGCACGGCGCGCCCGAACGCCTTTACGACACGGCACGCATCCTTGCCCCCTACGCCTTCCACGCCCACGCCAAAAGCCGCGCCTTTGACCCGCGCGGCGAGGAAACCAGCCTCGACTACGGGCGTATCCTAAGCCAGCTGCGCCTTGCCAGCTATGTGGGCGCACTCTCTATTGAGTATCTGGGCGAGGGTGACCCGATTGAAGGTATCCGCAAAACGCGCGACCTCATCCGCCGCCACTGGCGCGCCTACTAACATGGAGATCCTGGAGCGCGTGCGCGCCACGATCCGCGAACGCCAGCTGCTGCCCTCAAGCGGTGGCATCGTCATCGTCGGCTATTCGGGAGGGGCAGACTCCACCGCCCTGCTGCACTTGCTAACGCGCCTGCAAGCGGAGTTAAACATTCAAGTGCACGCTGCGCACCTTCATCACGGCATGCGCGCCGAAGCCGACGCGGATGTGGCGGTGTGCCAACGCGTGTGCGCAGCGCTGGGGGTACCCCTGCATGTAGAGCGCGCCAATGTGCCCGCTTTAGCCCACCAGCACAAACTCTCGCTGGAGGAAGCGGGGCGCAATGCCCGCTATGCCTTCTTTGAACGGCTCACCCACCAACTCAACGCTGCTGCTGTTGCCCTCGCCCACACCCGCGACGACCAAATTGAAACCATCCTCATCAATCTATTGCGCGGCACAGGTCCGCGTGGGCTGATGGGCATGCCGTACAAGCGCGACTTTATCATCCGCCCGCTGCTGGATGTGCCCCGCGAGCAAACCCACCGCTACTGCGCCGAACAAGGGCTGCCCACCGTGTTCGATATCACCAACTTAGACCCGCACCAGCTACGGCGGCGCGTACGCGCGGAGCTGGTGCCCACCCTGCAGGCGATAGCCCCCGCCTTTGACCGCCACTTGCTGCGCCTTGCCACTATCATAGAAGCCGAAGAGGCATGGTGGGAGGCGCAGGTGCGGTCTGCCCTGTGTCAGGTGCGCCACCGCACCCCCGACGGAGAGCATGTTGCGCGCGCCGCGTTTGCCGAACTGCCCCTCGCGTTGCAGCGACGCCTGCTGCGCGAGTGGCTGCGCGAGCACTTGGGCACGCTGAACCTGCCCCCGTTTGAGGTCATAGAAGGCATTCGCCAGGCTGCGCAGACAGGCGAACGCACCTCGTGGCAGCTCAGCGCCAACCTGAGACTCACCACAAGCCCTGAAGCCTTACACCTGCACTCGGCTACCCCCGAGCCTGCCCCGTACGCCTACCCCGTCTCGCCCGGCACACCCGTGCTCATTCCTGAAGCGGGCGCGTGGCTGGAAGTTCGCCCGCTGGAAGGGGTATCGCCCCCCATACTTACACCACACACGCCCGATGAAGCCCTGCTTGATGCCGACGCCGTGCAAGGGCAATTGGTCGTGCGCAACGGGCGAAAAGGCGAGCGGTTCCAACCACTGGGGATGCCCGCCCCCAAAAAACTCAGCGACATCTTCACCGATCGCAAAGTGCCTCGTACTGAGCGATGGCGATTGCCCCTGCTGTGCGACGAGACGGGCATCCTGTGGATTCCAACCTACACCATCGCGGAGCGCGCCAAAATCACGCCCGCCACAACGCGCATACTGCACGCGCGCCTATACCGAAACGATGCCGAACCCTAAGCGTCAAGAGTTTAGGATGGAACGGGCATTGGCGATGGACAACCTGCACGCGGGAGCGGCGCAACGCATGCTCACGGACGAGCAACTGGCAGCGAAAGCCCGCGCAGGAGACGCCGACGCGATGGAAGAGCTGTACCTGCGCTATCGCCAGCCTGTGTTCCGTGTCGTGTACCGCTCCACGCGCAACATCGATGAGGCGGAAGACATCGTGCAGGAGGTGTTTCTCAAGGCATTTGAACGCCTGCACACCTTCCGCGAGCAGAGCCGCTTTAGCACTTGGCTGATGCGCATCGCGCTGAACCTCTGCACTGATCGCGCGCGTATGCGCCACCGCCGCCAAGAACTGCTGGAGCGCGAAGCCGACCACAAACTGGCATGGAGCCACCCCCATCCGCCCGACCCGCTGGAAACCACCCACCAGAACGCTTTCCGCGAAGCGTTCTATACCGCGCTCAACCAACTGCCCGACCATCACCGCCAACTAATCATCTTGCGCGATCTGGAAGAGATGGAATATGAGCAAATAGCCGAGATTTTGGGCGCAACTGTCGGCGCGGTGAAGTTGCGCGTCATGCGCGCTCGCCGCGCCTTCAAAGCCAAGTTAGAACCTTTGCTACGTGCGATCGGGGAACTGGAATGAAACGCTTGTGTAAAACAGTTGAGCAGTACTTGGTCAGTGATTGGGAGTCGTTGCCGGAATCGCTGCAGGCACATGTGCAGGCGTGCCCGCGCTGCCGCGCTGCGTGGCAGCTGGCGCGTGCCTACCGCAAGACAGTACAAATGGTGCGTGATGAACCTGTGCCCGTCAGCACCACCGCATGGGCGCAGGTTCGAGCAAAGTTATCAGCACGGGCGACGGCACGCGCCCGCCCTGTTTGGTGGCGCTTCGCGCCCGCTTTTGCGCTGGGGCTGGTCGCTTTCGTGGCGTTCAGCTTGACGCTTGTTGGGCGCGTGCCGCACAAGCCTGCCGAAGTCGCACACGCGGGCGAGCCTGGGCACCTACTTGAATATCGGCTCGAGGTGCCCCCACGCGACTCGCAAGGATCGGGACCCAGGCGTACAGCACCGCTGACGGCAGCGGAACCTATGCCACCATCGCCTGCGGAGGGGCTGTCCACGCGCCCTGCCGAATCGTTGGAAGTCGCACTGCGCGCGCTGAACCATCGCGGGAGCTACGGCAACACGCGGCGCCGCACCAAATCGGTGCCAACAACCGTGCAACTAGCACAACTGCCAGAGACGGAGCTCGTGGTTGAAGTGCCCGCCCTCAGCGACTTCGAAATACCGCACCAAAGCGAGGTAAGCTACTTGCCCATCCAATACGGTACGCCTTCTGGACAACCGTACTCCGAGGGGAATGGCTATGCGATTGTGGGTTCTTTTTAGCATGGTTTTGGGGCTGATCTCGGTGAGCAGCGCCCAGCAGATTAGTTCGCTGCTGGAGCAAGCGAACCAGGAAGTCAGTCGTGTAGTGGAGCGCACCTTACCAGCGGTGGTTACCGTGGAAGTGCGCATTGGCGGGCGATCGATTCGCAGCAGTGGCTTTGTTATCGACACGGCAGGGTTTGTGGTGTGCTCCGCAGATGGGTTAAGTGGGCAGCCGCGGGCTACTGTTTATACCTATGCGGGCGATTCGTTGGAAGCGAATGTCGCAGGCGTTGACCGCATCACGGGGATTGCCCTGTTGCGCGTGCCGAGCACTGCGGCATTGCGCGAGGCGTTGAGCTGGGGCGAGTCGGAACGCGTGCCCATCGGCAGCACGGCGATTTTGATTGGCAACCGTGCAGGTTTAGAGGGCAGCGTGACGGTGGGTACCCTCGGTGGCAAAGACCGCGTCGGGGTGCGCCGCGATAATCAGCGCATGGTGTTGCTGTTGCAGTTCAACGGCACAGTGGGCGCAGGGGAACAAGGCGCGCCCCTGCTGGATACGCAAGGGCGCGTGATTGGCGTCATCGTGGGCGATTTGGCTTCGGTGGAGGGCGCCCCCGTAAGCGCAGTCTCTATCGTGGGCTTTGCTGTGCCTGCGGAAATCGCTCAGCGTGTGGTAAACGACCTACGCACGCGGGGGCGCGCCGAACACGCTTGGTTAGGCATCGACTATCAGGGCTTGCCCACGGGCGTGGTGGTGCGCCGTGTGGTGCCCAACAGCCCCGCCGCTCAAGCAGGAATCCAGGTAGGCGATCTCATCACGCAGTTTGATGGCAAACCTATCCGCTCGGCAGGCGACCTTACGCGCGCCCTCTATTTCGCGCGCCCCAACCAGTCGGTGCAGCTCACGCTTATGCGCGAGGGGCAAATACTCACGGTGTCTGTGGTGCTGGGCAAGCAGTCGCTGTAAGCGCGTCTATCGCGTGGGGTCGTCGGTGATAATCGCATCTACGCCCAGCTGAGCCATCTCGCGCTTGCGTATGGGGTCGTTGACCGTCCACACCACCATCTTTTTGCGGTGCTGGCGGGCACGGCGCATCGCTTGCGCATCTACCAGCGAGTGGTGCGGGTGCAACGCTTCATAGCGCACGCCCCAGCGACGCCCATCCTCGCGCATCATGTGCGGTGTGTGCTGGCTAATCAGCACGCCCAGCCGAATTGTGCGCGACTCTTCGGTAAACCAGCGCAGCGTATCCAAACTGAACGAGGCAATCAACACATAGGGTTCCAACTTGAACTCCTCAATAAGCGCAAGCACGGTGCGCACGATGGGGCGGTCGGCGTCGTAGAAGGTTTTCATGTCTAAGTTGTAGCGGGTACGCGTGCCGAACGCTTCGAACACCTCGCGCAGGGTGGGCACGCGCTCGCCCGCGTATTTACTGCCGAACTTGATGCCTGCATCGTAGCGCTGGATCTCCGCCGCGCTGAGTTGGCGCACATCGCCCTTGCCGTCGGTGGTGCGTTCCAAGTCGGGGTCGTGGATAACCATTGGTACGCCGTCGGCGCTGGGGGTGATGTCCAACTCGATGCCATCCGCGCCCATCTCCAGCGCGAGGCGGAAGGCAGCAAGCGTGTTTTCGGGGGCGTGCATGCTTGCGCCCCGATGCCCCAAAATAAGTGCCCGCTTCGGTTGCCAGAATCGCATCGGCGTCTCTTTTGGCGTGTGAGATGCCTTTGGAATTCTACCTGCAAAACACGCCAGAGAAGCGCCTCTATCGACCGCCGCCTTGTCCACCGCCACCTCCACCGCGTGGACCGCCGCCACCGAAACCGCGTCCGGGTGGTCCAAACGCCCGCCCAAACGGCGAGCTGGGGCCTTCGTCTTGGCGGTTGAAAATGCGTCCGACAACCACTACCTCGCCTGGTTGCAGTCCGTCAATGATTTCTGTTTTGGTATTGCCCTGAATGCCGATTTTCACTTCGCGGCGGCGGGGTTGCCCGTTCACCATCACCTCCACGAATGCGCCCTGCGGGGTTTCGTGAACAGCTTCGTTCGGCACGGCAACCACATCGTTCTTACGGGCCACCAGAAACTCGCAGCTGGCGTTCATGCCGGGCTTGAGGCGCGGGTCAGGTTTTTCAATCTCCACGCGCACCTTGATGACCGTGACATTTTGCTCCAACACCGCTTGGGGGTCAATTCGGCTCACTTTGCCTTTGAACCGTTCGCGGCGGAAGGCGTCCACGCGGATGTCTACGGGCTGCCCGATGCGCACGCTACCGATATCGGCTTCGTCCACCGAGACCTCCACATACATGCGGCTGGTATCGGCGATTTGGAGCAGTGTGTTGCCCTGTGAAAAGAGCGAGGTGCCTGGTGGCACGATGGTGCCTTGCTCCACAAAGCGGGCGATGACCACGCCGTTCATCGGGGCAGTGATGGTGGTGCTATCCAGCTGCACTTTGGCATTGTAGAGTTGGGCGTCGGCGCGGGCACGCTGGGCTTTCGCTGCGGCGATATCTGCTTCGCGCAGCCGTATCTGGCGTAGGTTCGATTGGGCTTGAGCTAAGGCGGTTTTCGCTTGCTCATATTGGGCGCGTGCCTCGCGCAGGGCTTGTTGCGCGATTTCCACTTGGGCGCGGTTCGCTTCAGCAGCACGCAGGTTGGCTTCTGCTTCTTGCACGCGAGCCCGGGCGGTCTCCAAACGGGTTTGGATGTCTTGTTCCAGCGTTTGCAGGCGTTGCTGCGCGGCGACGAGCTGGGCGCGGGCATTTTCTAACTGTGCGGCGGCATTATCCACCTGTTGCTGCGATACATAGCCCTTCTGCAGCAGGTTCTTGAGGCGTTCGTAGTTGCGTTGGGCGGTTTCGACGGCTTGGCGGGCGGCGTCGTAATTAGCCTGCGCTTGTGCCCGCTCTTGTGGAATAATCACGCGCTCCAGCTGCTCAAGGTTTTTTTGGGCGGTTTCCAGCGTGGTGCGTGCTGCCTGCAGTTGCGCTTCGGTGACGGTGGGCTGCAAGCGGGCACGTTCTTCGGCTTGACGCAGGCGTGCCTCCGCCGCTTGTAAGTTCGCCGCCGCCTGCTGCACAGCCAGCTGGCTCTGTTCGCGTTGCAGGCGCAGGCTCTCTAAGGCTTGCTCGATGCGCGCGTCGGCTGCTTCCAAGTCGGCGCGGGCTTGGTTGTATACGGCCAGCGTGTCGGCGGGGTCGATCCGCGCCAGCAACTGCCCTGCTTTGACTTCGTCGCCCACATCCACCAAAATCTGGCTCACGATTCCGCCCGCTTTGGATTTCACATCCACGATGTTATAGGTACGCAACACGCCCACCGCCGTGATGGTGCGCACCACATCCTCGCGCGTCACTTCCGCCGTACGGATTTCCACCTCAGGTTCCGCCGCTTGGGTGTTCCTCCCGCGCAGCCACAAGCCGATTGCCAAAACCGCCACGATGCCTACAACGATTGCCACACGCTTTTTCATAACCGCCCTCTGCAAAGCTGCTGGAGACGCGCCAACGTGCCTGCCGATACGACAAGCACGCGGATGTCGCAACGCCGTCTATCCCTGCATCGGTTGCTTACGAACACCGTTGCAGTCTCCCCGATTGTGGACGCAGCGGCTGGCAATTTGTTCGGCAGGGCGAGGACCGGCTCCTGCTATTGGTTCCAGCCCAGATGCCCGTTGATGGAGATGGTGTACACCGCTTGCCCCGTGATTAGATGGTAGATCGCAAGGGGCATATCAATCGCAAACTCGCCCAAAATTACGCCGATGGCGACCGCGCGCAACTTCTCGTAGCCCGGCAAACCAAAGTAGCGGTTGACAAACAGCTTAATCAACAACACGACGCCCAAGCCAAACCACACGTAGTCAATGCCGAAGTTCATTGAAAGCGCATAGCCCGCAGGATGGATTGGAAAACCTGGCACGCGATAGCGGATGAAATCCAGCAACAGCACGAAGGTGAATGCGCCCGTAAAGAAAGCAATTGCGGTGACGTTGGGCGGGTAGCGGTTGTCGGCGAGTTGAGTGATGACGCCTGCCATGCCACCGCCCATATCGCCCGCGCCGTCGCGATAATAACGGTTGATGCTGAACAGCTCGCCCAAGAAGATGCCCAACAGCACAGCGGCGACCATTGCGAAGAACAACGCCTTCTGATTCAGGCGCGCGATTTCGCCCATCTTCATCGCCTCCAGCTGATAGGGCATCGGATGCGTGCGGTGCAAACGGTTCATAAAGTGGAAAGTGGTCATCAGCTTGGCAATCGTGGACTCCGTGAGGTTTTGGGTGCCCGTGAAGGCGATCATCAGCTGGTGGGGCCCCATAAACGCCATTTCGTGGATAGGTGCGCCTAGTTGCGCGCGCAGGCGTGCCACAATCACACTAAACGCCATATAAAGCAACACATAAATCGTCACCAACCACCATGG
The DNA here is from genome assembly GCA_030550775.1 of Armatimonadota bacterium. Classification (GTDB taxonomy): domain Bacteria; phylum Armatimonadota; class Fimbriimonadia; order Fimbriimonadales; family GBS-DC; genus GBS-DC. Next base: position 14,870 of record JAUQOS010000017.1, read on the forward strand.
CAGCCCCACAGCAACGCCGATGCCAATCAGCACCGTAAGGCTGGCGATTAGCCCGATGAACGCCCACCGCGCCGAAATCGCATAGCCTGGTTCAGGATTGATGCCCGTTTTGATTTCATGCCAGATTTGTTTGAGGTAGCCACGCGAGGCATAAACCACGCTCACAAACAGCCCCAGAAACGCGCCCCACGACTGTTCGCTGAAATAGGGCGGCTGCGGCACGAGGTATCCACCGCCGAACACGCCCTGCTCATAGCCCATTGCGGCGGTGATTACCTGCATGCCCTTTCGCACGAAGTAAAACAGCACGCTGGAGAACAACAAGTCGTTGGGCACAAACACGCCGATTGCCGCCATATACGGGAATAGCCCCACAGGAATCCAGCCCACTTGGTTCCACGGCGGGGTGTGCAGGTATTCGTTCAGTGCGGCGAGGAAGCGCACATTGATGCGCGGAATCCAGGGGAAGAACATGTGCAAACCGTTGATGACGCCAATGCTAAAGGTCACGATGAACGCGCCCCACAAGTAGCGGCTGCGCCACAGTGGGGATTGCGGTTGACATAACAGCATGGGCACTTGGATGATGGGAAACGCAAGGCGTTCCTGCTGGGTCCATAGGCGACGCATCAGTGCGTTGATGCAGAGCATCGCCAGCGCTGCAGAGCCAAACAGCCCCATCCAGCCCAAGAAAATCGGTAGCCAAGTGCCCAGCTTGGTCAGCGCATACGGAAACTTGTAGCCCCCGATGCCATATTCGCGAATGGGTGCAGCTTCCTTATGGAATAACCAATCTACTAAGTGGGGCAGGATACGGTTGCGGTAGGTATCGTTGTACTCCGCGTATAGCCCAAACGAGTGCCACAGCGGTGCGCACACATTCATCCACTCCGCCGCCATCGCTGTGCCTACAAACAGAATGGTGAAAATCACCACCAAGTCGGGCGTCTCCAAAAACCAGCGGCGGAACAGTAGTCGCCCAATCGCGTTCAGCAGAGCAACTGCCATAAGCGTGGCGACGGGCGGAATCATCAGCGAGAAAATCACGCTAAGCACGATCTCCACTGCCCAGTAGGTTGTAAAGGGCAGCAAGGCAAAGCCAACCAACAGCGCGCGCAATCGCAAACCACGCGCCCGCTCCACCGTCGGAGTTGTGAGTAGTCCGTCGGGCTGCGCTTGGGGTAGTTCCGACTCAATCGGTCTGATTGCCATCCACTGGGTAACTTCGACGCAGGCTAAGAGAATCCTACTACCCCTTTCCCAAGGGGCAGTTGGTTGACCATCGGGTTCCTTGAGCAGCGGTCTCGGAAAACCTTGCGAGAAGTTTCCAAACACCGCGTTATTCTTTCGGATAAGAGTCCCCTCTTGACAAATCGTTCAACGCGATGTATAATACGGATATCCTGCTTTTGGCAGGCAAATCTACTTTCAGGAGGTCATTGATGAAAGGTTTTATTTTGTGGTGCGCGGTAGCGTTAGCGACAACAGCCTTCGTTGGTGTCGCAACAGCGCAAAAGTCGGTTCCCAGCGCAGGCTTGACAGAAGTGGAGGTCAGAACCGTACAGGCGACTCAAGCACCACCGATTTATCGAGTTGATCTACGTGGTGACTTCCAGCCCGCTCAAGACCCAGACCCGTATATCTACCTGCAAACGATGTTCGCCCGCTGGAATGATGCAGGAGCCTACGGGTTTAGCTTCTTCTCTTTCTCGGGTGGGCGAATCATAGGCGACGATGTAGTGCTTCTTGGCGGTGCCCCTGATCCTGGGACTGGCTACAGCACTACAACACCTGTTGCCTCGGCAAGTGAAATCACCTTCGCCTTACTGACCGTAGATGGTGTGGGCGGGACCTTAGGGCTCCAGATAGATATTCACCCGTGGAACGGTTTGTTCGGCTCTGCAGCCGCGCCCTCAATTGGCAGCGCTGCTTTCACGCTGAACATTCCGCCCGCTCCAACGCCTCCGGGCTTTGCGATTATTCTCATCACGGTTCCTGTGCAAAACTTGGCGCTGCCGAAGGCGTTCTGGGTGGTTTTCACGCCCGACCTGTCTCAATCGACCATCAACCTCGCGAATGTGGGCTTGCTAATCGCTAACGGTACCCCAGGCAATGTCTCCATGCTGCCCGGGCGGGGCTACTTCCGCGTTGCAACTCCGTCGACCGCGTTCACTGAAGTCACGGGAGGGAGCGTGTTTGCAGGGCTGCCTCAGGGTTCCTTCTATATGGCAATCCGTGGCAAGCATAACTTCGTTGGCACGATTGATCTTGCGGCGTTGTCGGCACGCGCTAAGCCCAGCGACCCACTCGCCTTCGAGTTCGATGACGACCCGCAAGGCGATCCCGATGAAGGCATCGAAGAAGGTCTGCGACGCAACCTTGTCGATGTGGAGGTAGTGAACGACAGCGGCACTATTCCCTTCACTTCGCGGTTCACAACCTACCTCGACGAGAACGGGCGTTTCAGCCTGCCCGTGACTAACGCGATTGCCTCTATCACTATCCGCCGTTGGGACAACGGGCTGAAAGTTACTTTCAACCGCCCAGCAGGTGGCTGGAGCACCGATGTCTTCAACCCCACTACCGCCACTGCCCAGATGATCTTCGGTGATGTGAACGGCGACGGCGCTATCAACGACACTGACTTGCTGGCAGTGCTGTTCGGCTTTGGCAACAGCGAACAGTAAGTCGATTCGCGCCCTCTTGCCTAAAAGGGCAAGAGGGCGCTTTGGTTTATCGCATCCAATACACGGGGTTCGTGAATGCCATTGGCGCTTCAGGCAGCAGCGCGGTGAACTTCTCGCCCACGATGCGCACGATTAGCCATCCGTGCGTGCCTTCCACAGGCACAGTTAGCGTGCCTCGGTAGTTCAACGGCTTGCCCTCGGGCTGATTGAGTGGCGCTTCCTGCACCACTTTGCCATTGACAATCACTTGAAGGGATTTCACGCGCACCCACGACGCTGCGCGCGCTTCTACATTCAGCAAAATCGTATCGCCCTGCAGCTTGAGAGTGTCGCCAATGCGAACCGTTCGTTGCGGGGTGCGCGAATCGGCAGCGGTTAGCGTCACTACGGGTCCGCTGGAAACTACGACATCGCCCTTGCGCAACTGCGCCACCAGATTAGTGGGTGTCACGCGGGCGGGGTCGCGATGTCCAAAGTAGACATAGGTACGCGGCAAGCCTGGCTGGAGGCGAGAGCAGTGGTGACCATCGGTGGTGCCGATACCCAACACGCGCTTGCCTTTGTTGAGGAAGTAAAACCAGTCGCGCATCACCAGCTCTGCCGCCGCCACGCTCATGCCGTTCATCACCTCAATGGCGTCAAAGTCTTCACTCAGTTCATCGGGGCGTTTCACTTCGCCGGTGGCGGGATCTAAGCCCACATGCAGGAAGTAGCCCATCATGGGCGCCCGCGGGTGGTTCACCATCACAATCACGTCGCCGTCGTAGTTTTTGCGCGCCTCGGCAAAGATTTCGCCCGCTTTTTTGTCGTACCACTCAATCGCACCGTTGTTCCAAGCGTTAGGATCATAACGTTGAGGAAAAGCGTTGAAGTGCCCGATACCGTTCATTGGGGTAATCTCGTTACCCACGATGGTAGCGATGCGATTGCGTAGCCCCATCGCCTGCACCGTCGGCGCCAGGTCAGTGTGATAGTCATGATCGGTGTTGACCATGATATGCACATCCATCGCTACGTAGGAGGCGATTTTGTCCTCAAAAAAGTCATACGAGTCGGGGGAGGTTAGGGTGTGCAGGTGGTAGTCACCCGACAGGTAGCCCGGCAATGGGGCGGTGTGCGCCAGTTGCGCGAAGAGTTCAGTAGTTTCGCCTGAGCGCAGCTCCAACTCGCGTTGAGCGATTTCGTATTCAAAGCCGCGCAAAAGCGTGATCCGGTAGCGTCCGGGCTCTACCAGCAGTGTCTCGTCGCCCGTGAGGCTGTAATGCACGCGGTCCCATCGCCCGAAGTTGCCCTCTTCGCCATAAAGTAGGCGTTCGGCTTTGGCGCGCGGGGCATCGAGCCGTTCAAAAACGACAGCGGTCGGCTGCGGGCGGTTCGAGTCATCGGTAGCGCGTAGGCGCAGTTTGGCAGGTGCAGGGAGGCTCGCGCTCGGCATCGCGCTTACAGGCGCACTGAAACGCAGCTCTTGAGGCGTGTGGTAGTCCGCAAAGACCATCGCGCGGTAGTTGCCCTGTGGCACACGCGCTTCAAATCGCCCCGCGCCGTCGGTGCGCACCACGGTGACGAACTGATCGCGCCCGTTGCTTTGCTCAAACAAGTAGACGCGGGCGTTCTCCAATGGCGCGCCCTCGCTATTGCGCACAGTGCCACTAACGAGGGTCAGCTCAGGTTGCTGGTTTAGCAGCCGGGCACGCTCGGCACGAATGGTTTCCGTCTCGCCCGTGCCGATGGTAAACGCCCAACGCACAGAGATACTTTCGTTGGGAGCCACCATAACCCCTGACAAGAGTGTGAATAGATAAATGTCCTGCACTTTTTGCACACTCGCAAACTTTTCGCTTAGCGGGAACAGCCCGTAGCTAAGGCTATGATTTACTGCGGCAGCAAACGGGATGTCGCCCCGAATGGTTTGCGCCATCGCAGCAATACCCGTGCCCATAGCCGCGCCCGGAGCCGCTTTGGCATGTCCGAATGGGGGCATGTACATTTGCATGCCGTCGTCTTGGATCCAGCTTTGCACGAAGGTGAAGGGTTGAGCGCGTTCTGAGCGGTTATGTAAGGTAGCCTCCGCCAGGAGCGTGGGGTTGTCGGGGGCTAAGGTGTAGGTAATCACCACGCGCAAGTTCATTGGTTGGCTGGGGATACGCGTGGTTTGATCAATCAGCGGTAGGCGTTCATCCACCATTTCCACACGCAGTATGGCAGGTTTGCCTGCGCCTCCTGCCGAGACCACCTCGAACCGCTCAGGGCGCAAGGTGCGTGCCGCAAGCAGCCCTCGGGCATCTGCGACCCCGAAAAAGAGTTCACCTAAGTAGTCGGCTTGACGCCCGTCTTCGTGGCGCACCGCGTCAACCAATCGCCCGCCAAAGCGTCCGTAGCCATGAGTGGGGCGGTTGGCAGCAATCACAAAGGTGGCGAGATGATTGCGCAATACATAGTCGCCGACGCGCCCGTCGGCTTTGGGACCTGCGGGCAGATCCGCTTGAGTGGCGACAATCAGTTCTGCGGTGCCTTTGGGTGGAACGGGCAGTTTGCGGGGTGCCTCTGCCCAACCGTATGTTAGCAACAGTACCAACGCAGATAGAATGTTTAGTGTGCGCTTCATGCCGTGCCTCCCTCTGTGGCGTTGAGAGTATACCGAGTGCGATGTTAAAGTTTTTGTAGGTAGCGCAACGATTCGCGCGCCATCGTTTCAGGATCGGGGTAGTAGTCAAAAGGTTCCAGCGACGCCCACCCTGTGTAGCCCACCTCGCGTAGCGCGGCGAGAATCGGCGCGAAATCGGTGTCGCCATAGCCCGGAGCGCGCAGGTTGGAGTCGTTGAAGTGCACGTGGGCAATGTAGGGGGCATACTGGCGAATAAGCGCGGGCACATCGTTGGTTTCCGCCAATGCGCTTTTGACATCCAGCATGGTGCGCAGGTTGGGATGATTGGCTTGCTGCACCAGTGCGACCGCCTCGCCCAATCGCTGCACCACATTGGTTTCAGGGAGTGGTTCTAGTAGCATTAAGATACCGTGTTGCTCACAGGCGCGCAAGGCGGGCTGCAGCGTGTCGAGCCACAGCGACGCCGCTTGCTCAGGGGTCAACGGGGGAAGGGCATCGCGTTGTTTCGGTGAGCCGAACACCATCACCTGCCCGCCCACATCGGCGCAGAACTGCACCAGCGCTACAAGGTATTGCGCTGTCGCGTTGCGGATTTCGGGATCGGGGTGCGTGGCGTGAAGCCCCGACGGCGACCAGAGCAGCATATGAAGCCCCACGATTTCCAAGCCGTGCTGGTGGGCAGTTCGGCGGATTTCGGCGCGGGCATCGGAATCGAGCAACTCCACGCGCTCTGCGAAGGTAAACGGCGCAAGTTCCACGCCTTCGTAGCTCAGCGATGAGAGGAGTGCACAGGCATCCGCCCAGCGCAGGTGGCGTAGCACCTCATTACACAGGGCGTACCGAATCAACACGCCTCACTCCTCCGTGTGCGACATCGGGGCGCGCTCCACGCCGTACTTGAGCATCAACTTTTGGAAGTCGCGTGGGCTCATTAGCTTGATGTTGATGTCGGGGCGTTGGGCGCGCAACAGCGCGATTTTGCGTCGCTTCCGACGATTGATGTTTGCCCGACGCACGGTCAACTCCACATAGAGGTTATAGTCGGGGAGGTAAAAATCGGGGGTGAAGCACTCTTTGGGATTGCCGTCTTCGTCGGTGCGCAGCACGAAGGTGTGAGGCTCATATTCCCAGCGAATCTTATAGTAGTCTAACAGGCGTGCAAACGCCTCCTCGCTGGGGTGCATAAACGCGACTGTCGCCTTGCGACCTCGCACGCTCCGCTTGCCTCCGCCATTACATTATACACGCGCAGTGTTAAGCAAATGTTAAGAACCAAGTTGCTACCCATGTGAGATTCCGCGCCTGCGGCTCGGAACGACGAGATTGCTTGCGCAACATGGAACTGTGTTCCAAGCGCGTCGGGGGGGCTTAGTTGCCCCCCTCGTCATTCCGAGCGCTTACTACAGAGAATCAGCGGTTTGGTTCTGTGCCAATGCCCAGCAGTTCCAGTAGCGACGGTACGCGGATTTCGGGTGCGCCTAAGATGTACTGCGCGTTCAATGCCTTGTCAATCACATCAATTGCCTCGCTGTAGTGAGCGCGGGTGTAGGTGTCTTGCACACGAGGCAGCTGTTTGCTAAGCTGTTCGCGCAGCTGGCGCAGGTGGTAGCGTGCCAGCATTTTGGCGTCATCGGGTGCGCCCGTCTCTTTCGTGAGCATATCCACGAGTGTTTGGAGGTGGGCGCGTTGCAGCTGGCGACGCAAAGGCGAGACAGCACGCGGCGACTGTGCTTCCGCCCAGATGGCTTGCTGAAGTGTCTCAAACAGCTCCGCCATCGTGAAGGTGTTGCGTGGGTCAACAGCTTTGAACTCGTTGTTTGCCACGCGACGCAGGGTATCGGGCGACATCAGGCGCGCCAGCGTAGAGCGCTGGATGCTGCTGAGAAAGTCGCGCACTGGTGCATCGGGCGGCACTGCCCCGCCGAAGCCGTAGGGGTTTGGCGCGAGGCGCAAGTACAGCCCTTTTGGCAGGTCGAACGCCTTCTCGGCAAAGATGTAATCCACAATCAGGCGCAGGGCGCGTCGCTGCTTCTCCGCGCTCACGGGTTCAGAGGGCGGCAGCGCGTTCGGGTCGCTGGCGAAGTTGCGGCGGATGTGCAAGCCGCCGATGTAGCGGCTCAGCTGCACAGCAGCGCGGCTAAAGCTTGCCAGCGTGGCAAAGAAATAGCGCGTGAAGTCGTAGTAGCTCTCGCCCGCTGCAGGCACGCGCGAGGGCAACACACGCAGCAACTCGTGAGTGTCTTGCATCACCAGCTCCCAATACTCCAGCGGTTCCCTGCCCAGATCAAAGCGCGAGACATAGGGGTCGAAGCGGTCGGCATATTCATCGGTTTCGTAGGCGAGTTCTGGCTCGGTGTTGCGCCGCGCAATCTCAAGCAAGTAGGGGCGCTCATCTTCGGGCGTGCGCACATTCGGAAAGATGCGGTAGCCATACTCAATCGCCCAGTAGTCGTAGGGTCCGATGGTGGGGTTCCAGTAGTAGGTGTTGGGCGCGTGCAGCGCCATTTGGTTGAACGGGTCGTAATCCATCACGCTAGCGACTGTGCCGCGCGTGCGCACCAGCTCGCCATCTTTGAGCTGCTCTAAGGTAAGCATACGGCTAGCGACGAAGTTGTGGCGCAGCCCCAAGATGTGCCCCATCTCGTGCATCGCCACCGATTTGAGATAGTCTTTCACAAACTGCTCTTCGGAGATTTTGGTGGCGCCACGTTTGCCCGCCAGCAACTCCATCATCACGAAACCCTGCCACGCGCGATGCAAGGTATCTTGTGCAAAGGTACAAGCGTGCGGCGAGTTGTGGTCGTGCTCGCAGCAGTTGCGCTCGCGTTGCTCGGCTTCTCTGAACGCCGCCAGCGGGTCAATCTGGCGCAGGAACTGCAGGCGAGTGAAGCGCGCCATGTTGCCGTCAATCGTGATGCTGGCATTCAAGATTTGCCCCGTCAGCGGATTCGCGCGGAATAGCGCCACCGCGTAGCCGTTGCTAGGCGAGGTTACCCAGCGCACCACATTGTAGCGCATATCGGCGTGATCCCAGTCGGCATCGTCGGGCATCTGCTTGACGACAATCGCGTCCTTGATGCCGATTTTTTCAAACGCCTTGTTCCACTCCAGAATGCCTTCGCGGATGGCGTCACGATATTCGTATGGAATCGCGTTGTCCAGCCAGAACACGATTGGTTCTTTGGGGGGTGATAGTTCGGCGTTCGGGTCGGCTTTTTCGAGGTGCCAGCGCAGGATGTAGCGGCGGGTTTGGTCGTCGCGCTCGCGCGTGAAGTCTTCGTAGGCAGTCACGAAGTAGCCCACGCGCGGGTCGTACAGGCGGGGCACATAGCCGTTGTTGACGGGCAGCTCCCACAGGTTGTAGTTGACGGTGATAGGCACGCTGCGTGGATCAGCAAGGTTGGCAGCACCTGCCAAACCACCCAAAATTGCGCCTAATCCGCCCCCACGCTGCGGACCACCCGCGAAGTGGTACGCCGTCTGAATAAAGATGTTGTTTGGAAACGCCTTCACTTGGTTGTAGACCGTTTTTTCGCGGTCAATCGCGTAGCTACCGCCTGCAGCCACGCTCACCAGTTGCTGGATTTGGATGAGGTCGGAGCGGAACAGGTTGCTGACATCAATCAATAGTCGCTTGCCCTCGTCCGATTTGGCTTCGATTTTGAACGCTTCCAGATAGGCATCGGCAAACGAGCGGCGCACGGAGCGCGCCACGGGCGTGTCGGGGTTCGCTCGGAAGCGGATGTTGGGCACTACCATCAAAATCTGCTCGTCGCGCTGCACGAACTTGAACAAAATGTCGTTGATAGGGGTGCCTGCTGCCAAGAAAAAGGTTGGTAAACCTTCGCTGACGGTCGCCTGCAAGAAGTAGAGCTTGCCCAGCTGGTCTTGCCGAATCTCCAGGTAGAGGGTGTCCTTGCCCGACTCTTTCTTGCGGTAGAGCGTGAACAGCCCCTCCAGCTTCTCGAAGTCTTTGGTGACTTCCTCTATGGTTTTTTCTTTCTTCTTGGGGTCTTCTTTTTTCTCCTCTTTCTTCTCGCCGTCGGCGGGCTTCTGCTCGTCGGCTTTTTGTTGCCCCTGCTGGGTGGGCTGTGCATCGGGCTGTTGCGTGGTTTGCGGCTGCGTGCCGTTCACGCCTTCTGGCAGTGGGCTGCCCTCGATGCGTTCAAAAACTAGATTGAAGGTGCTCGTGGCGCTTATCTCACCGAAGCTGGAAGTCGCTTCGCCCTTGATTGTGGCGTAGACCACATCGCCTGTGCGCAACTCCACAAGCATCTCGGATTCGCTGCTGCCCTTGACCTCGCCCGTGGCTGTGAAATTGACTTGGATTCGCGCCACGCGGGTGCCTTTCCAGGTTTCGAAGCCCTTCACGAGGTACTCGGCAGTGCCTGCGCTGATGCCCAGTTCCTTATTTTCTTCAAAGGTTTGGCTCCAGCGGTCGCCAACGCCCACAGGCTGCGTGCTGAATACCAAACTCGCGTTCGTGCCCAGCGCACCAATCGGCAATTCACCTCGCTGGTCAGCATCGCGCTTGATGACTTCGCCGTTGGGCTTGACCGTGGTTTTGACCTTGCCTGCGCGCGCTCGGTCGGACAAGGGCACCCGTTGCCCGTTGATGGTGATTTCAAACGATTCGAACTCCTCTTCCCAGGTGATGTTGCCTTCGGGCGAGACTTCTACGAAGCGGCGTACCAACACAGCCGTAGTCTCGCCCTGTACAGAGTTGACACCAAAATCAAAGCTAATGGTGCCACTCACTCGGTAGCGGGCGACCTGCCCTGCCTGAGCACGGTATTGCAGGAGCACTTTCTCTTGAGCAACTGCCCCCAGTAACGTTACGAACGTCAACAGCCAAATAGTTGTGATTCGCCATCCGATTCGCATAGTCGCCTCCACGGAACGTAGGCTAATGTCTCCTACAGGTGTGTAGTGTACCTCAGAGAACAAGCAGTTTCAGCCGATCCGAGTTGCCCCTATAAGTCGGTTGTTCCGAGCGGGGCAAAGAATTTTACTTACGCAAAATCGCTGGGCAGCCACTTGGGTAATGTCAAGTGCAGGCTTACCTCTACGCTTCCGCGAGAACTGCTTCCAACGTGCGCTGGAACTCTTCCAGAGTGGGCGCATCCAATGCCAGTCCACTCAACGCCCACAGTTGCTCCAACGAACCCACCTGTCTCACCGAAGCGCCGCTGCAGAATCTGAACCATCACAGCTACGATTTCTTGTTGCAGATCGCGCTTTATTCCTTGCTGCAGCCCCTTTCGTGCCCCTCCTCAATAGCCAGTTTTTCCAGACTGGTCAGCAGCCACTCCGATTCCTCCTCAAACTTGCGCACTACTTGCTTCACCAACTGCTCCAACTCTTGCGAGAGTGTCATTATAAAATCCGCCACCTTGTATAAGTCTCGCGCCTTGATCTCATAAGCAGTCCCCAAGATTCCTCGCCTTCGGCTTGGAATGACAAGTTCATTTTCGCCAAAACCGTGCTGTCATTCCAAGCCGAGCGAGCGAGGAATCTTAGAATATCACTCCACCTGCAGCAGCTCCATTAGCAGCGAGAGGTTCACCTGCCGATCAAGGTTCCAGACGAAGTGCAAAATCTCGTCCTGACGCTTGCGGGGCAGCGCCCACTCGGTTAGCACATAGAACTTCGCCTCCACTTCCTCGTCGGTCATCGGGTTTTTGGCGTGCCCGCGCGGGAAGGTGTTCTCTTCCGTGAGGGTGCGCCCGTCTTTGAGGTAGAGCGTGATTCGGTTTGGAATGCCCTCGGGGTAGCGCGCGTCAAGTGCAGGGTCGTGGCGCACGGTGATTTTGCTCACCAGCTCCAGCAGCGCAGGGTCGGTGTAGCGCGCCTCTTCAAAGGTGTCCAAGTCAATCCTGCCATCCATCAACGCGGCGCCCACGATGTAGGGCAGGCTGTGGTCGGCGGTCTCGCGGCTTTGGGGGCGCCACTTCTCGGGCTCACTGCCGATAATCGAGTAGCAGGCTTCGAAGGTATCGATTTCGATGCGTTCGATTTGGCTGATGTCGCCTCCGATTTGCTCGCGCAGCGCCAGCGCCGCCCACACCGCGCTTTGAGCGTGGTATTCCACGGGGTAATACTTGATGTAGGTTTGGTTGATCATAAAGCCGCGCCCCTCCTCGCCGCCGAGCGGGCCCACCGTGAACTCGCCTGAGACCTGCTTCATAAAGCCCATCTTGCCCTCGAAGATTTCGGAGGGGCCCGTCAGCCCGTGTTTGGCGAGCCAGCTGGCGAACACGGCGTGTCGGCTGACATTGGCGAAGGCGCAGCCTTTCCATGCGGAGATTTCGCCCACACGCGTTTGGCGCATTGCAAGCCCCGACACGCCCGCGATGCTCATGGCATGGCGCGTGGCTGTGGCGTCCAAGCCCATCAGGCGGCTGGCTGCCGCCGACGCCGAGAACAGCCCGTAGTTCACATGATCCCAGCCTCGCGCCCGCAGGCTCGCCGAATCGCATAGACGGCACTGAATCTCATACGCCAGCACGGTCGCCAGCAGCACCTCCTTGCCCGAGCTGCCTTCGGCTTCTGCCACTGCCAGCACCGCCGCGAGGTTGTCGCTAGGATGCGCGGGCTCTTTGGAGAGGTAGGTATCGTTGTAATCCAAATAGCGGATTAGCAAGCCGTTGGCGAACGCTGCCCAGTCGGGCGAGGCTTTGTGACTGGTGCCGATAATCGTTGCGCCGTAGGGGCTGCTCACTTGCGTTGCGACCTCGCGCACCTGTCGTGCTGTCTCGGAGCGCCACGCCCCAAAAGCACACGCGATGGAGTCTATTATCCGCCGTTTTGCCTCATGGATCGCCTCGTGGGGCAGTTGCTCATAGCGCAGTTCTGTCGCATAGCGAGCAAAGCGTTCGGCTAAGGTCATCATCCACCTCCATACCCGCAAGGATACCTTATCAAAGGGCGAGGTATATGCTTTGGCACGTAACTGCTCCGATGCCCCGCAGAATTGGCAGGAACTTTTGCTTGAATGTGGTATACTTCTGTCTACTTGAGGAGGTAATGATATGCGCAACGGCAAACTGCCTGCGTTATGTGTGAAAGTGTGGGGCGAGTATGCCTGCTTTACGCGCCCTGAGATGAAGGTGGAGCGTGTTTCCTATCCGGTGATGACGCCGTCGGCGGCGCGTGGCGTGTTGAAGGCAATCTTTTGGAAGCCTGAGTTTGAGTGGCAAGTGCGCGAAATCCATGTGTTGCGCCCCATCCGCCACATTTCGCTGATGCGCAACGAGGTCAGCAAGCGCATGTCGCTTAGTGGCGGCCCGTTCTTCGCCGACGAGGCGCGCGCCCAACGCCATACCCTTGCTCTGCGCGATGTGGCATACCTGATCTACGCGGACATCGTGCTGAAAGACCACGCCGACAAGGATGTGGCGGCTTACCGCGACCAGTTTCGGCGACGGGTGGCGCGCGGCGAATGTTACTTTCAGCCCTATTTAGGCTGCCGCGAGTTCACGGCGTATTTCAGTGCACCCACAGGCAACGAACAGCCTATTTCGCTTAGCGACGATTTAGGGCGCATGCTCGGCGAAATTCGTTTCCGCAACGGCAAGGCAGAGCCTGTATTTTTCCACGCTTACTTGCGTCAGGGCATCTTGCATGTGCCCGAGGAAATCTACGGGAGGTAAAGCGCCATGTTGTTGCAGCGATTGGTGGAATACAGTCAGCGGCTGGCTCTGCCGCCCAGCCTCTACGCGCTCGTGCAAATCCATCGCCTGATAGATTTGGACTTGCAGGGCATGCCGCAGGGCATGATAGACATTCGCGTAGACGATGGCAAGCGCAAGCGCGGGCGAATCTATCCCGCGCCCAGCTTAGGCAACCTGCGCACCAGCAAAATTGCGCCTGTGCTGCTGTGTGATAACGGCGGCTATGTGCTGGGCAAGGTCGCTGCCGACAAAAAGGCGGAACGCGTGCACAGCCAACACGAGGCGTTTAAGCAACTTGTGCGCGAGTGTGCCACGCAGCTGAATCTGCCCGAGGTGCAGGCGGTGGCTCGATTCTACGAGCACCATTTTAAGAAGCTCCAAGTGCCCGACGACTACGATGCGTCTGAGACCATTACCTTCCGCGTGAACGGGCAGTGGCTGATTGACCTACCCGCTGTGCAGCAGTTTTGGGCTGAGTACGCCGCTCGCGCCCACGAGATTACGGGCGAGCCTGCCGAGTGCATGGTATGTGGCGTTGTCAAACCTGCCACGCGTATTCATCTGGTGCCCACGAAAGGCATTCCGGGCGGGCAAAGCTCGGGCATGGCGCTGATTTCCGTCAACTCGGACGCATTTGAGTCATATGGGCTCAAGTCAGGCTTTGTCGCGCCCTTGTGTCTGGATTGCTCAGAGCGAGCGCTCAAAGCGTTAGACACGCTTATTCGCGATGAAAACACCCACCTTACGCTCGGCAACCTTGTGTATTGCTTCTGGACGCGCGAGGAGAGCCAGTTTAGCCCCACACGCCTGCTGGATAACCCCGACCCCCAAGAGGTCAAACGCCTTCTGAAAAGCGTGCAGGCGGGCAAGCCACGAGCCGCCCTCAGCGAACCCGATTTCTACGCCGTAGCGCTGTCGGCAAACAGTGCGCGCGTGGTGGTGCGCAGCTACCTCGAGCTGACCGTGCCTGAGGTGCAGCGCAACTTGGCGCAGTGGTTCGAGTGGCAGCGACTCAAGCGCACCTCCAGCGACGACGATACCCCCCTCAGCGTGTTCCGATTGGCGGTGAGCCCCTACCGCAAGGCGGAGGAGATGCCCCCCTATGTGCCCGAGATATTGATTCGCAGCGCGTTTACAGGCGTGCCGCTGCCCGATAGCCTGCTGCAGTCAGCCATTCAAGCCAACCGAAGGGCACAAGCGGTGTCTTACGAACGCGCTAAGCTCATCAAAACTATTCTCGCCTCACAAAATCCCTCGCTCAAGGAGGTGCTGATAATGCTCAATCGCGAACTTACAGACCCCGCCTACAAGTGCGGGCGATTACTGGCAGTGATCGAGCGCATACAAGGCGTGGCGATTGGCAACCCCAACGCGACGCTAACCGACAAGTACTACGGCAGCGCCTCAACTGCGCCCGCCAGCGTGTTCGGCGTGCTGCTGCGCATGACCCAGCCCCACCTTAGCAAACTTCGCAAGCACAGCGAAGGACTGGCAATCCGGCTCGAGCGCGAACTCCACGAGGCGATGCCCGACCGCTTCCCCACCACCCTCAGCCTCAAAGAACAGGGGCTGTTTGCCCTAGGCTACTACCACCAGCGCAGCGAGTTCTTCAAACCCAAAGCCAACCAGGAGGTGACCCCCGATGAAAACGCTTGATGCACAAGCCATCTATTGCGATCCTGAGCGACGGCACGACTTCGTGCTGCTGTTTGATGTGCGCGACGGCAACCCGAACGGCGACCCTGACGCGGGCAACCTGCCCCGCATCGACCCCGAAACCATGCAAGGCATCGTCACCGATGTGTGCCTCAAACGCAAACTCCGCAATTACATCGACCTACTGTACGCCAACGACTACAACAACTTGGACTACGACGACCGTGGCTACGGTATTTTCGTCCGCGACAGCGGCGTGGCGCTGAACGCCAAAATCCGCGACGCTGCAGAGCAGCTGGGCGCTGCGAAAGAGAAAAAACGCGAAAACCCCGACGTACGCGCCGAACTGTGCAAACGCTACTACGACATCCGCATGTTCGGCGCCGTGCTAAGCACGGGCGACTATAACGCCGGGCAAGTGCGCGGTCCTGTGCAAATAACCTTCGCACGCTCCATTGACCCCATTGTGCCGTTAGACTTAGCGATTACGCGCGTGGCGATTACCCGCGAGGGCGAATCGAAAGAAACCGAGATCGGGCGTAAGCCGATAGTCCCCTACGGGCTATATCGGGCGCACGGTTTCTTCTCGCCTGCGCTGGCACAGCAGACGGGCGTCTCACGCGAAGACCTGCGTCTACTGTGGGAGGCGATGCTGCATATGTTTGAGCACGACCGCTCCGCCGCACGCGGCGAGATGACCCTGCGCGGACTGTATGTGTTCACCCACGACTCTCCGCGCGGCAACGCGCCAGCCCACCTGCTGTTCGAAAAAATCGCGGTTCGGCGCGCGGAAGGCGTACAGACACCCCGCACCTTCAGCGACTACCAAGTAATCGTCGCCGACGACCTGCCGAACGGCGTGCAACTCCATCGATTGGACGCCGTCTGACCCGTAGGGCACGGGCACACAGCCCGTGCCCCTCTCTGGAGGAACCCGATGCCAGCCCCCGATCTGTTGGAGTTCTGGAACGAGGCAGAGATCGTGCCCATCTCCGCCCTCGAACATTACGCTTATTGCCCGCGCCAGTGCGCACTAATCCACATCGAACAGGTGTACGAAGAGAATGTGTACACTCTGCGTGGGGCTGCGCTCCACGAGCGCGTTGACCAAGCCGAAGGTTTGATTGAAGACGGTTTTGTGTTAGAGTATGCCTTACCTTTGTGGAGCGTTCGGTTGGGGCTTATTGGACGCGCGGATGTGGTCGGCTTTCTGCCCGATGGCACCCCCTACCCAATTGAGTACAAGTCGGGCAAGCGCAAGGTGAAATACCACGACGATGTGCAGCTCTGCGCCCAAGCGATGTGTCTTGAGGAGATGCTGCAACGTGCCGTGCCCAAAGGTTCCATCTACTACTACGCCAGCCGTCGACGGCGCGAGGTGGAATTCACCGCCGACCTACGCGCCCTCACCGAGCAGGTCATCCACGAGACTCGTCAGATGTTTCGTTCAGGGCGCACCCCACCGCCCCTCAACGACGCCCGCTGCCCCGATTGCTCGCTCATTCGCCTCTGTATGCCTGATGTAATCGCACGCTTACAACAGGAGCAGACACGATGATTTATCAACTACTCAACACACTGTATGTAACAGTGGATGGCACCTACCTACGCCTCAATAATGAGGCGGTGGAAGTTACGCAGGAAGGTACCCTACTCAAGCGCGTGCCGTTGCACCACTTAGGAGCAATTGTAATGCTGGGCAACATCTCAGTAAGCCCCCCACTGATGGAGCGCTGTGCTCAGGAGGGACGCTCGCTGGTCTGGCTTGACGAATCAGGGCGGTTCCGCGCCCGCGTGGAGGGTCCCGTCTCCGGCAATGTACTCTTGCGCCGTAGTCAACACAAAACGCACGACGACCCCCACGCCACCTGCAACTTGGCACGGAGCTTCGTACAGGGCAAACTTCACAACCAACTCCAGGTTTTGCAGCGGGCACTCCGCGAGCATCCCACCCCAGAGACGACCCAACTCCAAACGGCAGTTACACAAATCCGCACCCACCTACAGGCGCTTGAACATGCCCATGACCTCGACACTGTGCGCGGTGTGGAAGGCTATGCCAGCAAAATCTATTTCGACGCGCTGGACGCCCTGATTACGGCACAACGCGAGTCGTTCCGCATGCTGGGGCGTACTCGCCGACCCCCACGCGACCGTTTCAACGCCTTGCTCTCGTTCGTCTACAGCCTGCTGACTGTGGACTACGTCAGTGCACTGGAAGGAGTCGGTTTAGACCCGCAAGTGGGCTATCTGCACGCCCTGCGCCCTGGACGCCCAGCACTGGCGCTCGACCTAATGGAAGAACTGCGCCCAGCACTTGCCGATCGCTTCGCGCTAAGCTTGGTCAACTTACAACAAATCAACCCCAGCCACTTCGAGGAGCGTCCCGGCGGCGCGGTACTGCTCAACGACACGGGACGACGCGAAGTCATCGTTGCTTACCAAAAGCGCAAACAGGAACAAGTCTACCACCCCGTGCTGCAAACGCGCATTCCATGGGGGTTGGTGCCGCATATTCAGGCACGACTACTTGCCCGCGTACTACGCGGGGATATTTTGGAATATCCACCATTTACGATACGATGACGGGCGACGACCGTTCAACTCCAAGTGAGCACGGTCCTCACGGCGCTCGGAGTAGCCAAGTTACTTTCACAAGGTTATCTTGTCATGCTGAGCTGCGGGCGAGGCCGCTCAGGCTGAGGGTCAGCTGCATCTGTCAAACACTTCACGCGGAGGTAACCAACGATGCGCTTGAACATTCTCGTGTGCTACGATGTGAACACTGAAGACCCTGCGGGGCAGAAACGACTGCGCAGGGTCGCTAAAGCCTGCGAAGCCTATGGACAGCGTGTGCAAAAGTCGGTGTTTGAATGCCGTCTTACTGAAACCCAGCTGGAAAAGCTCAAGCAGCGTTTGCTTCGGATTATTGACCCCCAGAAGGACAGCCTACGCTTTTACCGCCTACCAGGCGAGCGGGAGCGCTGGGTGGAGGTATACGGGGTAGACCACTATGAAGACTTTGACGCACCGTTGGTTATTTAGCCATGCTAAATAGGTTGCGCGTACCCCAAGTGCCCCCCTGTTTGAACCTGAGGTACGCGCAAAGCGTTGAGTTCAAATTGCCCGCCCAAGACGCGCACATCGGGCTTTAGGACTTG
>JAUQOS010000106.1 GCA_030550775.1 Armatimonadota bacterium
CGCGCGCGCCTCCATCGCTTGGAGCACGGGGTGACGCGGGGGCACCAGCGACTCTAAGTAAGGCATCAGGCGCGGGTGGTAGAGCTCGACTCGCTCGGACGCGGTTTGAGCAGGTTTTGGCTCTGCGGAGTGTTCAGGCTGCATAGATACACCTCCTACGGGCATGATACCCTGAGGTATCATATCCGCAATGACATATCAACCAGCCATCCATGCCACTACAGTGTTAGCTGTGCGTCGCGAGGGGCAGACTGCCTTCGCTGCCGACGGGCAAGTGACCTTTGGCGATGTTGTGATGAAACATACAGCGCGCAAGGTGCGGTGGCTCTACCAAAATCGCGTGCTGGCAGGCATTGCGGGGGCAGCCGCCGACGCGCAAGCGCTGATGGATCGTTTCGAGTCGAAGCTGGAGGCAAGCGGGGGCAACCTCCGCCGCGCCGCTGTGGAGTTCGCTAAAGATTGGCGCACTGATCGCGTGTTGCGCCACCTAAACGCGCTGATGATTGTTGCCGATGCCGACACGATGTTGGTGGTTTCGGGCGACGGCAACGTGCTGGAGCCAGATGAGGGGGCGGTAGGCATCGGCTCTGGCGGAGCATACGCGCAGGCAGCCGCTGTCGCGCTCCTCAAACACACCAGCCTTTCGGCACGCGAAATCGCCGAAGAAGCGCTGCGCATCGCCGCCAAACTCTGCATCTACACCAACGAGCACATCACCGTCGAGGTGCTGGAACGCTGAGATGGATCGTACTGTCTTGCGCGTGTTGGTGTACCTATCTGCGCGCGTGCTAATCAACAGCTTCCAACGCGCTTTCAGCAACCCCTTGCGGGCGATGCTCATCCTTTTCGTGCTTGCGCTCGTTCTGTGTGGCTGGGGAGGTTCGATTCTTGGCATAATAGTGGGCAGCAGTGTGCGCACGCCCCCGCCGACGGCACTTTCCAGACCACCTGAGCAAGTTTTGGATAGTTCGATCGTATCTGTGTTTTTGATTCACTGGCTCTACGTTGTGTTTACTCTTGTGCCTGCGGTGTGGCGTTCGCCGCACATCCTCGTGGTGGAGAGCGATGTGCATTACCTATTCACGACACCGCTCAAGCCGCTGGCACTGTTTCGGGGGATTATCTTGATACGCGGATTGCTTGGGGCAATCGCGTTTCTGTTGTTGCTGATTTTTTACCTGTTCACGATAGGGGGTGCGAGTTTACGCTCGCTGATGCAAGCGCAGCTGCCTACGGAAAGCCCGTGGCTCATCTTGCTTTACCCGCTGATGTATCTGCTGATGTTTGCCACGGCGGTTTTGGGCAGTATCGCGATAGAAACGCTGGAAGTGGCAGGGCGAAGCGTGCGCAAGTGGTGGGTGCGGGGGCTGATTGGCTGGGTGGTGCTTAGCCTGCTTTTGGTCGTTGGGCGGTTCATATATTTGCAGAGGGGCATGCCTCAGACGATTGTGCCTGCCCACGAAGTGCTTGACTGGTTGCCCGTTTACTTGGTGCTGCTGCCTGTGCGCGCGTTGGCGGATGCAGCGCTTGTGCTGTACACGGGCTTCACGCCTGCGATAGGTGTTGGACTGCTGTTTTGGTTGGGCGGGGTGTTGCTGGGCAATGCGGTGTTGGTACGCCATCAGCGCTGGCTCTACGAGGTGGGCGCATTCTTAGCGCGCGGCGCCAGCTTGGCGCGCAGCGCTCAACAAGACCCGTTAGGCACTTACCTGCGCCGCAAGGCAGAGGCAGCTGCGCACAAGTTGTTCAAAACGCCCGCACTGCTCCAGCGCTGGACGCCACGTGGCGTGTGGGCACTATTATGGCGCGACCTGCTCATCAGCTGGCGCGCCAGCAGCATCGGCAACCTGATTACCATCGCGTTTATCGCAGGGGCACCCGCAGCCTTCGTTCTGTGGATATCGCTCCTGAGAGCCGACGCCAATGTTGTTGTAGCCATGCGTTTTGCTTATGCAAGCACGCAGGCAGTGCTAGCGTTCTTTCTGGCATTCAGCGCCTACTACGGCATTGCCGACATGTTGCGTCGCGTGGACTGGCAAAAGCCGCTACCGTTCGACTCGCGCGCGGTGGTGATCGTGGAATCACTACCACTGGTGGTGCTATTTGCCATCGCCCAGGTGATTACCGTTGGGCTCACTACCCTCATCGTGCCCCGCGAATGGCTGTTCTGGCTGCTGAGTAGCCTTGTAGCGCTTTCCTGGGCGTCTGCCTTGCAGATGGCGATGTTTTGGATTGCACTGGTTAACCCCGACCCACACGACTATACGCAACGCCTCATCACTGGTGTGATGTCGGTGCCCTTACTGACGATTACGGGCGGTCCGGGGCTCGCTTTTTGGATGTTATGGATTGGAGCCGGCTGGCATCCGCTGGTGGGCGCGGGGCTGACGCTGGCGGCAAATCTGTTTGCGAGCATGGTCATGACTGCCATCAACAGCGCGCTCTACGAACGGTTCAGCCCCGTTGACTGAATCACCAGTTAGTAGGTGTCCGCTTTTTGTCTCCTGCTCGAGTCTTCATGAGTGGAAGCGCAGCAGAGAGCGACTTCCAGAAAGCCCAAAGGGGAGGCAAAAGGCTATGCTCACCTTACGCTGGTTTGCTGTTGCACTGAGCGGTGTGATTTTGGTGTCTGTTACGCCCGGACAACAATTTCTTGTGTTCAACAACAGCGGTCCTAACAACGTGGACTTCAGCATCAGTCAAACCAGTTCTGGTCCTACCAGCGGCGTGTTTACCAATGCAGAGTGGGTGCTGCGCGATACATCGGCTTTAGGCACAGGCAACGGTTGGCGGTGGAGCCGCGATATTGCCCCATTCAGCAGTGGCGACCCGTTTGGGCGTTTGGTGCTTCGCTTTTCAGGAAGTGGCAGCACGGACGCAGGAAGCTACTGGCGACTGCCCTCCAACCGCTTTGGTGGCTTGACGCCTAATAACCCTGCAGGCGTTGCCACCTTCACTACTTGGGTTGGTTCGGGACACTTCTTCCGCACGGAGCAACTCTCCAACCGCCCTGCTTTCGGAGGTGAGCTGGAAACACGCATCCGCGCCCAGGCAAACAACGCTGCAAGCTTAAGTGTTAATGTCGCGCCAGTCGCCAGCATTACCGGCATTCCCGACGACGATTTAGTCAATCCTGGTCTTCAGGTGGACAAAACCTCAAACCCCACCATCACGATTAGCTGGAGCGTGTTAGGCGCACAGATCTTTCGGGGTCAAGTCGCAGGAGGGGCCTATTTCGGCGCAATCAACTCTCCCTTCCGCGACGATGTCTATCTCGTAGCGGAGCTCAAAGTCAATGGTAACACAGTGCAACAAGGCAGTAGTACACTAACCACCTTTAGCGTGAACGAGGGTCCTGCAACCAAGAGCATCGGTGTGGGAAGCAACGGGTATACGCTCGACCTATCGGGCTTCAATGTGGGCGACGTTGTCACTGTGCGTGTGGAGTATGCTATCCGCTGGGATGGCTATCACGATGTGTACGCAGGCACAGTGAACCTGACCAGTGGTTTTCAAGAGCTGCAGTTTGAGGTAGTGCCAGAACCCACAAGCCTGATGGTGTTGGGCACCGGTTTGGCAAGCCTGCTCGGTTTCGTTCGCCGTCGACGCTAAGAGAGCCGTTTCATCCTGCTGCACCTCCGTTTCGTCGCCCCCTGCCCCCCGCGCAGGGGGCTTTTTATGTCGCCTCCCCGCAAAAAATTGTCGCCCTCGCAGTAGCATTTAGCGTGGCTAAGATTCCACAATAGAGGCGCAGTGCTGGCTAAGGCACCCTTGCCACTGCCAAACTGCCTGGCTGCCAACAATGCTCGGTGCGACGGCATTCCTGCCGTTGCCAAACATGCGACGACCCGAATATCATCGCACCGGAAGCGTGGTAGCGCCAGTGTCTCCACCGATGAGAGGCAGTGATTGGTTATGCTAAAACAGCTTTGTACCTATAAAACCTAGAAACAACGAGGTGACAGCGATGCGAGTGGCAGTAATTACGGCAAGCTTGAGCCTATGCATAAGCGTGTTGGCACAGCAAGTGTATCAAGCCCAACCAACGGATGATGTATGGTATTACGACCAAGCGTTCGACCCCGGTTTCACGGCGATTCTGCGCGTGTGGGGCAACGGACAGTACGCGGTAGACCCCACAGGGGCACGCCCCGCGCTCAACTTCTCCTACGCATTAGCAAAGTGGCGCTTGGATGGCATTCCCGCAGGCAGACAGTACCAAGTGCTTAGTGCTCAGATAACGGTAGTTCAGACCCAGCCCCCTGGCTACACGCGCGAGGAGGGCGAGCAGTTCCCCCTGGAGGCACGCCCGCTGAGCAGCACCAACTTCACGGAAACCCGCTGGAACTTCAACGACCCGAACAACCCCGAAGTGGGCAGCGAAATCTTCGGAACCAGCCGCATGACCAACTATCGTACTGATGCACCGTTTGCAATCCCCATTCCGCTGGAGCGCGAGTTGTTCGAGTCGTACTTCAACGCCGCGATTAACCAAAACAACGGCGAGTTAGGTATCGGTTTCGTCTCGCGCTTAGATCCTGGCGGGCAGGGTGGCACACGCTTTTATCGCTTCTACTCGCGCAACGATGCGGGTGGGCGCGGTCCCGTGCTGCAGATTGTCTATCGCGTGGCGGGCGATGTGAACGGTGACGGTTGCACCAACGACACAGACTTACTGCTCGTGTTGTTCAACTTCGGCACGAACAACGCCCAAGCCGATCTGAACGGCGACGGCGTTGTGAACGACGCGGACTTGCTGCAGGTACTGTTCAACTTCGGCAACGGTTGCTAACGGCGTGCTTGGAGGTGGGTGCCCCTTAGCCCTTGCCTCCAAGCAAATATGGGGTGATTGAGTTATGCGTAAGCTTGGGTTTACGCTCATAGAGTTGTTGGTGGTAATTGCGATTATCGCCATTTTGGCGTCGATTCTGTTTCCTGTGTTCGCGCAGGCACGCGATAAAGCGCGGCAGACCACCTGCGCTTCCAATCTGCGTCAAGTGGCGATGGCAGGGCTAATGTACATCCAAGATTATGACGAAACCTTCTTTCACGGTGAGTACCGCGGCAGGGGGGGCAGCATAGGCAACTTGGGGTTTTATCAGTGGCCCTGGCTGTTGCGCCCGTATGTGAAAGAGCCGCGCGTATTCTGGTGCCCCAGTGAGCCCGATGTGGAGTATCGCAAGCCCGAAAACGAGTTCTACGACTATGTGTTTGGGCGCAATCCCGCGTGGGGCTACAACTTGCTCTACCTAACCACGCCTAGCGACCCGTTCAACCCGCTGGAGTCGAGCGAGTATCGCGGCAGACCCTATTCGATTGTGCAGCGCCCCGCGGAAGTGCTGATGTTCGTGGAAAGCGTCACCTTGTTGCGCGGGCGGATGGGCTTCACCTCCAGCTATTCGCAGCTGGGCTACTACATGGTGTTTCCGCCGCGCACTTGGCAGGGTGCACCGCCACTAACGCGCTTCAGCTATGGGCATGTGTATCCGCGCCACTTTGTGCGCCTGCGCAACGAGCGTATTGAGGGCGGGTTCGCGAATGTGGCGTTTGTGGATGGACACATCAAGGCGATGACGCTGGACGCTTTGCGCCGCAACGAACTGTGGGAAGAGTAGTCTTGCTTGCTGAAAGGAGAACCCTGCATCGCTTGCGTGATTGCGCAGCCACGGGTGCGCTGCGTTCGTCGCTGCTTTTGTAGTGGCAGCAGCGGCGCACCCTATTTTTGGGATACGCGATTAGGTTGCATGGCTCGTAAAACGCGGCGTGAGACTAGCAAAAGGAAGCTGGCCCTGTTATGACTAACTCAAGCATGAAGGAGGTGTAAGATGAAACACAAGCTGTCGCTACTTGCTTCGCTTATTGGATGCGCATTGGTTTATGCGCAAACCGCTGCGTTTTACCCAGCAGGCGACTTGCCTGGGGGCAATTTCAGCAGTACTTTGCTGGCAATCTCTGCTAACGGGCGCGTGGCCGTAGGCTGGAGCAGCTCTGCTAACGGTATCGAGGCGTGTTATTGGACGCGCGAGACAGGTTTAGTACCTTTGGGCGATCTCCCCGGGGGCAGCTTTACCAGCATTGCATGGGGCGTATCGTTCGATGGATCCGTGATTGTTGGGCAAGGTGCATCGGCTGCGGGCACGGAAGCTTTTCTTTGGCGCCGCGACACGGGGCAGATGATCGGCTTGGGCGACCTGCCAGGCGGACAATTCCGCAGCCATGCGCTAGCAGTTTCAGCCGATGGTTCGGTGGTCGTGGGGTGGAGTCTATCGGCAAATGGTGCCGAGGCGTTTCGTTGGACTGCCGCTACAGGCATGGTGGGCTTGGGCGACTTGCCTGGGGGGCTGTTCCAAAGCTACGCTCAGGGGATTTCGGCAGATGGTCGCGTGATTGTCGGGCGCAGCAGCTCCTTCAACGGCGAAAACGAGGCGTTCCGCTGGGAGGAAGGCGTCTGGCAACCCCTGGGAAGCCTCAGCAGCTTTGACTTTTTCAGCTTCGCCTATGCAGCGTCAGCAGATGGCTCTACCGTAGTAGGATGGAGCCGTGCCCCCAGCGGAGTTGGCGTGGAAGCCTTTCGCTGGACGCCCCACACCGGCATGATTGGCTTGGGCGACTTGCCAGGAGGTGCATACGACAGTCGTGCTTACGCAGTGAGTGCCGACGGACGCTTGGTTGGTGGGTTCGGAACCTCTACGGAAGGCAAAGAAGCAGTTATCTGGAACCACGAAGGGGTTATGTTCCGCGTGAGGGATCTGCTGCTTAACGCGGGGCTAAGTGAGGTCGCTAACTGGCGCTTAGAGGAAGTGCGTGCCTTTTCCGCCGATGGAACCGTGTTTGTGGGCACGGGGGTCAATCCAAACGAGCAGCGTGAAGCTTGGATTGCTGTGCTGCCACGCTTCGACCGACGCTTGGAAGACATCACGCTCGATGGCTGCATCAACGACGCCGACCTGTTGGAAGTGCTGTTCAGCTTCGGAGCACAGGGCTACTTCCCGCGCGCTGATGTCAACTACGACGGCGTCGTCAACGATGCCGACTTATTAGC
This sequence comes from Armatimonadota bacterium, assembly GCA_030550775.1. Taxonomy (GTDB): domain Bacteria; phylum Armatimonadota; class Fimbriimonadia; order Fimbriimonadales; family GBS-DC; genus GBS-DC. The sequence goes on from JAUQOS010000106.1 coordinate 7,043, forward strand.
CGTGTTGTTTGCATTTGGCAGCGGCTGCTAAACCAAGGCAAGCGATGTGCCCAAGTTGCTATTTACACCAAGCCTCCGCGCCCTCAGCGCGGATTGCTCGGGTTCCACTGCGCGCTTTTCGCAGGGCATCTTACCCCTTCGCGCAGTAGGTTTTCTAATTCTGCCCCCCTCCTGCAGGTTCCCCCCGCA
>JAUQOS010000107.1 GCA_030550775.1 Armatimonadota bacterium
TGGGGTGGGTGTTGAGTTCATTTATTTAGTGTAGCTAAGGAGTGCGCGAGGGGGTGGTAGACATTTGTGTTGAGTTCAAAGGGGGTGGGGGGTCGCGCAGTGTTTAGCATGGCTAAATAATGGCGTGGGGTTACGTGTTACTAGCAGAGGTTGGCGAGTAAACCAACAGTGTTTGTTGCGTGCCTTGCAGAGATGGTATGACCTTCCACTACCCCCATAGGCTGTAGCGGCAGGAATGCTAAACGATTGTTCGAATCCACATCTTGTGTTGCGGCTGGCACACACAGCGGATGTGCATCTGGGGCGTGCCTTTGGCTACTTGGGCGAGGCTGCTTCTGAACACCAAGCACGCCTGAAGCGCGCCTTCCAGCGCGTGTTCGAACTTGCTCAGCAGCATCGCTGCGACGCCGTGCTCCTGGCAGGCGATTTGTTTGACCACCCCCGCGTCGGGCGTGCATGGGTTGAGTTTGCTCTTACGACTATCGCCGACTCGCGCTTGCCAACCTTTGTTATACCGGGCAATCACGATCCCGCTCCACATCACCCCTTCCACACCCATAGCCTACCCAGCAACTTGCATTACCTGCCGCGCGCCGCGCGCGTTCGCTTCCATGCGCTGGATTTGGAGCTAATTGCTTGCCCCGCCGGCGAGGAGTCGGATTGGCAGCCCCTGTTGCACCGCGAGCGCAGTGGGGCACCGTTCCAAGTGGCACTAATGCACGGCTCAATGCCCAGTGCGGGTGGCGCGGGCACCATTCAACCCGACTGGGTTGCCCAAAGCGAGCTGGATTATGTGGCGCTGGGCGACTGGCACTCGCCCCAGGGATGGGTATACGAACGCACCGTGTGTTGGTACAGCGGCGCCCCTGAAATGATTATGCCCACCCAGCGGTTGCCCGCTGTGATGCTGCTCGTGACGCTTGCGCCCAATCGCACCGCGCAGGTGCAATCGCTCGTCACGGGCGAGGCACGCTATGCCTCCAACGCCCCCGACGGCATTCTGTCGTGGGATATCTCCTCCTACGAAGGATTACAGACGCTGCTGAGCGACTTGCGCAACTTGCTAACCCCCGAAACTGTGGCTACCATCCGCCTTACAGGATTCTGGCGCGCCCTGGAACCGCTGGATGTGGCGCTACTGGTCGAGCAGTTGCAAGGCGCATGCCTGTGGCTGGAGCTTGAGGGCGCGTATCAAACCGAGCCATTAGAACCGCGCACGCCCTTTGAGCACGCGCTGGCACAGGTTGCAGAAGAAGCGATTGCCAAAGCCCCGCATGAGGCAGCACACTACCGCGAAGCGTTGCAAACCGCGCTTTACCTGCTGCGAGGAGGCAGGTTATGAGGTTCTTACGGCTGAGTGTGGAGGGCTATGGGCGATTCAAAGAGCGGCATACTTTCGAGTTCAACCCTGCGTTTACTTGCATTTTGGGTGCCAACGAATCGGGCAAAAGCACCTTGTTGGCAGCGCTGCTGGACGCGCTTTACACTGTGCCCACCACCACGGCTCAAGCGGCGCGCGAACGCATCCACTGGGGGCACCCCCATGGGTGGACGGTGGAGGTGGAACTGGAGCTGCGCGGGCAACGCCTACGCGTGCGCAAATTCCATCCTGTGGATGAACCGCGCCGCCGTGCCGAGTTCTGGCTGGAGACCGATAGTGAAACCCTGCAGGGCGAAGCCGCACGCGCCCGCTGGGAGCAGCTGTGGCGCGTGCCCCAAGAAGTGTACCTGGCAACAGCGTGCGTGCGCCAACGCGAACTGAGCCATCTCAGCCCGCGCAGCTTGCGCGCACTGCAGCAACAGCTGCGTGAAAGCGCAGTCAACGCCGACCTCAACCGTATCTTCAACGCGCTGAGCACCGAGCAGCGCCGCCTGCGTACCCACGCTGATCAGCACCAACGCACCCTGAACGCGCTTGACCAACGCCTCCAGCAGGCGCGCACACACGCCTTCCGACAGCGCGAATTGCAAACTCGCCTGCAACAAATCCGTGCCGAATCGGAAACCCTGCGCCACCAGCTGGCGCATGACGAAGCGCTGCTGGAGCGCTGGCGAACCCTGCGCCACTACGAGGAGCAACTGGAACGCCTCCAGCGCCAAGCCGACGCCAACCAACGCCATCTGAATCAACTGGAGCAACTGGAACGACGCGCGAACGACCTCGAAAGCGAGCTGCAAACGGAGTTTGCCGACCTCGAAGCGCTGCCCGCCGACTTCAAGGAACGATTAGACGCCGCTTATGCGCAATTCCAGCAACTGCAGCAGCGGGCGGCTGCGCTCACAGCCGAGGCGCGTCGGCACCAGCAGCTGCGCCAACAAGCAATCGGACGCAACAAGGCGCGCGTGGGGTTCGCGGTTATGGGCGCCGCGTTGCTGCTGGCAGGCGCTGTGCTAATTCAAACAATGCCGCTGCTGGGCGCAGTTGCGATTGGGCTGGGTATCGTTGCTGTAGGGGTCGCGGCGTTGTGGCGCGGGGGCACCTTACAAACCTATTCCGAGTCTGCCCTTACCGACGCCTACGACGCGCTGCGACAGCGCTGGGACCAGCTCACAGCGCTTCTTCAGCAGGCGGGCTATACGATTGAGTCAATGCCGCGCAACGGAGCGCCAGCCCAAGTGAGCGCGCACACCTTGCAGCAACTTGAGCATGCCGTGCAGCAGTTCAACAGGCGTTGGCGGGCATGGCGCGAACGATGCGCCGAGCTGGAACGCCTACGCCACCAGATTGAGGCGCTCCAAGCCGTGCACGAGCCGAAAGCCTTGCGCGACCAGCAACGCGCGCTTGCCCTCGAGATCTTGGGGCTACAGGAGAAGCTTCAGCGCGAGGCAACTCTGCGTGAAGCGCTTTCGGCAGAAGCCGCGCTGCGGTTGGAAACCGAAGTGGCGCGTCGGCGCGAGCGACTGAATCAGCTGGAAGCCGAACGCTTGCGCTGCGAAGGCGCGCTGCAGACATTGCCCGATACCGAGCCAGTAGACGCGCTTGAGCTGGAATATGCCCGTGCCGAACGCCAACTGCAACAAACGCAAGCGCGCCTCCGCTTGCTGCAGACCACCGAGCAACTCCTGCGCGAGGCGAACGCACGCTATCTCAGCCACCTCAGCCCGCGTCTGCAGCCGCGCATTGAGCACTACCTGCCAAGCCTAACGCACGGACGCTACACCCGCGCCACCCTCGACGAACAGCTCAGTCTACAAGTGCTTCACCCAGAGCGCGGCGATTGGCTTGCCGTTGAAATCAGCCACCCAGCTTGGAGCACGAGCGTGGTAGACCAACTCTTTTTCGCCTGTCGCTTGGGGCTGGCAGATGCCCTCGCCGATGACCTGCGTCTACCCCTGTTGCTGGACGACCCCTTTGTGCACTTCGACAGTGAGCGATATCGCGCCGCGCTGGAGTTGCTCCGCGCGGTTGCCCAACACACCCAAGTGATTCTTTTCTCTTGTCGCCCGCTACCCCCCGATTTCGCCCCCGACGCCGTGCTGCGCTTGGCGTGAAGCACCGCACTCACATCCGACAGTCGGTAAACTATTGCTGTGCAGTTCCGACGCGCGATTTTGGTTGTGTTGGATGGCTGCGGCGTGGGCGCGGCGCCCGACGCCGCCGAATACGGCGATTTCGGTGAGAACCACCCGAACACCTTAGGGCATTTAGCAACTGCCGTGGGTGGTCTGAACCTGCCCACCTTGCAATCGCTGGGGCTGGGGAATATCTTGCCGCTGGAAGGCGTGCCCCCTGCCAGCGCCCCCTGTGCCCACTTTGGCAAAGTACAGCCCCACTCCAAAGGCAAAGACTCCGTAACGGGGCACTGGGAGATGATGGGCATCCACACCGAAGTGCCGTTCCCCACCTATCCTGACGGTTTCCCGCGCGAGATTATTGAGGCGTTTGAAGCGCGCATCGGCAGGGGCACGCTGGGCAACTACCCTGCCTCGGGTACCGAAATCATCAAGCAACTGGGCATGGAACATCTGCGCACAGGCAAGCCGATTGTGTACACCAGTGCCGATAGCGTGTTCCAAATCGCTGCCCACGAGGCGGTCATTCCACCGGATGAGCTGTATCGCATGTGCGAAATCGCCCGCGAGCTGCTGCAGCCCCCACACCATGTGCAACGCGTAATCGCCCGCCCCTTCGTCGGCGATAGCCCCGAAACCTTCAAGCGCACCGAGAACCGCCGCGACTTTCCCTTGCCACCCCCGCCCAACTTGATTGATCAGCTGGCAGGGCGTGGCATAGGCATCTACGGCGTCGGCGTCGTGCCCGAACTGTTTGTCTATCGCGGCTTTCGCCACGCCGAACGCACCCAGAGCAACCCAGAGCATTTCGCTGCGCTGTTGCGCGCCCTCGAAAGCGATTGCGAGTTCATCTTCGCTAACTTCGAAGATTTCGACATGCTGTATGGGCATCGCAACGACCCGCACGGCTTCGCGCGCGCGTTAGAAGCGTTCGACGGCATGCTTGCAGACCTGCTCAGCCGCATCAAACCTGATGACCTGTTGATTCTCACCGCTGACCACGGCAACGACCCCACCACCCCCAGCACCGATCATTCGCGCGAATATTTGCCGTTGCTGATTTATACGCCGGCGCTTGAGCGAGGGCGCGACTTAGGTATACGCCGCACGCTCGCCGACATCGGCGCGACTATTGGAGCGATTTGGGGCGTTACCCCCGAAAACGGCACTGTCATCCCTCTCGGGCGCGAAGCATGAGTACGCAGCGCGTTGCGCCTCTGGCGTTAGTTTGCTACCATGCGCCTGATGGGCGCGTTTTGTGGCTGCGGGGCGACACCCTGCAAGCTGTGCTGGTTGCCCACACCCCTGCCGAAGTGCTTCCTGTGTTGGCGGAAGTGGAGCGCGCCACACGCAAGGGGCTATATGCCATCGGCTTTCTGGCATACGAGGCAGGGCATGGCTTAGAGCGTGCGATTCCACCTGCAGAGGCACCCCTACCGCTGGCGTGGTTCGCCCTTTTCGCCCGCTTGGAGCCCTTTGAACCGCCACGCGCAACGTCCACCTGCGGCTTGCCGACAGAATGGCACTCCACGCTGAGCGAAGCCGACTATCACGACGCTATCCGACGCATTCGCGACTACATCGCAGCGGGCGATGTATACCAAGTAAACTACAGTTTTCGCTTACGCACGCCTTTTGCTGGCGACCCGCACGCGCTGTTCTGGTACCTCTATGCGGCTCAGCCTGTGCCTTACGCAGCCTATCTTGATATCGGCACGCACGCCATTCTATCGCTTTCACCCGAGCTATTTTTTGCGCGTGCAGGCGAGCACATCGTTAGCCGACCGATGAAGGGCACCACCCGCCGTGGCTTGTGGCACGCCGACGACCTCCAACGCGCCGACGAGTTGCGTCATAGCCCCAAGAACCGCGCCGAGAACCTGATGATTGTAGATATGGTTCGCAACGACTTGGGGCGCGTCGCCCAGATTGGCAGCGTGCATGTGCCCGCGCTGTTCACAACCGAGCGCTATGCCACCGTGTGGCAAATGACCACCACGGTCGCTGCACGCACGAATGCCTCGCTGCCCGAGCTGATGTGCGCGCTGTTTCCAGCGGCTTCGATCACGGGCGCGCCGAAAATCCGCGCCACCCAAATCATCCGCGAGCTGGAAACCACCCCTCGTGGCATCTACACAGGCACAATCGGCGTCGTATTGCCCCACCAGCGAGCGCAGTTCAATGTCGCCATCCGCACCCTCACTTACGACCGCGCCCACCGACAGCTGGAATATGGCGTCGGCAGCGGCATCGTGTGGGATTCGGATGCAGCCTCGGAGTATCACGAGTGCCTTGCCAAAGCCCAAATCTTGCTGACGCCTGCCCCCCCTGAATTCCAGCTGTTGGAGACCATGCGCTGGCATCCGCGCAAGGGCTATTTTCTGCTGGAGCAGCACCTCATGCGCCTGCGCCACTCGGCGGACTATTTCGGCTTTGCGCTGGATGAAGCACACATCCGCGCGCTACTTGCCCAAGTCGCTGCCCCCCATCCGCTGCGTGTGCGCTTACTGCTCAGTCGCGACGGCACCGCTCGGGTCGAGCATACACCACTGCCGCCGAGCCCGCCCCTATGGCGCGTGGCGCTCGCGCCAGAGCCGATTGATCCAAATCATGTGTTTCTGTATCATAAAACCACGCACCGCGCTGTGTACGAGCGTGCCCGCGCTAGCTGCCCCCACTGCGACGATGTGATTCTATGGAACCCACAGGGCGAAATCACCGAATCGACCCTCGCGAATGTGGTTGTGCAACTGCAAGGCAAGCTCTACACGCCTCCGATTCGCTGTGGGCTGCTTGGCGGCGTCTATCGTGAGTATTTGCTGGCGCGTGGCACGATTACCGAGCGCACCCTCACAAAAGAGGAACTTGCCCGCGCCGACGCGATTTACCTCATCAACTCTGTGCGCGGCTGGATGCGTGCCCGCTTAGAGTAGGTACAATCTCAGCGTGCGAATGCCAACTTGGCTTAAGGTTGCGTTGGGCGCAGGCGCAGCCGTTGCGGGCGCCTCTTGGTTTCTGCGCAAAGTGTGGTTCTATCGCGACCCCAAGCGCATTCCTCCCGCAGACCCGAACCTTATCCTCGCTCCGTGCGACGGCAAGGTAGTTTACATCCGCCCCGTGAGCGCGGAAGGCACCGTATTTGCCGAAAAGCTGGGGCGCCCGATTGCCATCACCGAAATCACACGCGCGGATTGGGAAGGCGTCTCGCCTGAAGGTTGGCTGATAGGTATCTACATGAGCCCACTGGATGTGCACTTCAACTATGCGCCAATGAAGGGCACCATCCGTAAGATTGTTTACACACCCGCCCGCGTGAACTTGCCAATGGTTGACCTCTGGGAATATGTGAGCATGACTTGGCTGCGCCGTGCGGTAGACCTGCTGGGCAAGCGCTACCACTTGGAAAACGAGCGACAGACCATCTTTTTGGAGAACGAGCATGTGCGCTTGGCGATTGTGGAAATCGCCGATAAGTTCGTCAACAAAATCACCACCTACGTGCAGGAGGGGCAGTGCGTACATGCGGGGCAAAAGCTGTCGTTTATTGAGCGCGGCAGCCAAGTGGATTTGTTGATTTTCTCACGCGCAGTGGAGATTCTGACCCATACAGGGGCGCAGGTTTATGGCGGGCAAACGCCCGTTGCGCGGGTGCACAGCCCTTAGGGTTTCGGTTCCCCTCGCACAGCGGGGGGCAGTTTGGAGCACCCCCTCC
>JAUQOS010000108.1 GCA_030550775.1 Armatimonadota bacterium
TGGTGCCCGGGGTGGGACTCGAACCCACACGGGTTGCCCCAGAGGATTTTAAGTCCCCCGCGTCTACCATTCCGCCACCCGGGCACCTTTCTTGATTATACCCGCCGCAAAGCCAGCAACGGCTTTTCCCGGAAACGGTTGCACCATCCCTGCAGAAACACATGGCAACCAGTCAAGCGGGTATAATCATAGCCCAATCGCGAAAGAGGCGACCACGGAGAGGCTTGCCCGAACGCTGTCTGGGGTCAAGAGCGCATAACGCGGATCGTCCAACAAGGTCTGCCAACATAGGGGAACCGCCATGTCGGAAATCTTGATGACACCTGAGGGGTACGAACGGCTCAAGCGGGAGCTGGAGGAGCTGAAGACGGTCAAGCGGCGCGAGATTGTGGAGCGCATCAAAGCCGCACGCGCGTTGGGCGACCTCAGCGAGAACTTCGACTACCAAGACGCCAAACGCCAACAAGCGTTTCTCGAGGGGCGCATCCGCGACTTGGAGACCGTGCTCAGCCGCGCCAAAGTAGTACCCCGCCCCGACAACGCTAGCGAAATCGTACACATGGGCAGCAAGGTCACGCTCCACGACTTAGAAACGGGCAAAGAACGCACGATTACGCTCGTTGGCTCGTTCGAAGCCGACCCGCTGCAAGACCTTATCTCCATCTTGTCGCCTCTGGGCGAGGCGTTGCTGGGCAAAACCGCGGGCGAGGAAGTAATCGTCAACACCCCGAAGGGGGAGGTGCGCTATCGCATTGTGCGCATTGAGTAGCAGGAATTGCGCCCTTTCTGCCTAACCCAATAACAGGAGGCTTTCGTATGGCACGCGTGACTTTGCTGATTGGTTTGACCAACGGGCAAGAGATTGACTGCCCCGTGAACTCGCGCGAAGAGGCACAGCAAGTGATCAACCAGCTGCGCACCTCCGACGATTTGGTAGATCTACCGGGCATCTGCTACATTCGCACCTCTGGTTCCTCGGAGCTGGGCGCGCGCGGCATTGTTGCGGTACACCCCAACCAGGTAGTGTACACCCAAATCTTGGGGGTCGACGAATAGGCGGTTCGCTAAGCCCAGTCCAACCTGATGGAGCGGGAGTTTATTTCCATCCGCTGGGTAGTCGTAGGCATCCTGACAGGGATTGTCGGGGGCTTGTGGCTCAACGCCGTAGGGGGTGCCGATACACGCTTGTTCGAAGTGGTGGCATTAGGGGGCGACCTATTCATTCGCCTGCTGCGGATGGTGGTGGTGCCGTTGGTGGTCGCCTCCCTGATCTCCGCCGCTGCAGGGCTGGATACGCGCTACTTAGGCAGGCTGGGCGCCATCACGCTGGTGTATTACTTTACCACCACAATCATGGCGGCTGCGCTGGGGCTGGTGATTGTGAACTTGGTTGACCCCGGCGTGGGCGCGGTACTGCAAGGCGCACAACTGCCCAAAGAGATTCAAGAGCGTCAACCGCCCACCTTCGCCGACCTACTGCGCAACCTGATTCCTGCCAATCCGATTGATGCACTTGCCCGCACCGATATGCTGCAGATTATTAGCTTCAGCCTCATCGTGGGCGTAGCCATCAATCTGATGGGCGACCGCGCCCAGGCAATCAAACAGTTCGTGCACGAGGTGCTGGAACTGTCGATGGTGATTGTGCGCTGGGTGCTGTACTTATTGCCCGTGGGCGTGGCGCTATTGCTGATGCGTGCCATTGGGCAGGCGGGCGTGGAAGTGTTTGCCCCATTGGCAAAATATATGGGCGCGGTGTTAGGCGGGTTGGCAGTGCACGGATTGCTCGTGCTCCCGCTGCTGGTATGGCTACTGGGAGGAGTGCCTCCGTGGCGGTTCTTCAAGGGGATCTCGCAGGCGATGATCACCGCGCTCAGTACTAGCTCCAGCGCCGCCACCTTGCCCGTAACGATGCGCACCGTTGAACGCGAGCTGAATGTGCCCGGCTACATCAGTCGCTTCTGCATCCCCATCGGAGCGACAGTGAACATGGATGGCACTGCGCTCTACGAGGCGGTCGCGGCACTGTTTATCGCCCAAGCCTACGGCATCCAGTTAGAGTTCACGCAGCAGATTGTAGTGCTGTTTACAGCGACCTTAGCCGCGATTGGCGCCGCGGGCATCCCCAGCGCAGGGCTATTTACGATGGTCATCGTGCTGCAATCCGTGGGGCTGCCTCTGGAGGGTATCGGACTCATTTTGGCGGTAGACCGCATTCTGGACATGTTCCGCACGATGGTGAATGTGGAGGGCGATGCCGGTGGCGCGGTGATTTTGACCAATATTGTGGGGCGCAAGTGAGCCCGGCTTAGCGACGCGCCGCCACCAAACTGCGCCGATATAGCGGATGGCTAAGATGGTCAATATCCACCCCACCTCGCGAACGCGCACTGTGAATAAAGTAACCGTCGCCGATGTAGAGCCCCGTGTGGTCAATTTCCTTGCCTTTGATGGCAAAGTACAGGCGGTCGCCTGGACGCAGGTCTTCGAACCGCGTAATAGGGATGCCCACTTTGGCTTGGTCGCGGGCACGGCGCGGCAGCTGAATGCCCATCTGCGCATAGATGTGTTTGACAAAGCCCGAACAATCCATGCCGGAGCGTGGGTCGTTGCCCCCCCAGCGATAGCGCACGCCCAAATAACGCATCGCCAAGCGCGTCACATGCACGGGGTCTGCCCCGCGCGGCAGGGTATAGACCACATCATACGGCGTGGGCTTGATTGCACTGCGGGGTACCCACCCCAGCGAGCCATCGCTCATCAACACGGCGCACCACGTGCCTTGCTGACGCGTCATCATCAGGTAGAACCGCGCAGGCACACGCGGATACAACACACGGCTATACGCGTTCGGCTGCGCGTGAATAGGTGTAGGGCGCACCGTCTCTATCAATCGCCCAATACGGTGCGTCACATAGCCCGCTACTTGCTGCGCATGCCGACTATTTAGCGACCGCTGCTCTGCCATGCTACTCGTTTGGTATCTCCTCAGGCAAGGTTAGATTGCGCACGCGATGGCGCTCGGCAATCAGAATACACCGCAGTGTTTCCAACGCGCGGTTCAAATCGTCGTTGATGATAAGATAGTCGTACTTGGGAATATATTCCATCTCTTGGCGGGCGTTCATTAGGCGAATGCGGATAGCTTCCTCGTCGTCGCGTCCGCGGCGGCGCAGTCGCTGTTCCAGCTCTTGCAACGACGGGGGCGCAACGAAAATCAAAATCGCCTCTGGGTATTGCTGGCGCACTTGCATCGCGCCCTGCACATCAATGCGTAGCACCACATCGCGCCCCGCGTTGCGCAGCTCTTCCATGGCTTGGCGCGGTGTACCGTACCAGTTGCCGTGAACCTCCGCGTACTCAATAAACGCCCCCTGTGCACGCAAAGCGTGGAACTCCTCTTCCGTCACAAAGTAGTAGTCCAGCCCGTGCCGTTCGTTGAGGGCTTGCGGGCGTGTGGTGTAAGTTACCAGGCGGCGCACATTCGGCGCGACCAGTTGCCATTGCTCAATCAGTGTATCCTTGCCCACGCCTGCTGGACCTGAAAGCACGATAAGTAGTCCACGCGGGGGCGCACCCGGCTTTGCCCAGTTGCTCAACGGTCTGCCACCTCCTCTGCTGGGAGCGCGTTGGCGACTTCGCCGTCAGCTGCGCATCAGGTTGTGCCCTGCTGCCGCCGTTGGCAGTTTACCACACCTGCCCAAATTATGGGCGTTTGCACCGATTTCAGCAGAGCCGCCTCAGTTGATACGCCTCTGGCAAAACGATTCCTGCTATTCCAACCACACAAGCGCCACTTGTTGGGGCATTGCCTCTATGCGTAGGCGCACACGCTGGGCATCTATGGGTTGTAATTGCAAGGGTTGGTTGGTGCCGTCGGATTCGCGCAAAGTAGCGCGGCGTGGGCGCAGCCAGCGCGGCAGCAGTACCTCCACCTCCACCTCGCGCTGCGTTCGGAACCGATAGCCCTGCGGATGCGCCTCGTAATCCAGATTGGTCAGCCACACGGTAGCGGCGCGTTCGCCGACCAGCAGGGCAGCATCCAGCCGTTGTGGATTGCTAGCACTAAGCACTCGCACGCCGTTGGGGCGCCACTCCATTTGGAGCAGAGCATTGCGCAGAGGCTGCAGGAAGCGGTTCAAGCGCGTTAGCTCCTCAAGCGCCTCGTGTCCATGCTGCGCCAGCTGTTCCACTGCTTGAGCGCGTTCGGCTTCAGGCAGGGTGCGCAAGGCAGGAACATGTTTTGCCTCCAAGTAGTGGCGGCGGAACGCTTCCGCATTGAACTCCGTATGCCACAACACGCCTTTTGCCCCACGACTCAGTTGCAACCACAGTTGCACGCGGATTTCTTCAGGCGTGGGGCATGCCCGCCCCAACGCGCCGTCTACCCACGCGCGTTCGTCCTGAGGATGTGCGCCCCATGCCCACGCCCAAAAGGGCAATGGCTCGCAACTCAGGCGCAGGGCTTGGGTGTGAGCCGCTACCCACTCCAGACGAACACCCCACGAAGGGTCAGCTGAGGCAGGCATCGGCTCCGTTGCATAGCCGGCACCATAACACACGATATCGGGAATTTCAGCGAATTCACCCAAGCGATGGGAGTGCCCGATGTTCATTCCGATGGGAGCGACGGCTTGGCGGTCGCGAATCATCTTCGCTGCGCGCTCATACAAGGCTGGGAGGGGTCGATTCCTATACAGCTCAGGTAGGTGTGCCTCTTGCGCGTTGTTGAGCATGAAGGCGATGATGTGCGGATTCGTGCGGTTGCGGTCAAGAAATTCAGCATTGGAGCGTGCAAAACCCACTTGGGGCAGTGCGTAAATGTCCTCGCGCGGGCAAATCTCGCCGAACACGCGCCGCTCCGTGGCAAGTGGCTCGTTCAGGGCGTCGTACACGAAAGTATCTAACCCGCGTTCGCGCCCTGCGCGGCGCTCGGCATCGTTGTGCCACACATGCGCCCCCGAAGCACCGATGGGAAACACGCGATTGAGCGGGCGCACCGCCCCGCCCACCATCCACATGCGGTTGCCCACGCGCGCTTCCACCTGCAACGGCAGGCTGCGGTAGGGTTCGGGTGTAGCAGGCAGGGCTGCCTTGAGAACAGTCAGCCCGCCATTTGGCTCCGCTTCTGGCGCAAGCGCGCGGAACCGCAAGTTGCGCCCATCCACCCGCAGACGCACGATTTGGGCGGGGACACCCCCGTCGTTGCGCACCACTATGGTCAGTGTGCGCCCCTCCAACCAAGCACCGGCGATCACCGCAGGGCTGGGCGTTGGCTCCAACGGTATCGTGTGGCGTGTGCCGTCGCTGAGCCAAACGCCGAGCTCAATCGGGGCGCGTTCCAGAAAAGAACGCTGCAGGTTCAGAATCAGCATCGCGGTGGTGCGCGGTGGGATCAGCTCGTGTGTGAGCCGATACCAGTTCAGCCCTTTACCGTATGGGATAGACTCAATATCGCGCCCGTTGAGCTGAATGGAGCTAACCCCACGCGGCTGGCGTGCTACATTATGTAGGTAGACCCAAAAAGTGCCCCCCGACGGCTCGTGGGGCGAGGGCTTCTCCTCAACTGGTCCATTAGCGCGGTGCGGGCGATACCAGTACTCCACGCGCATCGGCATAAGGGTACCCCACTCGAGTGCGGAGCCGCTCGTTATCTACTGCACTACGCGACGGCATCCGTTCCTGCACGAACCAAGCGCTATCCTGAATGCCCGATTAGCCGAACCACTCGAAGTAGTCAGGGCTGAGATCTATCTGCACATTTTTGACCTGCGTGTAAAGGTCGTACAGGCAGTGGAGCCCTAATTCGCGCCCGAAGCCGCTTAGTTTATAACCGCCATAAGGGGCTTGGGGCGGGATCATGTTGTAGCAGTTAATCCACACCTTGCCCGCTTGCACTTGGTGCGCCACACGCAGCGCTTTGCTGATATCTTGCGTCCAGATGCCTGCTGCCAAGCCGTAGTCGGTGGCGTTGGCAAGGCGGATTGCTTCCTCCTCGCCCTCAAAGGGCATAAGCATCGCCACAGGTCCGAAAATCTCGTCGCAGGCGACGCGCATAGTGGGCTCCACCTCCTCGAGCACCGTAGGCTGGAAGTAGAAGCCTTTGTCGAAGGGCGGCTCGGTGATACGCTTGCCTCCGGTGAGGATTTTTGCGCCCTCCTCGACGGCAGTACGCACATAGAACTCGGTCTTGTCCAGCTGTTCGCGCTTGTGGAGGGTGGCGAACTCGGTGGTAGGGTCTTGGGGGTCTCCGATGACAAGTCGCTGAGCGCGCTTCACGAAAGCGTCGCGGAATCGTTCAAAGATGGGTTTCTCCACGAAAATGCGTGTGGCGGCGGTGCACATTTGCCCTTGCGCGAAGTAGTTTGCCAGCAGCGCGTTTGCAAGAGCGCGGTCGAAGTCGGCATCGGCAAACACGATGAACGGCGACTTACCCCCCAACTCTAGCGACACAGGCGTCACATGCGTGGCGGCGTTTTGCATCACGCGCACGCCCACGCCTGTCGAGCCAGTGAACGACACCTTGCGCACCTTCGGATGCTTGGTGAGCAAATCGCCAATCGTGGCGGGGGTGGGGTCAGTAAGCACGTTGAACACGCCCGCGGGTATGCCCACCTCGTGCACCACTTCAGCAAGCATCAGCGCCGTGAGCGGGGTCGTAGGTGCGGGTTTGAGCACCATCGTGTTGCCCACCGCCAGGGCGGGGGCGATTTTGATGGCGGCTAACCACAGCGGGAAGTTCCACGGGGTAATCGCGCCCACCACACCGTACGGTTCGCGCCGCGTGTAGTTGAGGTACATGCCAGGCACAGGGATGGTTTCGCCATGCACGGCGGGCGCGACGCCCGCGAAATACTCAAACACCGCGATGGTGGCGGGCACGTCGTGCGCCATCGTCTCGCGGATACAGCGCCCCGTCTCCTGCGATTCTACGAGGGCAAACTCTTCGTAGCGGGTTTGGATGCCTTTTGCCACCGCGCGCAGCAGTTCGCCGCGCTCCTCATTGCTTCGATTGGCCCAGTCGCTGAAAGCGCGTTCGGCGGCATCTACCGCCGCGTTCAACTCACGCTCGCTGGCGACGGCGCAGGTGGCGATGACCTCGCCGTTGGCGGGGTTGCGCACCTCGTAGTAGGTGCCCGTGTCTA
>JAUQOS010000109.1 GCA_030550775.1 Armatimonadota bacterium
TCGATGCGCCACCAACGCGGTCATTCCGAGCAGAGCAAGGTAGCGCGGATCATTCAAAACTTGCCAGCAAGATGTCGCGAATGCGTTCGGCAGCATGCCCATCGCCGTAGGGGTTGACTGCGCGCGCCATCTGTGCGTAGGCGTCGGGGTCGGTCAGCAAGTGTACAGCTTCCGCAACAATGCGCTCAGGGTCAGTGCCCACCAGTATGGCGGCGCCTGCTGCCACGCCTTCGGGGCGTTCGGTGGTTTCGCGCAGCACCAGAATCGGTTTACCGAAAGCGGGGGCTTCCTCTTGCACGCCTCCCGAGTCGGTAAGAATAAGCGTTGCGTGGCGCATAGCATGCACGAACGGTGCGTAATCCAACGGTTCGGTGAGCACGGCACGCGGATGGTCGCCCAGGATTGCGAGCAGCGTTTCGCGCACGCGCGGGTTGCGATGCATTGGCACCAGCAGCAGCAGGTCGTTAAACCGTTCCAGCAGTTGGCGAGCTGCACGCGCAATATTTGCCATCGGTTCGCCCCAGTTTTCGCGTCGATGGGTTGTAAGCAGCAGCAGTCGTCCTGGGTGGTGGAGGGCGCGTCTTAGCGCGGGGTCGTTCGGTTCGTAGGGTTGGCGTGCCACCCACAGCACGGCATCAATGCCCGTGTTGCCCGTCACCCAAACCCGCTCTGGGGGGATATGCTCTTGCAGCAGGTTTTGGCGGGCGCGCTCGGTGGGCGCAAAGTGAAAATCCGCCAGCGGCGCGGTAAGCCGACGGTTTATCTCCTCGGGGAACGGTTGGAACTTGTTATAGGTGCGCAGCCCCGCCTCCACATGCCCGAACGGGATTTTGTGGTAAAACGCCGCCAGCGCCGCCACAAAGGTGGTGGTGGTGTCGCCTTGCGCCAACACCACATCAACTGGTTGCTCGCGCAACAGCCGATCCAGCCCTTCTAGGGCGCGCACTGTAATCTCGGTCAGTGTTTGGTGGGGCGTCATGATGTCCAAATCGGCGTCGGGTGTGAGCTCAAACAGGCGCAACACCTGATCCAGCATTTCGCGATGTTGTCCGGTGGCGATTAGGCGTACCTCAAAGGCAGGGTGCTGGCGCAGGGCAAGCACCACAGGCGCCATTTTGATGGCGTCTGGGCGCGTCCCACATACAGCTGCCACACGGATTCGGCGTTCCATTCCGCCGTGTTCTTAGCGACGAGGCGTGTTGGAGCGCACAGGGCGAGGCCGCGGCTGTGGCTGGGTTGGCTGCTTAGGCTTGATTTGCTCTTCCGCCAGCACCTGACGGAAGGTCGCCTGCACTTCCCACTCTGCCCACGCCTCTTCAGGTTCCCACTCGCGCACAGTTTGTGGGTCATACTCCGCGCGCATTTTGATTTTCTCGTAGCCCGACGCCTGCACTAATGCACCATCCGACAGCGCGAAGTAATAATCTACTTCGCCCTTGATAGTGCCCTTGAGGGTACCTCGTGGGATGTTGCGGTCGCGCAGGCGCGTGATTTCAATCAAAAAGTCGTCCAAACGGATGTTGACTTCTGTATCAGTGATAAGTTTGACATGCAGCACCGGGCGTCCGTTGATTTCGGTCGCGCCCACCACGCGTACCGTCACTGGATAGGTGTAAACGGTGGCTTGTTCCAGCGACAGCCTTCCCCTGCGCGTGTCGATAAACGGCGTCGGATAGCGGATTTGCCACTCGTCGCCTTCGCGCACTGCACTCTGTGGAAACGGACCGTATGGACCAGGCACGATGCTCAGCCCCACCATCTGCAGGAAAAACGACGGCGGTAGCAAGAAGTCTAAGCCGGGAAACTGCTCTTCTTCGCGTTTTCGTTCTTCTTTTTTCTGGTCGCGTTTGACGCGCTCTACCAATCGCTCAGCGTCTTCTTCACTGGGGAAGCCCGACGGCGTAACACGCACCGTTTCAGTATAGGGAGGCGGCAGTTCCGTCTCAGCAAAGTAGTCGATCGCTTGCTTGACATAGCGGGTGGAGACGCGCATGCGCGCTTGTCCGTTCTCCAGCACCTGCAGCACTTCTGTATCGAACTGCAGTTGGGCGTCCACAGCTATGGGCATGCTTTGCTCAAAGGTGGAGGAGCGCACCTCACCGCGCAGCGAGTAGACGGCGTTGAAGCGCTGTTTTTGCCCCGGCTCATACAGTTTGCGCACTACGTAGCTGCGCACCCCCGTCTGGGCTAATGCCGAAGCCACCAACGCGCTACATAGCACGATTAGTCCCCATGAAAGCACACGCTTGTGCATACGATCACCTGCGTGGCTCAGTTCGCCTCTGCGAGGACATTTCCTGCCACGTGATTGGGTATACTTACTTTGGGCGGCGACGGCAGGAGAAGAGTGGGGTTTTGCGCCCACTCTTTTCTTTATACTGCACTCGCTCCCGAAGGGGGTAAGCGCGATGCTATGCAACGAGATTGTGGAAGTTCTGAAGCAGTTGGAACGCGAGCGGGGTATCCCGTTCGAGGAGTTGTTAGCGACTTTAGAGGGCGCGTTTGCGAACGCTTACCGGAAGCAGATGCACCTGCCCCACAGTGCTCGCGTCTCCGCCAAGTTCGCCCCCGACAAACCCAACTGCTTCCAGATTTTTGTGGAGAAAGAGGTTGTCGGTGTGGTGACCGACGAGAGCACGCAGATTTCGCTGGAAGAGGCCCAAAAGCTTAACCCCGCGCTGGAAGTGGGCGACACGGTGCGAATGGAAGCCTCGATAGAAGAGTTTGGGCGCATCGCGGTTCAAAACGCGCTCCAAGTGCTCACGCAGCGACTGCGCGAGCTGGAGCGCGAACACGCCCTGCGCGAGCTAAACCGCAGCATCGGCGATATCATTACTGCCCGCGTGGAACGGTTTATCGGACCGCGAGTGCTGCTTTCCTACGGGCGCATCGAGGTGTTGTTGCCCGAAAAGCACCAAAGCCCACGCGACACCTACGAAATCGGGCAGCCTATCAAAGTGCTGGTGCTAGAGGTGCGCATGCCGCCCACCGAACGCGGACGCGAACCACGCCTGCGCGATATGAAGGTCATTGCCTCGCGCACCGAGCCGCAGCTGGTGGCGCGCCTGCTGGCTCACGAAGTACCCGAAATCGCCAGCGGCGATGTGGAAATCAAAGCCATCGCGCGCGAACCTGGCGAACGCACCAAAGTCGCTGTGCACTCCAAAAACCCGCTCATTGATGCGGTCGGCGCATGCTTGGGACAGCGCGGCATGCGCGTGCAAGCCATCAGCAACGAACTGTTTGGTGAGCACATAGATATCATTGAGTGGAGCAGCGACCCCGCGCAGTTCATTCGCGACGCCCTTAGCCCCGCGCGCGTCAACCGCGTGATTTTAGACAAAGCCAACAAAAGCGCGCTGGTTGTGGTACCCAACAACCAGCTACGCCAAGCGGTCGGGCGCGGGGGTGTAAATGTGCGCCTTGCAGAACAGCTTACCGGCTGGAAACTGGAAGTGCGCTCGGAGGAAGAGATTGCCCGCGCCGAAAAAGAACGCTCGGCATGAACCCATTCGGCGGTGCGTCGCCTGTCGGCGCGCCGCCCCCAAACACACCCTGCTGCGCTTCGCACGCGACCCCCACACCCGCCAAGTGCAGTTTGACCCCGCCCAACGCCTGCCCGGACGCGGCGCGTATCTGTGCCCCAACCCCGACTGTTTCCACATCGCTCGCAAACGCAAAAGCCTCGCGCGCGTGCTGAAAACCCCCGTTGACGAGGCAATATTAGACGCTGCAGAAGCGTGGATGCGAAGCATGCAATAAAAAAAAACACACTAGCGTCAGAAGCAGAGCCTAGAGCGTGTAGGTGAAGTGTTGCTTGAAGTTTTCGCAACTTGTGAACTTGTTGCCTAGGCCTCTCGACGGCTGAAGCCGTTCCGGTACAAACGAAGCCCGCCTACGCGGGCTAATTAGCCGACGCAGGTCGGCTTTGCTTGCAGAGGAACGGCTTACGGGGTTTATAAATAGTTGGTCTTCGTGCCTTTGGCGAATGAATTCGCACGCACACAACTGCCCAAGCCGTTGCCCGCTTTTCCCGAACCCCCTCCGTAAGGTTCCCCCTACTGCGTAGGGGGAATCGTTTAGAGTTCGGTTCCTCTCGCGCAGCGGGGGGAGCCTCAAGGAGGGGGGCAGATTTTCAGAATCGATGGCGATCGGCGCGTGTTGGAACTTGGGCATCGTACCCTTACCAAGGGGACAGGGTTCTGCCTCAACTGCCCAAGCCATCACCACAGGCGTCCCAAAATCACCCGCGAACACAGCTACCCCCTTGACAAACCCTTCTACTATCGGGTATAAATGTAGCCGAGTTCAGCACTCGCCGCACGCGAGTGCTAATTTTGTGGCAGTTTGAACCGTTGTACGGAAGGAGGTGGCGTGACGATGCTCAAACCGATTGGCGATCGCGTTGTAGTGCGCCCGAAGTCGGCAGAGGAAACCACCCAAAGCGGCATCATCTTGCCCGACACAGCTAAGGAGCGCCCTCAAGAAGGCGAAGTCATGGCTGTAGGCACTGGGCGCATGCTCGAGGACGGGCGCATCGTACCTCTTGAAGTCAAAGTAGGCGATAAGGTACTCTTTTCTAAGTACGGAGGCACTGAAATCAAAATCGGTGGCGAGGAATATATCATCCTTCGCGAAGACGATATTTTGGCTGTAATTGAAGACTAAAACTGAGGAGGTGAGCGCACGCTATGGCAGCGAAAGAGATTCTCTACAATGAGCAAGCGCGGCACGCGCTGGAGCGCGGAGTGGATACTATCGCTAACGCTGTGAAAGTCACCCTCGGTCCGCGAGGCAGGAATGTAGTCTTAGAAAAGAAGTTTGGTTCTCCTACGGTAATCAACGACGGCGTCACTATCGCCAAAGAGATTGAGCTGGAAGACCGCTTTGAAAACATGGGCGCACAACTGGTGCGCGAAGTTGCCTCCAAGACCAATGATGTCGCGGGCGACGGCACGACCACCGCAACGGTATTAGCGCAAGCGATTTTCAAGGAGGGGCTGAAAGCGGTTGCCGCGGGCGCGAACCCGATGCTGGTGAAGCGCGGCATTGACAAAGCCGTGGAAGCCGTTGTGCAGTTCATCAAAGAGACCGCCATCCCTGTAGAGGGGCGCGCCGCTGTTGAGCAAGTCGCCACCATCTCTGCAAACGACCCTCACATCGGCAAAGTCGTTGCCGACGCTATCGAGAAGGTCACCAAAGACGGTGTCATCACCGTAGAAGAGTCTAAGGGCACGGAGACCACGCTTGAGGTCGTGGAAGGTATGCGCTTTGACCGCGGCTACATCTCACCCTACTTCATTACCGACCCCGAGCGGATGGAAGCCGTGCTGGAGGAGCCGTACATCCTGCTTTACGAGAAGAAGATTAGCGCTGCCCAAGACCTGATTCCTGTGTTGGAGCAGGTGGTGCGCGCGGGCAAGCCGTTGCTCGTCATCGCCGAGGATGTGGAGGGCGAGGCGCTGGCAACACTGGTGGTGAACAAGCTGCGCGGCGTGCTGCAGTGCGCAGCAGTGAAGGCACCCGGCTTTGGCGAGCGGCGCAAGGCGATGATGGAAGATATCGCCATCCTCACCGCTGGCACCTTCATCACCGAAGATTTGGGCATCAAGCTGGAGAATGTGCGCCTTGAGCAACTCGGGCGCGCCGAGAAGGTGGTTATCGAGAAAGAACACACCACCATTATCGGCGGCAAGGGCAAGCCCGAAGCCATTCAAGGGCGCATCCAACAAATCCGCAAGCAGATTGAAACCACCGAATCAGACTACGACCGCGAGAAGCTGCAGGAGCGACTGGCGAAGCTGGCAGGTGGTGTGGCAGTTATCAAGGTTGGCGCCGCGACCGAAACCGAGCTGAAAGAGAAAAAAGCGCGCTTTGAAGACGCCATCAACGCCACAAAAGCCGCGCTGGAAGAGGGCATCGTGCCCGGCGGCGGCGTGACACTGGTGAACGCGCTCAAAGCCCTCGACGCACTGCAAGTAGAGGGCGATGAGAAGATTGGCGTGCACATCGTGCGCCGCGCGCTGGAAGAGCCATTGCGCCAAATTGCCCACAACGCTGGCGCGGAAGGCTCGGTCATCGTGGAGAAAGTGAAAGAATTGCCGCAAGGGCACGGCTACAATGCCGCCACAGGCGATTTCGTGAACATGATTGAGGCGGGCATTATTGACCCAGCGAAGGTGACGCGCACCGCGCTGGAGAACGCTGCCTCTATCGCCTCAATGCTGCTGACCACAGAAGCGCTGGTGGCGGAAGTGCCCGAGGAGAAGAACGGCAAGAAGACTTCACCATCCCCCTACTGACACACACAGACCACTCACCCCCCAATGGCCGGGGCTGCAAAGCCCCGGCATTTTTTTTCAGGTAATAGTCTATACGAATGGCGGGGCGGAAAGGTTTCAGCTGTCGCCGAAAACGCGTACTACTCCGATTGGTCGTGGGCATCTAGCGCAGCAAGAAACGCCTGAAAATCGTCCGGTAGCGGCGCACGGAACGCCATCGGTTCGTTCGTAACGGGGTGCACGAAAGCGATCTCTGCCGCGTGGAGGAGTTGCCCTTGTAATTGCTCAAGAGCATCGGCAAGCGCAGGTGGGCAATCGCGTGGGGGTTTGCGCACGCCTCCATAAAGCGGGTCGCCTACCACAGGGTGCCCCACCGCGCTGGCATGCACGCGCACCTGATGGGTGCGCCCCGTCTCCAAGCGTGCATGCAGCAGTGCGAAGTGCCGCCAAGTGCGTTGCACCGTAAAGTGAGTTCTCGCAGGGCGCGCTTTGCCTGCCCGAACTGCTCCTTCGTCCAACGCCGCCATTTTCTGACGATGTACAGGGTGCACCCCGATGGGCAAATCCACCGAGAGTTGCGTTTGCTTCGGCACGCCCCACACCAGCGCAAGGTAGCGGCGTTCAATCGCATGATGCTTGAGTGCCTCGCTCAGGCGGGCGTGTGCGAAATCAGTTTTCGCCACCAGCAACAAGCCTGTGGTGTCCTT
>JAUQOS010000018.1 GCA_030550775.1 Armatimonadota bacterium
CCCGTTGTTCCGAGCGCGACGAGGGATTGCACCCGCTCAAAACAGATGGGGAGCCACTTGGGTTATAATATGCATATGCGACGCTACGCACTGGCACTGCTAACCTTCTTGTGGGCAACGGCGCTGGCACAGCTGAGCTGGGTGGGCAACACCCGTTTGTTCGTCACAGGTTCCCACCAGCTGCCCGCGCGACTGGGAATGATAGACCCACAGCAAGTGCTGACCGTCACCACTCAAACCCATCCTATCGCGCCTGGGCAATCGGTACAGTTGGTGCTCACTACCGATAATTGGTTGTCTACGCGAGAATACGATTTCTCATTTGACTTCAACACGGGGGGCAACACGCAGTGGTATGTGGTGTTGCCGCCGTTCCCGCCGGGCACGTACCTACAGTTTTATGTGCGGGCGCGCCACGCAAACGGCACGGTGGTCTACGACAACAACGGTGGAGCAAACTATAGCGTGTGGGTGCGCTATGCGCCCCAGCGACGCGACACGCCAATCTTGCAGTGGTTCCAAACTGACTACCGCACCATTATGGCGCGTTTGCCCGAGGTGGTGCAAGCAGGCTATGGCGCGATTTACTTGCCTTCGCCCGTCAAATCGGGGGGCGGCGGCTTCAGCACAGGCTATAATCCGTTTGACCTGTTTGACTTGGGCGACCGCTTGCAAAAAGGCACCGTGCGCACGCAGTACGGCACTACTCAGGAACTCATTGAGCTAATTCGCTTAGCCCAGCGGCTCGGGCTAGAAGTGTATTGTGATTTGGTAACTAACCACGCCGACAATCGCGCCAGCACCCCGATTGATCGCTATCCGGGCGTCATTCCCGAAGATTTCCACATCCGCTCGACCGCCGACCCCAACAACAACGAGGTAGATTTCAACAACGCGCCGCCGTTCGGCTTCGGCACACTCAACTACGATGTGGTGGGGCTAGCCGACTACGCCCACGAGGACGGTAACAACACGCGCACGGGGGCGTTTAATCTACCCAGCTACGCTCAGTTCAACGCCTTCGACAAGCCCACCTTTGTGCGCCACCCGCAAAATCCACACTACTACCCCAACCGACAGCCGTACGCTGAGGATATTCGGCAGTATCTCAAGCGCTGGGGGTGGTTCCTCACCAGCGTTATCGGCTTCGATGGCTATCGTATTGACGCGGTGCGCCACACGCCGCCCGCTTTCTTCGGGCGCACGCCTCAGCAACCCGGCGGCGCGGTCAGCGAGGGCGACTTTCTGCCATATCTATACAGCCTCAAACCCTCTCTCTATGTGTTTGGCGAGGTCTACTCTGGCAATGCCTACGAGCTGCGCGAGTATGCCAAAACAGGCATGAACTTGCTCGATTTCCCGATGTTCTTTACGCTGAAGAACCTGTTCAACGCGAACGGTTTTGGCGATTTGGGCGCGACGCTAAGCAACCCGATTGGCGCCGACCCAAGCACGGGCTTGCCCTACGAACTGGGCGGCTTAGCACGCGATTTGGGGGTGGGCTTTGTGCAAAGCCACGATGAGGGTCCCCCACGCTCGAACAACTTGGCGTATGCGTGGCTGCTCACGCGCCCCGGACGCCCCAAGATTTATTACGACGGCAACAACATTGCCCCCGACGACTGGAGTCACTTCCCGCGTCCGGGACGCTACAACGCGCTGGGCAACGGCGACGATAGCCTGCTGCGCCTCCTGGATGTGCGCAAACGCTTTGCGCGCGGCGCCTTAGTGAACCGCTGGGTGAGCAACGATTTGTACATCTACGAGCGGCAGGTGAACGGACACAGCCTGCTGCTGGTAGGTCTAAATGACCGCGGCGACTTGACGCCACTGACGGCGACCGTGCAAACCAACTTCCCACCCGGCACGGTGTTGGTGGACTATTCAGGGCAGCGACCGCCAGTAGTTGTGGGCAGCGACGGACGCGTGACGATCACCGTGCCTCCCAACTCGGCTCCGGGCAACGACAACAACGCCTATGGCTATGTGCTATATGCACCCCGCACCCCACAGCCTGTAGCAGGCGTTCGCCCCGTGCGACTGCTGGATGCCCGCACGGGCAACGAGTTCGCGTTCCAAACCATTCCCACTCCTGGTGGGCGCTTTGCGTCGGGGCGCAGCTTTGAAGCCGCCACTGTAACCAGCGAACGCATCACCGTGCGCGTACGCACCGACGCTACAGGCGTGAGTGCTGTGCTTAAGCTCAACAACGGTATGCCTATCGGCGCGCTGCAGCCGCTGCTCAACACCCCTGAGGGCTTAGCTGACGGCTTTGTGCCGATGACTCGCCTTGCCAACGGCGAGTTTGAATTGAGTGACTTGGATCTTAGCGCGTTGCCGCAAGGGCTGCACGTGATTCAGGTGCGTGTGTTCGCTGCCACAGGCAACCGTCCAGGGCTATTCACTGACTTTTATGCCTTTTTCTACCTGCGTCGTCAAGAGGGGCGCGTGGCAGTGGACGGTGACTTGAGCGATTTGGGCGCGCCAATTGCTCTGCAAACGCGTACTCCAAGCTCCAACCTCAATCGCTTAGACGCACTCTATGTGCACAACGACCATCGGTATCTCTACATTGGGCTGGCAGGGCGCGTAGACCCCGCGGAGCCTCTAACCAACGGCGTTGTGCTCTACTTGGATGTGGACTATGGGTTGGGGACGGGGCTAACCGCGTTGAATCAACTCAACGACGACAGCGGGCCCGCAACACGGCTGATCTCGAACCGTCGGTTGACGCCGCCAGCGGGCTTTGGCGCAGAGTTCGCCATAGGGGTGTTTCGCCACAAGGGGTTGCACTCCGCGCCTGAGGCAAGCTTCACGGGCGACGCCATAATCCCGCCGCTGGTGGGCGCAGAAGCAGGTGCCTACCGCATCAATCTCAACCGTCTGGACTGGCTGGAAGGTATTCCTGCGCGGATCGTGTGGCGTCCGCGCTCCAACCCTACCGACCCCCCAACAGGGCTGGAGATTGCGATACCGCTTGCAGTGTTGTTTGAGGGGCGCAAGGCCACACGCCCTATTGGGCTAATAGCTGCGCTGCTCACCACTGGCGAAACAGGCGCCATTTTGTCTGCCTACGATCCGCGTCGGGGCACTTTGGGCGCACGTCCACCCCGCAATAGCTACCTGACTAACCAGCTGCTGCCCCCCCAACCCCACATTGTGAATGACCCAGGCAACACCTCTGTTGCTTTGCAAAGCGTAGCCACTTACACGCTGCAGGCGATGCCCCTGCTCGCCTCAGGCTACCGCGTGCACTGGGAACCGATGCGTTATGACCCGCGCCTGAATGCCTACCGCCTGCGCGGGCGCCTTGTGAACACTAGCGGGCAACCGATTGAAGGCCCCATCGCGCTGGTGGCGGCGTTGCCCAACGGTGTGGAGTGGCTCAACCGCACGGGCGAGAGCATTCTGCGCCCGCACACAGCCTATCTCATCCTCAGCGAGCGTGAGCTGCCGCCGCTGGGCGTGTTGACCTTCGATGTGCACCTGCGCTCAGCCCAACCGTTGGTGCGCCCGCCCAAGTTTGAAGTGCGTGCAGGTGTGGGCGCGCTATAACATCCAAGTTGCTATCTCTCTGTTTTGAAGGAGCGAGATTCCTCGCTCCGCTCGGGATGACAAAGTCGCCTTTGCACAAATGAACTTGTTATTCCGGGCCGAAGACGAGGAATCTTGGTAGCATAATCAAGCCAGCAGGGGCACGGTAACCGTGCCCCTCGCTTGCAGAGGGTGGTTGCAAGCGGCGATTAAATTCCTTCGCGCGCCAGTTTGGGGTGGCGCAGCCACTTGTGCGCCTCCACCACGACTATCACGCTCATGGCTACCAGCATACTACGCAGCCACGCCTCCAGCTCAATCGGCTCCACACGCAAAATAAACTGCGTCACAGGCAAGTAAAGTGCGGCGGCGTGCACTGCGAGTGCGGTAACCACTGCAAACATCAGGAACGGATTGCGCAGTGGGCTAAGCAAGAACGCCGAACGGAACTCCGAGCGCGAGTTGCCCACATGGAAGTTTTGGAACAGCACCATCGTGGTCAGCGCGACGGTTTGCGCCCGCGTCAGCGAGCCTGTTGACTCATATTCGTACATAAACAGCCACAAGGTGGCAACTGCCATCAAGAAGCCGACGATTACTGTGCGTTCCCACAGTAGATTGGAGATGATACCCTCGTTGCGCGGGCGTGGGCGTTGGCGCATAATGCTCTTGTCGCCCGGCTCAAACGCCATCGCGACATCCTGCAAGCCATTGGTGACTAGGTTGAGCCACAGCAGCTGCGCAGGTAGCATTGGCATCGGTAGCCCCAGCAACACTGCAAATAGAAACATCAACACCGACGCCGCCCCAGTGGAGATAAGGAAAAAGGTGGCGTTGCGCACATTTTTGAAGGCAACGCGCCCTTCCTCCACCGCATGGCGAATGCTTACGAAGTTGTCATCCGCCAGCACGATATCGGCAGCTTCGCGGGCAACATCGGTGCCGCTTCTGCCCATTGCCACGCCCACTTCCGCGGCTTTGAGGGCGGGAGCGTCGTTCACGCCGTCGCCCGTCACGGCCACGGTTTCGCCATTGGCTTGCAAAGCGCGCACCACACGCAGCTTTTGCTCGGGCGATATACGCGCGAACACATTCACTGTGCGCACACGCTCGCGCAACTCTTCGTCGTTCATTCGCTCCATCTGCACGCCCGTAACCACTTCTGCGTCAGGGGGTGCGATTTCGAGCTGTGCAGCGATGGCGCGGGCAGTTGCAGCGTGGTCGCCTGTAATCATTAGCACGCGGATGCCCGCCTGATGGCACTCGCGAATTGCTTCCAGCACTCCAGCGCGCGGCGGATCCATCATGCCCACCAAACCGATAAACACCAACTCGGAGGGCTGTGGCACCCCAAAGTGCGTCTCTACGGGTTCGGTGCAGCGCCGATAAGCAAGCCCCAACACGCGCAAACCGCGCTCCGCCATGGACTGCGCGTGCGCCATAATCTCCGCTTGAGCTGCTTCATCCAACGGTAGCTCGCCATCTGGCGTGAGCCAACGCGTAGACATGCGCATCACGCGCTCGGGCGCGCCCTTGACGAACATCCAGTGCTCCTCGCCGCGTTGCCGAATGCTGGCGGAGTATTGCAACTCTGGCTCGAATGGGATCTCGCTTACCACAGGATGGCGGGCACGCCATTCGTCGTGATGGAAGCCTGCCCGCAAGGCAGCAATCAACAGCGCCGCCTCCGTGGGGTCGCCATGAATTTCAAACTCATCCTCGCCGATGCGCCGCACATGCGCCTCGTTGGTCAGCACTGAGGTCAGCAACGCCAATACAAACGGGTGCTCATCGTCGCGGGGCACTTCATGCTGCTGCAACTCGCTGATGCGATACCACTCGCCCGCGGTCCAATACTCTTGCACCGTCATGCGGTTCTCCGTAAGCGTGCCCGTTTTGTCGGAGCCGATTACGGTGGTGCTGCCCAGCGTTTCTACAGCGTGCAGGCGGCGCACGAGGGCGTTGCGTTTCGCCATCGCGCTCACGCGCAAGGCAAGCGTAATGGTCAACACAATCGGCAAGCCCTCAGGAATGGCAGCGACCGCCACGCCCACTACCACTTTGAACATGTCCACCACACTGTTGCCCACTGCCAGCCCCAGCGCAAAAATCACCGCACAGCTAATGCCGATTACGATGCCAATCGTGTTGGCGAAGCGGCGCATTCGCTGCTGCAGAGGCGTTTCTTCAACGCGCTGCGCGCGAATGCTGCCCGCGATTTTGCCCAGTTCGGTGTTCGTGCCTGTCGCGACCACATAACCGCGCCCCCGCCCCGACACCACAATCGTGCCTGAGTACAGCATATTGGCGCGATCCGCCAGCGGCGTCTCAGGGGGCACAGGCGCGACCTGCTTGTATACAGGTACCGACTCGCCCGTTAGCAGCGACTCATCTACCTGCAGGGCAGTGGCGTGGAATAAGCGTATGTCAGCAGGTACACGCACGCCCGACTCTAAAAGCACGACATCGCCAGGCACCAACTCGCGACTTTCGATGCCATACTCCTTGCCGTCACGCAGCACGAGCGCGTGAGGAGCCGTAAGCTGCATCAGCGCACGCACCGACTTCTCGGCGCGATACTCCTGAATGGAGCCGATGGTAGCGTTTAAGATAAGCACAGCAGCAATCACTACCGTGTCGATGTAGTCGCCCAGCAGTAGCGTCACAACCGCCGCCGCCAGCAAAATATAAATCAACGGGCTTTGAAACTGATGCAAAATAATCTTGAAAACGCTGATTGGCTCTATCTGCTCGATTTCGTTATAGCCATATTGTTGCAGCCGCCGTCGTGCTTCTTCGAGGCTTAGCCCCTGCTCGCTGGTATTCAACTGCGCAGCAACCTCCTCAGCTGTCATCGCATGGGGCATAAACGCTTGTGGCAACACGCCCGGCTCAACCAACGGGTCATGCATAAGCAGGTTCCCTCCTGAGAGTAAGGATACCCAAAGCAGTTCAACGAGGGTATCCTTTTCTCAAGCCGATGCAAGGCATTTATGTGCACATTCCGTTTTGCCATCGCAAGTGCGGCTACTGCGATTTCAATAGCTATGCGGGGCTGGATACGCTGGTAGAACCGTTCGTGGACGCCCTGCACCGCGAAATCGAGCAATCGCCGTACGCAGGCGAGCGGTTTGATACTGTGTTTTTCGGCGGGGGCACGCCCACCTATCTCAGCGGCGAGGCACTGGCAAGCATTTTGGAACACCTCACTTGCCGGTTCGCCATCGCCCCAAACGCCGAGATTACTTGCGAGGCGAACCCAGGCAGCGTTAGCCTCGCACAACTGCGTCTTCTGCGTCAAGCGGGCTTCAACCGCCTGAGTTTCGGCGTGCAGTCATTTCACCTTGACGAATTGCAGCGCATGGATCGCATTCACACGCCCGCAGAGGTTCTCCAAAGCGTCGCGTGGGCACGCGAAGCAGGCTTTGAGAACCTCAACTTAGATCTTATTTTTGCCCTGCCCCAGCAAACGCTGGAACGCTGGGAGGCGAGCGTGCGTCAAGCCATCGCTTTGCAACCCGAACATCTCTCGCTCTACGCGCTGATGCTGGAGCCAAACACACGCTTCTACCATCTTTACCAGAAGGGCCAGCTGCGCCTGCCCGACGAGGAAGTCCAAGTGGCGATGTTCCGCCTTGCCCAACAGCTTACTGCCGAGGCGGGCTATCACCAGTACGAAATCTCCAACTATGCCAAGCCCGGCTACGAGTGCCAACACAACATGATTTACTGGCGCAACGAGCCGTATTTGGGCTTTGGACCAGGCGCGGTTTCATACATGGAAGGCAGGCGCTGGACGAACATCAAGCACCCGCGCGAGTACATTCGCCGAATTCACGCAGGCGAGCCACTGGAGCTGGAATGGGAACGCCTCACGGGCTGGGACTCGGTTGCCGAGACGCTGATGCTGGGCTTGCGCATGGTGGATGGCGTGGACTTACACGCGCTGGAGCAACGCTTTGGACTGCCCGTGCACCAGCACTACGCGCCCGTGATTGCCCAGCTGATTGCCCGCGGCTGGCTGGAACAACACGGCACCACCATCCGCCTCACACAGGAGGGGCTGCTCTGGCACAGCGAGGTTGCCCTTGCGTTTTTCGAGAAGTGACGCCTATTGGCTAAGGATTCGCACACTGAGATTCCTCGCCTACGGCTCGGAATGACAAACCAGGTGCACAAAACAACCCTGTCATTCCGAGCGAAGCGAGGAATCTCAACGAACTTCGTTGTAGGTTCCTCGCCTGCGGCTCGGAATAACGGGGTTGGTCGGAGCCAAGGTCGTTTGCCACCCCGAGCGCAGCGAGGGGTCTCAACCCTGCCTTTGCCAGAGATTCCTCTTCGGTTATAATATACCAACGGAGGCACAACGATGAGCCAGAAAACTGTTTCTGAACGCAAAGCACGCTTCGAGTCGCTGTCGGGACTCGAAATCAAGCGCTACTACACCCCCGAGGATATCGCCCACTTGGACTATCATCGCGACTTGGGCAATCCTGGTGAGTATCCGTTCACGCGCGGGCTATACGAAACAGGCTATCGCACTAAGCTCTGGACGATTCGTCAGTTTTCGGGCTTTGCAACCCCTGAGGAAACGAACCAGCGATACAAGTACCTAATTGAGCAAGGGCAGACGGGATTGTCAGTGGCGTTCGACCTGCCTACGCTGATGGGCGTAGATCCCGATGACCCTGAAGCCGAAGGCGAGGTGGGCAAGTGCGGAGTGAATGTCGCCTCGCTGGAGGATATGGAAATCCTGTTTGACGGGATCGACCTTGCCAGCATTACCACCTCAATGACCATCAACGCCCCCGCGATTATGATTTGGGGCATGTACTTAGCCGTTGCTGAGAAGCGTGGTATCCCGCTTGATCAGCTGTCGGGCACTATCCAAAACGACATCCTCAAGGAGTTTATCGCGCAAAAAGAGTGGGTGTATCCGCCCGAGCCCCATATGAAGCTAATTGTGGACACAATAGAGTTTGCAGTAAAATACGTGCCTAAGTGGCACCCAATCAGTGTCAGCGGCTACCACATTCGCGAGGCGGGTGCCACCGCCGTGCAGGAGTTGGCGTTTACGCTTGCTGACGGCTTTGAGTATGTGCGTTGGTGCCTTGACCGCGGAATGGATATTGATGATTTCGCGCCAAAATTCTCGTTTTTCTTCAACGCGCATATTGACTTCTTTGAGGAGATCGGTAAGTTCCGTGCGGCGCGGCGCATTTGGGCGCGCGAGATGCGCGAGACCTTCGGCGCGAAGAACCCGCGCTCGTGGTGGTTGCGTTTCCACACGCAAACGGCGGGGGTGTCGCTCACGATGCAGCAGCCATATGTGAACCTCATCCGCTCCACGATAGAGGCGTTGGCGGCGGTGCTGGGCGGCACGCAGTCGCTGCATGTGAACTCGTTTGATGAGGCGTGGGCGTTGCCCACCGAAGAAGCAGTGCTGCTGTCACTGCGCACACAGCAGGTAATCGCCCACGAATCGGGCGTGGCGAACACGGTAGACCCGCTTGGCGGCGCCTACTTCGTGGAATGGATGACCGACAAGATGGAAGAAGGCGCACGCGAATACTTTCGTCGCATTGAGGAAGAGGGCGGCGTAATCCCTGCGATTCGCAGCGGCTTCTTCCAGCAGGAGATCGCCGACGCCGCTTACCGCTTCCAACAGCGGGTGGAGGAGCGCGACTTCATCTGGGTGGGTGTCAATGAATACCAGATGGAGGAAGAGCCGATCCCGTTCCGCATCCTCAAAATCGAGCACGAGGCGTACGAGAAGCAGGTCAAGCGCATCCAAGACCTGCGACGCCGTCGCGACAACCGTGCGGTGGCGCAAGCCCTGCGTGACTTGGTGGCAGCTGCCCGCCGCGACGAGAACCTAATGGTGCCCATCCTCAACGCTATCAAGGCGTACGCCACCTTGGGCGAGATGGTCAACGCCCTAAAGGAGGTGTACGGCACCTATACCGAGTCGGCAGCGATATAGCCGATAGGGTATCCTTATGAGGTAATGTTCTGGCGCACCGCAGCGTTGGTCTTACTCCTTGACCAACTCACCAAGTTGTGGGCAAGTGCTGCCCTTGCCCTCGACCAGTCGGTGCCCGTGTGGCCACCCTACTTTTACCTAACGCTGACACACAACACGGGCATCGCGTTTGGATTGCTGGAAGGACGCGGCTGGCTGACCATTCCGCTGACACTGCTTGTGTTGGCAGGGCTTGTGTGGTACCGCTACCGCCATCGCCCGCCCCGCCGCACGCAGCTTTTGATGGGGCTGCTGCTGGGCGGCGCGCTGGGCAACTTCATTGACCGCGTTCGGCTGGGCTATGTGGTGGATATGTTTGATTTTGTCGTGTGGCCCGTATTTAATGTAGCGGACATTGCAATTACCTGTTCGTTGGTGGGGCTGATGGTAATGCAGTTTTTTAGCGCACCAACCTCCGAGCCAGTAAGCACCAGCCCTGCTGAGGAGAAGCCCCAATGATGCCTGAGCTGATACGCATCGGTCCTCTCACGCTCTACACCTATGGCTTTATGTGGATGGTGGGCATTTGGCTGGCGACTTGGCGTGCTCTCCGCGCTGCCCCGCGCTACGGCATCCACCCCGACCATGTGCTCGAGCTTGCCTTCTGGAGCGTGATGCTGGGCATCGTTGGGGGGCGGCTGGGCTTTGTGATCATGAACTGGTCAGATTATGCCCAAGACCCATGGAGCATTATCCGGGTGTGGGAAGGCGGGATGTCGTACTTTTGGGGCTTTGCGCTGGGGATTGGCGCTGCTTTATGGATCATTCACCGCTATCGGCTGCCTATTTGGCGTGTGGGCGACCTGGCTGCCCCCTCGCTGGCACTGGGCTATGCGATTGCTCGGATTGGTTGCTTCGGTGCGGGCTGCTGCTATGGCAGACCGACTGAGCTGCCTTGGGGTGTACTGTTCCCGGGACACGCGCAGCCCGTGCACCCTACCCAGCTTTACGCCACCGTGATGAACTTGGCGATTTTCTTTGTCTTATCACGCTGGGCAACGCGTCAGCGCTTCGAGGGGCAGCTCTTTGCAGCATTTCTGATGCTACACGGGCTATATCGCTTCATCAACGAGTTTTTCCGCGCGGGGGCGACCTCCGCAATCGCGTTCGACGGGACTACTTATGGGCACATCGTGGCGTTGTCGCTGATTCTGATTGGGGCGGGGCTCTATCGTGCGTTAGCAAAGCGCGGTGCGAACGCAGTGGCGCGAACATCTGGTTAGGCGGTGCGCCGTGAAAAGAACCAGCAAGCAGCCATAGCGGAAGGCGGACGGACCCGCGAAGCGCGAAAGCAGCGCGACGGGGAATGTTGCCCCAGCGTTCCATCAGGCTAATAAGGGTACAGGGGTCGGTCTCAACTGCCACAGCCGATGCCTGATTTTTCCCAACCCCTCTGCCCGGTGCCTCCTACAATTTAGGGAGCACCGAGCGGTCTTTTTTTCGGTTTCCCTTGCTTGCGGGGGGGGAACCTACAGGAGTTGATAAGAGTGCAACGCTCTCTCTCAACCAGGGCGTAGTAGCCCTGTTTTCTAGGAACCCCATCTTCAGGTTCCCCTACTGCGTAGGGGAACCGAATGAGTTCTTCGGTTCCCCTCGCGGAGCGGGGAGAACCTTACGGAGGGGGGCAGAATTGAAAATCAACCACCATAAGCGCGTGGCGAAACTCAGGCGGTGTACCCTTGTTAGATTTGCCGGGGGGATGGGACCTGCCATTCCCCCCGCCCGTTGGATTAGATATTCTAATCTTCGCCCTGGGCTTTGGTGAAGCCCATCGCGCCATCGAACTCTTGAAGTTTCTCGATATGCATCCAGCGGAAGCGGCTGGCGATGCGTTGCACCAGATCGAAAATCTGGGCGTCATTTACCTCGCCCGCCGTATCACGCAACAGGAATCGGCAGCGGTAGTGGTCAACCACATCGGTAATCGCTCCTGTGGGCGGGTAAACCTGCGTGCCGCGATTGGAAATCATTTTCAGCCGGAAGGGCGACTCGGCAACCAGCTGTTCAATGGTGTGCCCCAGCGGCTCGGGCAACAGGTCTGTTTCCACGAACACATCTACGCCCACGACGCGACGGGTCTGCGGACGCACAAACACAGGGTCCGTAGGCACTTGAGGCAGCTGGATGGGGCGATAGTCACGCACTTGCACCGTGCTGGGCTTCTTGCCCAAGTTGGCGATAATGGCGTCGGTGTACTCGGTAGTTTTGGCGCCTTTGTCGTAGCCCACCACATCGCCCGTGCGCACCTTGCCCTCCTCCAAAGTGTAAAGCACGGCGTTTTCAATGAGCGCGGCGGCTTCAAACTCACCTAAATAGCGCAGCATCATCACCATCGACAAGATGACGGCGGTGGGATTGATGACATTCTTGCCTGCGTACTTGGGCGCGGAGCCGTGCACCGCCTCGAAGATGGCGACCTCGTTGCCGATGTTCGCCGATGGCGCAAAGCCCAGTCCACCCACCAACGCGGAAGTCAAATCGCTGAGAATGTCGCCGTTCATGTTGGTGGTGACGATGACCTCGAACTGCTCGGGGCGTTTGACCAGCTGGTGTGCGCAGTTGTCTACAATGATGTGGTTCGCCTCAATATCGGGGTATTCGGGGGCGATTTCTTCAAAGGTGCGCTTGAGCATGCCCTCTGCGAACTTCATGATGTTGGCTTTGGTGGCGCAATGCACTTTTTTGCGTCCTTCCGCGCGGGCTAACTCAAACGCGAAGCGCACAATCTTCTCGCTTCCTTTGCGCGTAATAATCTTGAGCGATTGCGCGACATCGGGTGTTTGCATATACTCGATGCCCGCGTATAGGTCTTCCACATTCTCGCGCACTACCACAAGGTCAATACCGCGTCCACTGTAGGGGGTAGGCACGTTCGGAAACTCGCGCACGGGGCGCACATTTGCATAGGTCTCAAACAGCTTGCGCAGCGTTACATTAGCGCTTTTTTCGCCGTAGCCGACGGGTGTCTCGAGGGGTCCTTTCAGGACCACGCGGGTTTTGCGAATCGACTCGATGGTATCTTGCGGTACACCCGATTCAATACCCTGCTTGAAGACGCTGGCGCCCGCATATCGGATTTCCCACTCGATGGGCGCGCCTGTGGCTTCCAAAATACGCAGCGCAGACTCAATACACTCAGGTCCAATTCCGTCGCCCGGAATGACTGTGATCAGTTTTTTACCCGATTCGGTGATGTACGCCATTGCACAATCCTCCGCCGCAGCAGAGTATACCTTTTGGCAAGCGGGGAATCCCTTGCACGGCTTAGACGCCTCCCACACGCCGATAGTGAGAGACCTCAATCCAGTAGGGTGCGTGCCATATGCCCGTATAGGGAGAGTGGATACAGGTTGCGTCGGCGGAGGTCAACTGCCAAGAGCTTGGCGCGGATTTCGTTGGCGATATCGAGGTCGCCGGTTGCCTTGGCAGCCATTCCCCACCAGACGGCTTTTTCTACAGCGAGATTGTCGTCGAGTGTGGAAGGTAAGTTATAGAACCGCGCTTTGAGGGTGGTGTAAAGCGATTCGTGGCGAGGGATGAGTGGAAGCCAAGCGATAGCCATCAATTGCGCCATTATATCGGGATACCATTCGCTCAAGCGCGTCTCGAGGGTGCCGTTGGAATGCTTTGCCCAGGCGTAATGCCCTTGGGAGGGCAACCATAAGTCGTTGAGAATGGCTTGGTGGGTTCGTTGGGCGCGCAGGCGCCACCATTCAGCCTCGCTGGTGCGCTTGCTATACCGCGCCAAATCGGCAGCTGCTCGTAACCCTCGATAAACCTCTACATTATCCATCAGGAACTTTACAGGGTAGTCAGGGCGTGCGTAGGTCAATCCATCCGCTTGGTAGGTGAGCATGATTGCGTTTACCGCGCGTCCTATACCGCGCGAGAACAGGCTCTGTGCGAAGCGCGTCTCGCCTGTGGCTTGCACATAATCGCGCAAGGCTTCCAAAAAGGTTGCCGCATAAGAATCGCTCGAGTCGTAAGTATTACGGCAGGTCAAGGTGCCGTTATGGTAGGTGTAGTCGTAGATGGTACCGTCAGGGTTCATGTGGTTTGTGTACCACATCAACCAGCGGCGAATACGCGAGTAGTCGGCGCGCTCGCGGGTATGACGAATCCCATGAATCCAGCCGATAACCGCCAAATTAGCATAGTACGGCATAAGCCAGTTCTCGTGGGGGGCGGTCACAGGATCGCTAAGCAGTGCGCCGCTGGGCAACTGGCGTGCCCGCAGCGCACTATGAATCCGCTGCAACTGGGTTGTCGTGTTCGTTTGCATTGTTACCGTGTCCAGACCTTCACACGCGCATAGAAAAAGCAACCCCACTGGTTGTTATTAGTGCTGCTGCGGGCACGTTTGCCAGAAAACCCAGCGTGTCCATCCGCGTACACCACGTTGATACCTTCGAAATGGCGTGGAAAACCATAGTACCAGTCACCGTTAGGGCAAGTGCGCTTTTCGTAGTCGCTGGAGCACCAATAGCCCTCTTGCTTACCATCACGATCAGGATCCTCCCAGCAAATGAAGGAACCGAACACATAGTAGCGCGTGCTGTCGGCAATCATCCCTATCTCGGCGGGGCGATCCAACGCAGGTAAGTTCATAGGGATAGGGCCACTGTAGTTAGGGTCTGTGCGCATCCAGTTTTGGCGCCCCAAAATGGGTTCATTCAGCCCGTAGTTGACCGTATAGTTCACGGCAGGATAGTTGTAAGTCCCTGTATGGAAGGCATCGCCCATAGAAGGGCAGCGAAAGACATCCTGATTTTTGATGTAGGGCATCAACGCCTCTGTCCAGAACACATGCAGTGAGGGCGTTTGTCCGTCATAACCGCCTGGTCCAGGCCATGGCAGGTTAAAGAAGGTCTCATCATAGTCTTGGACATACATACTCAGCCCAAGCGCGATCTGTTTTGTGTTGGAAAGGCACGCGGTTTGGCGTGCTTTTTCACGCGTTTGCGCGAACACGGGAAATAGAATGGCTGCCAAGATCGCGATAATTGCGATCACGACTAATAGTTCGATTAGTGTGAAGCCTCGTCGCATGGTCTCACCTCTGGGAGTTATATTGTGGGCGCGAGAGTGTGTCGCTCGATGTAGGAAGTGGGAAGGCGTAGGAGAAACGGCTCTGGAGGGCGAGGGTTGTGAATAACCGAAAGTAGGCGTTGAGCAGCGTATGTTCCCATGGCTCGGAGAGGCTGGCGATAGGTGCTTAGGGGAGGCGCCGTAAGCGCCGCTGCAGGCGGGTCATCAAAGCCGACTACTGATAGATCGTTAGGCACATGTAACCCCAGAGTATGCGCCGCTTGCAAGACTCCCATCGCCATGTAAAACCCTCCAGCCACGACTGCAGTAGGGCGCTGGTTCGACGGCAGCCGCAGCAGATTCAGGAGCTGATACTGCAGGGCTGGCTCGAGCTCAAAAGTATCGTGGGCGCATAGGAGGTACCACGCCTCAAGGGCTGCTTCGGAAGCGGCTTGGCAAAATCCGCGAATGCGCTCTTGGGTATCTAAAGCGTCCATGTCGGCAAATAGCCCGATGAGGCGTCGGTGCCCAAGTTGCACCAGTCGTTGCACACTCTCGCGCATAGGGGTCTCATTGTCGCAGGCGACGGAGTCGAGACCCCAAAGGGCGGTCGCTGCACCGACGGCGACCACAGGGATGCGCTGATTGAGCTGTTGCAATTCGTGGAGACGGCTTATCGGTGGAGCGATTGCTAACGCGCCTACAACGCCTTCCAACCCCGCCTGATGGAGGCTTTCGTAGTCATACCAGCCTAACGACGCCCCATACTCGGTTAGCACCTGCTGAATCCCTTGATAGAGGCCGCCCAAATAGAAATCGGCATGCACATCGCCCATAGACTTGGGCAGCAGGAGCGCAATCCGCACGAAGGTGGAAGCATGGTGGGCAGTAGCCCTGAGGCTGAGGAAAGTTCCCAGCCGCCGTCGACGCGTAACCAGCCCTTCCTGAGCCATTTGACGCAGAGCGCGTTGCACCGTCAGTGGGCTAACCGATAACTGCTGCGCCAGAGCGTGAGGGCTGGGCAGGCGATCGCCTGCACGCAATCGCCCCAAGCGCACTTGCTCCAACACCCATTCGCGCACGCGATAGGCGCGTGAACCATATCCGCGCATGGTTAGCGACACCCGCTCCCGAAGCTGAACAGAACTGTCAACAAATCCGCATCGTCTACCACACCGTCACCGGTAACGTCCTCGCTCATACACTCACCCGAAGCTCCAAACTGGAACAATACCGACAACAAGTCGGCATCGTCCACGATACAGTCGCCATTTATATCTGCTGCTGGCAACAACGGAAGATTCGTGCGGAAATAGTCGAACATTGCCACAGGCACATGTTCGCCTGCGTAGCCTGAAATATCAGTGTAGAGCCCGATACGCCCGCCGAAGCGCAGAATCGCTGGAATCGCGGTCATAAACTCCCAGCCAGGATAGCCCGATTCGACAGTGGGCACGGTGATGAGCCAGCGCATCCCATTGCCATCACCGTTGTCGTACCAGACCTCGAAAAACTGACCTACGGGAATATCGTTGGTGGGATCGTTGTCGAAATTCTCCGAACGATCCTGAATGCGCAGGATGACAGTATTCAACTGGGGCGACCATTCACCCGATTGTGCCCCCCCATTGCGGAATACAGGCATACCGTTTTCATAGGTTTCTTGAGCCGTGCCCAAAAACAAGTTGCCGCTAAACGGGCTTAGCACCAGATGGTAGGTGTAGTACCAATCGGCATTATGTAGCCAGATTAGCCCAGCTTGGATGTAAGCACCCGTTGCTCCGCCCAAGTCAAGCGTGAGTTTGGTTTCCACATACCAGCCTGGGTGGGCAGGCCCGACACGCACGGTCGCGATGTTGCGAGCATTATTCTCGCTGAGCGTCAGCGTCCCCGGCTGTAGGTAGATATCTAATGTCTCGTTGGAGACTTCGTATCGGCTGGGGTCAGCCGTATCTAGAGGTGTGTTCCCCTGAACGCACCAACGCCAGGGTAAGCTAAAGGTTCCCCGAAACTCCTCTTGCGTAAAAACGGCGGCGCATACCATGAGCACACCCAGCAACGTTGCCCAGTACCGCATAGTTATTAATCCACCTCCTCTGGCTAGGGCAGGAATCGATCCCACCTCGCTACCATTATACAACATTTTGCTGTTTTTGTCAAGACCTTTGTCGCCGTAAAGTATCATTCTAGAGCATTTTCTGAAAGGAACTCGCCGCGTGCAATCTTGCGTGTCCACCGGAGAACTCGCGAAGTGCTGGGTAAGCCTCGCAAAATAATCACCCCATGCATTTGTCGGACAGGCAGATAATGCTCTCTATGTAGTCGAAGCCCACCTATTCGGCTACAGGTCACGAAGGTCGGTTTTGTTCGTATGAAGACGGTCTCAGCCACACAATTCTCGGACGGTATCGTCTACGTGGTTCAGCGAGCGGAATGATATCAAAGTTGCTTTCTTCAGGGTAGGCGTAGCTGATACAAACGATTATGTCTACTAGACTCTCCACTTGGTGCAACGATGGGAGCGCTGTTATACCAGTCGCGTTCTCGCGATAGGCTCGCAGGCACCAGAAGCACCGCTGGCGCCTACCCCCTGATGGGAGTAGCGAGTGGAGTGTTGTGTTCATATCTAAGGGGGCTCATTGCTTCATCAAGGCTAATTGTTTGGGTTCCGTGCCCCCCTCCTTCAGGTTCCCCCCGCTTCGCGAGGGGAACCGAAAACTGGCTCGGTTCCCCCTACGCAGTAGGGGGAACCTACGGAGGGGGGTTCCAAAGATTGAGGGTTGACGAAGCACTCATGCTGCCGCCAGATTTTGTGCGGCGACGGGAATCCGCAACACAAACTCCGCACCTTCGGTGGTGTCGGCAAGCAGCAGGGTGCCGTGATGCTTGTGCGCAATCTCCAGCGAGATGGCTAAGCCCAAGCCCGTGCCTTTGTTGGGGTCTTTGGTGGTGAAAAACGGGTCAAAAATCTGCGTGCGAATGTCGGGTGGTACGCCGGGACCGTTATCGCGCACGCGCAGTTCGGCATAAAGCTGCTTGCCGTCGTCGTAGGTGCCAGTTTCCACCACAATTTGGGCGTTGGGACGA
Source organism: Armatimonadota bacterium (assembly GCA_030550775.1). Lineage (GTDB taxonomy): Bacteria > Armatimonadota > Fimbriimonadia > Fimbriimonadales > GBS-DC > GBS-DC. The sequence continues at coordinate 17,672 of JAUQOS010000018.1, forward strand.
TCTTCCAGAGCGTCGCGGGCGTTGGTGAGCAGGTTGATCACGATTTGTTCCAGCGAGTTGGGTTCGCCCAGCACGGAGGGTAGGTCGGGCGCGTAGTTTTCCACAAGGGTGATGCCGCGGTTGCGCAGCTGCTCACGCAGCAAAATCAGCGCGTTTTGAGCGACCTCGTTGAGGTTTACGGGCTCGAACTCCTCGCGCGGCTTGCGGGCGAACGCGCGCAAATGCTGGATAATCTGGCTCATGCGGATGGTTTGTCGCTCAATTAGGCGCATATCGTCCAACAGCGCCTGGTGTCGGGTAGGCGAGAAAGGCTCTGAGGCTTCGGCGGAGAGGTCTTGAATGGTTTGTTGGGCAATCGCGCGGATGATTGCCAGCGGTTGGTTCAGTTCGTGTGCCACGCCCGACGCCAGCGTGCCCAAAGAGGCGAGTTTGCTGGACTGGATGAGTTGCGCTTCGGCTTTTTGGACGGCGTCGACCATGTGGTTGAATGAGTCGGCGAGGTCATCCAGTTCGGGGCAGCCGCGACGGGGCAGCACCACGCGCCGATTCATGTTGCCTGCCGCGATATCGTGGGCAGCTTCTACTAGTATGCGTAGCGGACGCACTAAACTGCGATGGAAATAGACGGCGCCTATGCCCAAGGCAGCGATGATACACATGAGCGCTACCGAGAGCGATGTGCGCACTTGGTGATTGACGCTATAGCGCATGGTCTCAGTAATCGCTTGGAGCTGCGCGTTCGTGCGCAGGTAGGCTTCTGCAAGGCGTTTGCGCAGCCCCCGTTCCAGCTCCAGGCGCGTTTGGCGGAACGATTCGTCGATCATCTGGGCAAGGCGTTGCTGCTGGGCACGGCTTAGCGCATTGAGACTCGCCACCGAGCGAGTTAGCGATCGCTGCTCGGCGATGTGGATTCGCTGGCGGATTTGGGCTTGCTGCTGCTGTGCTTGGGTGCGGAACTGCTGTTTGGCAGCGACGCTGGCGCGATTGATTGCTTGTTGCGTTTGGGCTTGCTGCGCTGCAAACACTTGTTGAAGCGAGTGGCGCAGCGACTCGACCAGTTGAAACGCCTCTTCTGTGGGTTGCGTAATCACCAAGCGGGCGTGAAGCCGTCGCACGGGGGCAATCGCCACCAGAAGTTCGGGTTCGCCTGGAACTACGGTGCTGTAGGGCTGCAGGGCAGACCGCAGCAGATGCTGAAACGCACTGGCTACTTGTCCAATTTGGCGTGAATCGGGGTGTGCCAAGATAAGCCCGTCGTGCTGCACCAGCATCGCGGTGCCGCGTTCGCCGATTCGAAAGGCGCGTGTGAGGTTGCTCACCTCGTCTAAGCTCACTAGCGCAAAGATTGCCCCGCGAAACTCTTTGCCCAAGTAGCGCACAGGGGTCAGGATTGGCACGAAGGGTTGGAGGCGTCCCTCAATGCGGTACAGTCGTGCGTTGCCCCACAGCGTATCTTGTGTGGTTTGCATCGAATGCCACAGTGCCTGCCAGTCGGCTTGTACGGTGGCGGGGTCTATCTCCTCGCTAATGGTGAGCACCAGTTCGCCTTCGGCGTTCAGCAGCGCCAGCAGCTGATAGGCAGGCTCGCGGTTTTGCAACGCTTGCAAGATCCAGCGGGCTTCGGTGGTGTCGCCGTTTTGGATAGCGGGCTGCTGAGCAATCAGAGTGAGCTGGGCGGTGTAGTTGCGCAGCAGGCTTTCCACTTGGCGCGAAAGCTGAGCCGATAGCTGCGCCAAGTGTTGCGTAATCGTTTGCTGGAGGGCGTCGCGGGTAGCTTGTTCGGTGGCGGCTTGCAAAGTAGCCAGCGAGTGCATCTGCACACCTTGTACTTGCTGCTCAACTTGCTGGAGGGCGTGTTGAAGGTTGCTCAGGGTTGCCTGTTCTATCTGCTGGAGGGCATTACGCGTGGTGGTCTGCACTTCTGCCACCGCCTCGCGCAGTAGCGCAGTCTGTTGGGTTTGCATCTGGGCGCGCTGCTGGAGCAGCTGCTCGGTCGTGCGTCGGCGCATTCGCAGGTGCGCTTCGCGCAGTACCGCTTGCGTGCCTATCTCTAGCGCGTCTTGGTAGAGGCGCAATTCGCGTTGCATACTATCGTGCAGCTGCCTTGACGACTCGGCGACCTGACCACCTAAGTAGAAGTAAAGCCAACTGCCAGCGGCTATCACTGGCACAAGCGCCATTAGCGCGTACAGGAGCAATAACCGTTCACGAAGCCCTAACTTGTTCATTGCTCGTACACCTTTGCCGCTAAGTTCAACAGCATATCAGGAATGGCGAGGTTCAGCAAGCGTGCGGTGCGCATGTTGTAGTAGGTCAGCACACGGCGGGGGGTAAGGAGCGGTAAATCTTCGGGTTTTTCGCCGTTGAGGATACGGGTGACCTGCTCGGCAGCGAGCGCGCCCTGTTCTGCCAAATCCACGCCTGCTGCCAGCAGGGCACCGCGCCGCACATACGATTCGGCAAACGCTAGCACTGGAAGCTTGTGGCGCGTGGCAAACTCCAGAAGCGCCTGAAATCCCTCAGGTGAGGCGCATACTGGATCGGGTATGAGCCAAAGGGCGTCGACCGCGTTTGCGAGCGTCTGTAGGACGGATGCTACTTGGGCGGGCTGCTCAGCGGGCACTGCGATTAGCTGGAGCCCCATGCGCTCGGCATCCTCGCGTGATTGCTCTATCAAGCGCACCGACACAGGGTCTGTGGGGTTGTACACCACGCCGATGCGCTTGACCGTGGCAACCGCATCCAGTAGGATTCGGAACTGCCGTTGAGGGCGCACGGCAAGAGCGACACCTGCAAAGCGCGAACCGCTGCGTTCTGCGCTCACGACTAGCCCCTGCCCAACTGGGTCAAGCACCATCGTAAATACAACAGGGATCTGCTGCTGGGCAGGTACCCGTTCGTAGTGCGACTTTAGCAGCAGCGCGGCGTCGGTACCCACTGCTACAATCACTTTTGGGCGGCGTTCCAAAACGCGTCGGGGCAGTTCGGCGTCGCTACGGTCGCCTTTGAGGGCGAAGGTGAGGGGTTGGAGTGTGTAGCCCTGCGCTTCCAGCTCTTGTCGGAAACGATTGACCGCGTCGGCGTAGATACCGCCCTCGCGGCTGAGTAAGATGGCGATATCAACGCTCTGCGCCGTCAACAGTGCGTTGATAACACTCCAGACCCCAAACACGAGCGCCGTCCGTAGCACTTCTCATCACCAGTCGCGCTGATAGCTGAACCACACGCTTCGCCCGCTGCCTGGCACCCATCGCGCCATCTCGGTGTGCACATTGAACAGGTTATCGATGCGCAAGTTCCAACGGCTGCGTTCGCCTTGTCGGTAGACGAGATTAAGATAGGTGTTCCACGCGTAGGCATTGCTGAAGCCCTGCCCCACAGCAGGATAGTTGAACACAAGTTGTCCGCTCAGCCCGCGCTCTTTGTAGTAGGCAAGGCGGATTACAGCACGGTCGCGAGCAGGCTTGTAGTCTTCTTCCACGCCGCCCGTATAGCGTACATACATATAACCTCCGCCTAAAGTCCATTCAGGAGCAAGTTTGACGACCGTATCCACCGTGTAGCCCCAAACGCGGAAGGCGTAGAGGTTATTGTACTGGCGCAAGTCAGGTCGGTTTGGGTCTTTCAGAAAGACGGTGACGACATCATCGAGATCCATTGTGAAATACGACACATCGAGCTGCCATCGTGGCTGAATGTATTTATAGCCAGCCTCGAAGCTCACGGTAGTTTCTGGTCTCAGGTTGGGATTGCCCTCAATGCTGAGGGGCACACCTGTTGGTGTCCAAGGCATCCACACGTAGAAGTCGCGCAGGTGCATTTCCACGAAGCTGGGGGCGCGGAAGGCGCGCCCAAGCGAGGCGCGGAAGCGGTGCTGCTCGCTGGCGATATAGGTAAAGCCTGCGCGTGGACTGAACTGGTCCCCGTAGATAGAATGGCTATCGTAGCGCGCACCTAAGATGGGGCGCCATCGCCCAAGCTCCCACTCGGCTTGAGCGTAGAGAGCGAGGTTGAAGGCATTGTGGCTGCCGCCCAGATGGTTTCGGCTACTGGCACGCATGTATCGGTAATCCACGCCTGCCAGCAACTGCGCTTGGGGCAGTTGCCATTGCCCGTAGGTTTCCGCCGCCACCATTGATTGGCTCATAACCATGCGCTTACGAGGAGCGTTAGGCACAATGGGAGGTACCTCTTGTACTTTTAGGAACACCACCTCACCGCTCAGCCCATAAAGTCGGCTTGTTTGCGTGAACTTGCCGAAGTTGCGGGTGTAGGCGGTTTGCCAGTAATGGGTGCGCCACTGGCTGCGGTCATTAGGGGTTGGGTAAGCGAAGTAGCGCATACCTACTTGCCCGCGATCAAGGTCGGTGTAAAGGTAATTGACCTGCCATTGCCCGCGTTCCAGAGTTCCTTGTGAAAAGGCAAGACGCGCAGTGCGCACAACGGAATCGTTATTGCGCACGCGATTACTGCCTGGATCGCGCCAAAAGGAGGTTTGTACGCTCAATCGGTAGGGTGTGTTTGGCACCGAGACCCAGCGCAAGGAAGCGTTGTAGCCCCCACGCCCCGTATAGCCGTTCCAAAGCGAGGAACGCCCCGTGTCGCCTTGCTGCGTGATAATGTTGACCACACCTGCAAAGGCGTTCGGACCGTACATCGCCGAGCCGGGACCGAAGGCAATCTCCACGCGCTCCACATCGTGGGTACTGAGGCTCATCGCGGGGAAGTTGCCCAAAACTGGGTCGTTGAGCGGCTGCCCATCCAGCAGGAAAAGCATGCGCTCATTGAACTCCGATGCGCTGTAGGCACCGCGCATGCTCAAGAAGCGATGCTGAGACGACTCTTGCGCTTCAAAGTCCACCACCATCCGCTCCAGTAGCTCTTGGATGGTCTGCGCGCCACTGAGTTCGATTTCGCGGCGGGTCAGCACGCGCACTGTGGTAAACGATTCAGCAACGGGGCGTTCCGTGCGCGTGGCGGTTTTGACCACCTCTTGGGGGTCGGCAAACAACCACTCGGCGGTTTCGGAAGTGCGCTGGGCGTTGCCAAGCGCAACCATCGCTATGCCTGCCCAAAATAAGCGCCAACGCCAACTCATCGGTTCACCTCGCGATTAGCAGTTGTTCCGCCTGTTGGAGAGCGCGGCGGACCTCGCTGAGGTCAAACGGCTTCGCAAGCGTGGCGAACGCCTCTGCGCCAACCTCGCTCTCCAAAAACAATTCGGGATAACTATCCATCACCACAATCGGGGTGCGCCAGCCGTGCTGTCGCACCGCCCGCACGAAATCAATGCCACTCATGTAGGGCATGTGGACGTCTGTGAACACCAAGTCGTAAGAATGCTGGTGCATGCGTTGCAGGGCTTCCGAACCGTTGGAAGCGATTTCCACTACGTGCCCCGCTTCTTCCAACGCTTGGCTGAGCAACAGCTGCACCATCGGCTCGTCATCCACCACCAAAACACGCATTCCACTTGGATTTTCGGCAGTTCTACGCAAAATTGCAGGGTATGGGCGTTCCGAAGCCTGATGCCGTTCCCGCGTCTCTAGCCACTCGGTAGGAACAACACCCCCGTTTGCGAATCTAAAAATCCGTATGCGAGTGTTTGAGCTGATCGCGCTGCTGTGTGTACTTATGGGCGTAGGCATGGCGCAGACAAAGACGGAGACGCCCGCCGAAAAAGAAAAACCAACTGCGCAGGCGCGCGAGACAACCCTCGTATTCGCGCAGGAAGGCGAGCGTTGGTGGTGGGCAGAAGATGCTGAAGGCAACCCGCTCAACCCCCCCCGAAAAACGAGCGATACTACTCTCGTGATCAAGCGGCCAGAGGGTGCAGAGGTCATATGGGTGTACGATGCGAAAACTGGAAACCTCGCGCGCCTACGCGCCGCTGAGCTGAAAGACAAAACCGAATTCACAAGCGACCGCTGGACGCATGTGGCGCGCGTGCAGGTGAACCTCGTCGCCCAAGGCAAACCTGTTGCCAGCGCGCTGGTGAGCCTCACCGATGCCGACGGCAAAACCCACACGCGCGTCTTGGAACCATCGGCAGAAGGCATTCTAATATTTGAGCGCGTGCCGCTCGGCAAGCTGACCATCACCACGCAGTATGGCGATGAGCAAAAAGCGAGCCAAGAGACCACGCTCAAAGCCGAGCGTGAGCTGCGTGTGCCTGTGATTGAATTCGCGCTAAGTGGAGCTGTCGCCACTTTGGAACCGAAAGCTGCTGCAGGTGAAGCAGCTGCCCGAGAGGAGGCAAGCCCTGCCAGTCGCATCGGCGCGGTTGTGATGTTCGTGGTGGCGGCGGCGTTGGCGGTCGGCGTGATTTACTTTTTGGTGCGTTTGGCAACCCAGAAACCACAGCAGCTGGGCGCGGCGATGACCAAGCTGGGCGTGGAGCTGCCCGAGGCAGCCACTGGGAGCACCAGCCCCCCTACCGCCTCTGCCACCGTTGCGGCACCGCACCAACCTGAGCTACCCCCGCTGGAAAGCGCAGGTATCCCGCCCACTGCAGCCCCCACAGCAGGGGTAAGCGCGGGACCTGCAACGCGCTTAGTGGCAATCCAGGGACCGCACTCGGGGCAAGTTTTTGAACTCGCGGGTGAGCTGTTGACCATCGGGCGTGAAGCGACTCATCCTATCGCCCTCACTGCCGATATGGGGGTGAGCCGCCGCCACGCACAAATCACTCGTCAAGGCAATCAGACACTGATTGAAGATCTCGGCAGCACCAACGGCACCTATGTGAACGGCGTTCGCATCAGCGGGCCCACGCCGATTAAACCGGGCGACGCCATCCAGATGGGGGCAACTGTGTTGCGGGTGGAGTAGGCGATGGTGTCAAAGCTGATCTACTTGATGCTGTTTGGCGCGGTGGGGGGGTTCATCGCGTGGGCGGTGAACGAGCCGTTCTACGACGATACGATGCGTCGCAGCGTGGATTGGGGGCGTTTGGTGTTGTTTGGCGCAGTATCGGGGGGATTCATTGGCGCAATGATTGGGTTGGCATCGGGCTTGTCGCTGGGCACAGGTAAGCATGTGGCGCGAGGTGCGCTGTTGGGGGCAGTGGTAGGGATTGTGGGGGGTTGGTTAGGCGTGGTGATCGGGCAGGTGATTTTTGGTGTGCTTACCACGAGGCTGCCGATTGTGGGGTTGATTATTGGTCGGATTCTGGGGTGGGCGGTGTTTGGGGCAGCGATTGGGCTGGCGGAAGGTGTCGTGGCGCGTTCACCCAAGCGCATGCGCAACGGCATGCTGGGCGGTGCGATCGGCGGTGGGCTGGGCGGTGCGCTTTTTGACTTTTTAGGGCTGGTAGTGGCGTCGGGGTTCGCCTTTGTGCCGGGCGCGGCGGAAGACGCAGGTGCACCATCGCGGGCGGTGGGGCTAACGCTCATCGGCGCAGGCGTGGGGCTGTTCATCGGGTTGCTCGAGTTGCTTACGCGCGCGGCGTGGGTGCGCGTGATTTACGGGCGCAACGAGGGCAAAGACTATCCGATTGACCGCGACGGGGCGTACATCGGACGCGATGAGTTGGCCGACGTGCCCTTACGCGGCGATCCGCAAGTAGCCCCACGCCACGCCGAGATCCGAATGCAGGGTGGAGGCTATCTATTGGTGCCGTTGGCACCCCTGTTGGTGAACGGGCGTCCTGCCACAGCTCCTGTGGAACTGCACGACGGCGACATGCTGCAAATAGGAAGCTTTCAGATGCAGTTTCAGTTGCGAGAGGGGCAAGCGCAGCGAATGCCGCGCGATGTGGTGCGCGCCCCGTATACGCCGATGCCTGCGCCGCCGGGTGTTTGCCCCTACTGCGGGCAGCCCCAAGATCCGATGACGGGCGCGTGCGCCTGCACGCCCACGACAGCACCTACGCCCACGCCCGCACCACCGCCCACACGCCCCTCTGTACCCGCCACAGGCGGTGTGGTTGTGGTAGCCCAAGCCACCCGCCTTGTGGGGCTAGATGGCGCCCTTGCAGGACAACGGTTCAGCGTGCCCGCCAGCGGGCTAACCGTAGGGCGCGAGGCTGACAACACGCTAATTGTGCCCGACCTTTCAGTCAGCCGCCACCACGCGCGCATCGCGCAGGAAAACGGCGTGCTGGTAGTGTATGACTTGGGCAGCACCAACGGCACTTATGTGAACGAGGTGCGCGTCACGCGCCAGACGCTTAAACCGGGCGATATTGTGCGCTTTGGCGGTGTGCGGTTTCGGGTGGAGTGAGCCTAAAACGGCTTGCGCCACTCCAAAACCAGCCGATGTTGGTCGCGTGGAATGCTGGGGTCGGGGCGACGCTCGTAGTGCGTCCACTGGAAGCCGAACATCAGGAAGTTTTCAGAGTCAAGCTTCCGCTCGGTGGAGAGGAAGAAGGTATGCGCGATGCCGTCGCGGTTACCGAACCGTTCGGCGTCCACACGGTAGCCGATGCTGTACTGGAGGTTGTCAGTTTGATTGGTCGTGAGGGTTAGCCCGCCGCGGCGCGTGCGGCGGTTTTGTTGCTCGTTCCATTCAGTGCGGTAGTCGCCGCGCAGTGACATGCGCGGGGTCCAGTGCCACTCTAGCCCCCACGCCGACACGCCTGTGGGCTGCAGCACAGAGCCTAAGACCACATGCGGGTTTGCTTGCTCCGGGTGGGTTTGGAACTCGTGAGTGAGCGTGAGCCGCCCATCCAGTTTGTAGGCGATGTTGTAGTTACGCACAAGGTAAAGCCTGCCGTCGTGGTAGGTGCGCGTTTTATAGTGCAGGCTGTAGCGCAGTTGCGGATGCGGAGGCGATTCAATCTGGTAGTAGCGGTCTACGGCGCGCCCATGTCCGGGCACATACAGCCCCACATAGCCCCCTGCGACTTTGTGGCGCAGGGCGGTTGCTTGCGCGGTGAAGTGTTTGTTCTCCTGTTGCCATATGCCGCGGTCTGCCAGCGCGCCGTAGCGGAAATCAAACTGGAACTCCTGCATGCCTAAGAAGCTGAACGGTTTCGCGCTTTGGAGGACCACTTGGCTTTGGGCGCGGGTGTTGGTGCGGTCGATGCGATGCTCTTGGTAGGCGGCGCCGATGCTGAGCACGCCAAATGCGGTTTGGGTCAGCCCTGTGGTTAGCACGCGTTCGCCGTTGGCGTCCTCTTTGGCGCGGCGGGCTTCGGAGAAGGTGAACTTCGCGCCGGGGCGGAACTCATATTCCAGTCCGATTTGTTGCGCGCTCTCGTCGGGGGCGCGGTCGCGGCGCGCTTCGGCGTGCGCAAAGCTGAGTTTCAGCTGCGGGTTGAGCGTGTAGGTGGTTTGATAGTGCTGATAGTGCTCGCTGGGCGCGCCTGTGGCGGTGGTGCGTCGCTCTTCCACCGCGAGATGCAGGTTGCGCAGTGCGCCTGTGCTAAAACGCCAGAAGGAGCTATCTTGATAGAGCGGGTTTGCCAACGTGCCGCCGATACGCCGTCGCTCTTGATAGGCGTTGAACTGCCCCCAACCGAGCTGGTATTGCAAGTCGTTGCGCTCGTACTCATCTTGGTAGAGACGCTCGCTGGTTTTGTCCGATTCGTACTCGTCTTGGTGGCGTCCGAGGGTGAGGGCTTTGAACGGTTGCCATACGAATCGGTAGCGTTGGCGGCGGTTGGCGATGATTTCCTGCGGGTTGTGGGCGTTGTAGCCGAACAGTTCCAGTTGCAGGGTGGGGCTTGGGCGTAGGCGGGCGGTCCAGTCATGCTGGTGGTAGCCGCGCAGCTGGGCAAAAAAGTCACGCTCGGGGTCGGCTAAGTCGTGGGCGCGGGCAAAGTCAGGGTCAACACGGCGCTGATGATAGTGTAGTTCCAAAGCGGGGTGCAGCAAGCGCGCGCTGAGGCGGTGTAGCCCTGCGCCGACTTCGCGCACGCGCATTTGCGAAATCGCCAGCCCGAACTGGCGCGTGGTGAGTGTGGCGTCCCAGTCAAAGCGGTGGATTCCGTGCTCGTTGTGGAACAATAGTTGTTCCACGCGCGTGAGGTCACGCAAGCGACCGAAGCCGGAGTCGATGCTACGCTCGTGCAGGCGCAGTTGGAGGTTCGGGGTGCGTAGGTGCCACTGCACGCCGCGCAGTTCGCCTACGCCTGAACGGTTGGCGGTCTCGTAGCGGCGCATTTGCAGGCTGGTGTCCTTGCTGGGCTTGAGTTCCACACGCTGCAATGTGCGCTCAATGCCCTGCTCGCGCATCAGCAGCGGCAGGTCGTGGTTGGGGTCAAACGGCACGCTGTTGGCAGGGTCGTAGAACTGACGCACTTCTTCGACCAACTGCTGCTGCTCGTGGGGGGCAAGGCTTGCCAGCCTGCCGAACTCGGGCGACACAGCACGGTGAGTGTGCTCCACAACCACATGGGTAGTTTCAATGCGCAAGCGTTCGCGCTCCAAGCTGCCCGTGGGCGATTGCACTTGTTGCTCAGTGGTTGCCAGTTTGAAGTTGGGGTGGTTGATTTCCAGCTGGGTTTGGTCGCGGCGCATGCCGACCTCGCGCGCGAGTTGTTCTTTGTCGCTCTCAGCGAGGTCGCCAAAGCGTGTGAAGCCAGCTCCTACCTGTTGGTGCAGGCGCGAGGCTTTGAGCCAGGGCAACTCTAGCGTGTAGAGGTTGCGTTCAATGGCAGCGTTGCCCTGCGCAAGGCGCAACTGTTGATAGCCCAGCATGCTGTTGGGGGCAAAGCGTAAACTGGAGGTGAGGTGCTCGCGGGTCAGCCCGCGTTCGCGTTCCCACTCCCCTTTTTGGGGGTCGGCAAGGTCTTTGAACCGCCCGAAAGTGGCGCTGGCTTCACGGCGATTCCACTGCAGGTTTAGCGTAGGGCTATTGAGTTGCCAGCCTTGCTCCTTGATGGTGCCCTTATCGTCTTGGATGTTCAGGGCGGTTTGTTGGATTTGGGTGCTGCCCAGGTTCAGCCCCAGCGCGTAGTTGTAGCGGCGGATGCCCTTTTCGCGCTCCCACGCGGCTAACTGCTCGGCGTGCAGCCCCGCCTGAGCGCCCAGCATTTTTTGTGCCGAGAAGCTTGGGTCGATGTCTTGGTAGTGGGCTTGTAGTTGTAGCGCACCGCTTTGCAGCTGGAGCTGCTGCACAATCAGCTGTCCGGTGGTGGCGGGTGCCAGTGCGGCGCGCGTGGTATCGCCTGCAATCGGTGCAGCAAACGCGCGGATAGCCTCCCGCGAGCCGACGAAGAAGTAGCCCTGCAGCCCGCCACTGCCAACACGAAGCGCGTTGTGCAAGCCATACGCGCTGAAACGGTAGCTCACGCCTTCACGCGTGGTTTCGGTAAGCCCCGGCGTGTAAAGCGCACTCACGTCCCCCGCCTGCCCAAACGACAGCGACAAAATCGGCATCGTGCCCACAATCTGCTCGCGCTTGCCGTTCGGGTCGTAACGGTAGCTCACTTGGATTGCCGAGAGGCGACGCACCGGCTGCGCGAACACAAGGCTGCCCGAAGCGTAGTCAATCCAATAGTCAACCTCGCGCAGCAGCCGCTTGCCATCTAAGTACACCGACTCGGAATCAGGAACGATCGGTGCGTAGCGGGTGGTATAGCCGCCGCGTGTGCCATTACCGGGCAGCAAGTCGGAGGTGGCCACGCCGATGGCGGTTGTGCTGGCAGTGCGCGCACGCCCTGCCCCGTTGAGGTCGGTCAACAGCGCAACTGGCTCCTGCGCTCCTAAGCGGAGCAGCAGCCCCAGCATGCTTGCCAGCGCAACCGCTCTCATCTTTGCCCTTCCATATTATGACCTAAAACGCCGCTATTTTGGATACATCCAAACGAATTGGACGATTCTGCGTGCAAGATGTGTCATTTTCCCCAGTGCAAGGGGTCAATACCGCTGAGCGTGAGGGTGCCGTCAAGTTCAATGATCACCTCCCCGATGGGCGTGAGGGCGAGGTCGCTAAGGGTGTAGCGTGGGGTAAGTAGGTGCACGGTTTTGTTGGCGGAGCCACGCAAGTCGCGTGCTAAGCGCAGTGACGCCTCATAGCGCCCCGCGATCAACACATCTATATATGCAAGCAGTGCAGGTGTTTCGCGAAATCGTTGCAGCTCTTCCCAGCGGTAGCCCGTGAACACCAGCACACTGAGGTTGGTCTCGTGGCGCACGCGCTGCAAGAGGGCAAGCAGGGCGGGTCGCTGTTGGAACGGTTCGCCTCCGCTCAGGGTGATGCCCTCGATATGCGGCTGGAGCGCCGCGATGCGTTCAAACAGCGCATCTACGGCAACCCATTCACCGCCATGAAACGAGTGGGTTTCGGGGTTGAAACAGCCGGGGCACCTCAGGGTACACCCTTGCACCCACACTACCGCGCGGCAGCCTGGTCCGTTAGCGTAGCTGAACGGTTCAAAGGCATGCAGGCGCAATGCACGCGGCTTGGCAGGCTGGTTCATCCCATACGCGTGGTGATGACTGTTTGTTCCTGAACCGTTGCTTCCAGTGCTTCGGCGGTCATTTCGCGCGACTCTATTTGGTTGCCCAAAGCTGCTTCCAAGTCTTTGGTGATGTCTAAGCACTGAGTGCCTTGCACGCCACGCACTTGCAACTCCACGCGCCCATCGGGGTGGATGGTGACTTCAATCTCGTGCAGTTCCATCGGTTACCCTCCTGATTAGCCCACGCGGCGCAGCAGCAAGTGGATGCGCCCGTTGGCGTCTTTCTGTTCAGATGCTACCGTGAAGCCCTGCTCGCTTAGTTTGCTCAGCGTGGCGTGGTAGGCATATCGTTGCGCCAGCGCATTGAGGAACTCGCGCTGGTTCACTCGTACGCCCCACCAGTCGCCCACGCACTCGTAGGTGCCTCCACGCTTTTCAAAGGTCATCGTGCGCGTCCCCAAAACCGCAGGCAGTTGCACTTGCACGTGCTCATTTTGCCCCAGAGTGTAGCTATGCCCCAAATCCTCCAACGCTTTGAGGAGATACTCCTGCTCCACCATCTGGGTGCGGATGCGCGTGATATGCGACATCGGTCTCCCCTCCAGCCCCGAAATTCTACCTTTTGGTGTGCACAAATTTCAAGTGCGGTAGTACCTTAGTAGCTACCAAAGGCTGTTCAAGCAATCTGGAACAGGAGCAAGCCTCCCTCACCTCGGTACCCAGTTGCCTGACTTTTTCTGCCCCCCCCTCATCGCTTCCCCTTGCAAAGCGGGGGGCACCTTAGAGAGGGGCGCAAAATCAGAACACTTCTTGCACACTGTGTTATGCTAGTGCTTTGCCTCTCGTGATTGTTTGGATGTTTCGCCCCCCTCCTTGAGGTTCCCCCTCGCTTCGCGAGGGGAACCAAAGCGTGCTGGTTCCCCCTACGCAGTAGGGGGAACCTAAAGGAGGGGGTTCCAAAGATTGACCAGAGGCGAAGCACTAGTAGCCTGCCTGGGAGATGCGGGCGATTGCAGGGGC